>JAOAIM010000070.1 GCA_026414705.1 Verrucomicrobiia bacterium | reverse complement strand
TGTGTATAAGAGACAGGGCGAGCGTGGCGCAGATTGGAAATCTGCCGTGCCGCCGACTCACAGTCGGCGGAGCGAAAGCGGCGGCAAGCCGCCGCACTCCAAAACGCTCTCGCGCTCGCCGCGCGCGGCTTGCGCAATTCCCTCTCCCTCGAGGGAGAGGGGAAGGGTGAGGGTGGAGTCCCGCGAGCCTTTGGACACCCTCATCCGCACAACGCGTTCTCCCTCACCCCGGCCCTCTCCCGCTGGGAGAGGGAGGGCGGGCGCGCGGCCCAAAAACATCGAACACCGAACATCGAACACCGAACATCGAATGGATCGTGGAGCGTCGGCGCGTGGGGGATTGCAAATTGCAAATTGGCAATTGGAAATTGGCAATGAAGCCGGTCATGCTGCGGCGCGTGGAAGGGTTGAGGCTTTCAGAAGTCCGCGCGGCGGTGCGCCACGCGCTGACCGAGGACATCGGCAGGGGCGACGTCACCTCACTGGCGGTGGTGCCGGCGGGGGCGAGGGCGGTGGCGGTGCTGCGCGCGCGCGAGCCGCTGGTGGTCGCCGGGCTGGTGTTCGCCGAGACGGCGTTTCGTCTGCGCTCGGGCGCGGTGCAGGTGCAGCGGCTGGCCCGCGACGGGCAGCGGGTGGCCGCGGGCGCGGTGTTGTTGCGCGTGCGCGGCCCGGCACGGGCGATTCTGAGCGCCGAGCGCGTGGCGCTGAATTTTGTCCAGCGACTTTCGGGCATCGCCACGCTCACGGCGCAGTTTGTCGCCGCCACGCGCGGCACGCGGGCGCGCATCCTGGACACGCGCAAGACGACGCCCGGCTGGCGAGGTTTTGAAAAATACGCCGTGCGCTGCGGCGGCGGGCAGAATCATCGCCGGGGCCTGTTTGACATGGTTCTGATCAAGGACAACCACCTGGCGATGTTGCGGGGAGCGCGTCCGAATCCGATTGCCGTGGCCGTGCGCGCGGCGCGCCGTCGGTTTCCAAACCTGCGCGTGGAGGTGGAGGCCGACACGCTGGCGCAGGTGCGCCAAGGGGTGGAGGCGGGCGCCGACGTGATCCTGCTGGACAACATGACGGTGCGCCAACTGCGGGAGGCGGTGCGGCTGGTGGCGGGTCGGGCCCAGACCGAGGCCAGCGGCGGGGTGACGTTGCGCAACGTGGGCGCGATTGCCCGCACGGGCGTGGATTTCATTTCCGTGGGCGCGCTCACGCACTCGGCGCGCGCGGTGGACGTGGGACTGGATTTTGAACCGTGAGCCATCCGTCCCGGGCGCGGAGCGCGGCATGAGCACCGACATCAAAATTCTCTCAGCATTGCGGGCGCATCCGGACGGCGTTTCGGGCGCGCAACTGTCCCGGCAACTGGGGTTGAGCCGCGCGGCGATCCGCAGCCGCATCGAGGAGCTGCGTCGGCTCGGCTATGACATCGAGGCCGGACCGCATCGCGGCTACCGGTTGTTGAGCACGCCGGATCGGTTGCACCGGGACGATTTGCTGTCGCGGCTCGGCCGCCCGCGGGTGATCGGGCGCGACATTCGCGTGTTTGAGGAGACGGGCTCGACCAACGACGTGGCGGAGAAACTGGCGCGGGACGGGGTGGCCGAGGGCGTGGTGGTGTTTGCCGAAGCGCAGACCCGCGGGCGCGGTCGGCTCGGACGTTCCTGGCACTCGCCCGCGCGCAAAGGACTGTGGCTCTCGGTGCTGCTGCGCCCGCCGCTGCGGCCGCAGGAAACGACGTGCCTGACGGTGGCGGCAGCCACGGCATTGTGGCGCGCAGTGCACGCGCAAACGGGCCTGAGGCCCGAGATCAAATGGCCCAACGACCTGCTGGCGCGCGGACGCAAATTCGCCGGCATCCTCACCGAGTTGAGCGCCGAGCTCGACCGCGTCAAATACGTCATCCTCGGCATCGGCGTGGACGTGAATCTGGACGCGGGGGATTTTCCGCCGGAGCTGCGCAAGGTCTCGACCTCGCTCCAGATCGAATGTCACCGCGCGGTGGATCGGCCCGCGCTGGCGGTGGCGCTGCTGCGGGAGCTGGATCGGGATTATGCGCGCGTGTGCCGGGGTGAGTTCGCCGCGGTGGCCGACGAGTGGGCGGCGCATTGCACGACGCTCGGTCGTCAGGTCACGATTCAGATCGGCACGCGGCGCGTTCGGGGTCGGGCCGAAGCGCTCGGCGAGGATGGCGCGCTGTTGGTGCGCACCGAACACGGCTTGCTGGAACGCGTCATCGGTGGCGATCTGACACTCGAAAAATGAACTCCAGTCCGGCTCGGAGACGACCCGTGTTTTTGCTTTTGGACATCGGCAACACGCACACGCACATCGGTCTGGCGGATGGGCGCCGGGTGCGGCGTCAACTGGACGTGCCGACGAGCGCCTGGGCGCGGGGCAATGCGCTGGCGGCGGTGGAGCGGTTCGTCGGCCCGGCGCCGCTGCGCGCGGCGGCGTTGTGCAGCGTCGTGCCGCGCGTGACGCCGCTGGTGCGCCGGGCGCTGTGGAACCGCTGGCGGCTGCGGGCGTTCGAGTTGACGGCGCGCACGGTGCGGGGCGTGGGCGTGGATTACCCGCGCCCCGAAACCATCGGGCCCGACCGGCTGGCCAACGCCGTGGCGGCGCGACGGCATTTTGGCGCGCCGGTGGTGGTGGTGGATTTCGGGACGGCGGTGACGCTGGACGTGGTGAACGCCCGCGGGGACTACGTGGGCGGGGTGATCGCGCCGGGGCTGGCGGCAATGACCGATTATCTCCACGAAAAAACGGCGCTGCTGCCGCGGATTCGAATTCGGGACGTGCCGCGGGCGATTGGCCGCAGCACCGAGGAGGCGATGCGCATCGGCGCGGTGCACGGGTATCGCGGGTTGATCCGCGCGTTGCTGGCGGAGTTGCGCAACGAATTGAGAGCGCGGCGACTGACGGTGATTGCCACGGGCGGCTGCGCGCGGCTGCTGGCGGCGAAGTTGCCGGAAATCCACGCCGTCGAGCCGCGCCTGACCCTGGAGGGGTTGCGATTGGAATTGATCGCGGCGCGCGGGGCGGGCTGAGCGCAACCTCACGCGGGCAATCGGAGCGTGGCGGTGTGGAACGTGGAGCGCAGCGCAGATTGGAAATCGGCTGTGCCGCCGACGGGAAGTCGGCGAACCGAAAGCGGCACCGACACTCCAAACTCTGAACTTTGAACCTCGAACTTTGAACTTTGAACAGGGCCATGCGTGAGCGCCGGGCGAACAAGCGGGCCAATGGCGGCGTGGACAATTCCCTCTCCCTCGAGGGAGAGGGCTTCGGTGAGGGTGGGGCAGCGCAGAGCGGTGAACATCGAACATCGAAGGAGGAACTCAGGAACGAGGGAAAGAACAGGGGAGCGCACGCGTCTCGCGTGCCGTTTTCGGCGTCTCGCCGAAAACACCTTTTCACCGACAGCCTTGAGCGCCGAAGGCGCGACCACAAGGTTAGCCCAGGGCAACGCCCCGGGTTGGCCACGCCCCCATACCCTCTCAAGCCTCGAAGGGGCGTAACAGAGTCCCGCGAGCATGTGGACACCCTCTGGCCCACGGCGCGTTCCCCCTCACCCCAACCCTCTCCCGCTGGGAGAGGGAGCGCGGGCGGGCGCCCCGCGAAACATCGAACATCGAACAAAGAACAACCAAGGAGGAACTCAGGAACGGGGGAAAAGAGAAAAGGGGGAGCGCACGCGTCTCGCATGCCGTTTTCGGTCCGCGCGCCGGAATTTGCTTCCGCGCGCGGGTGTGGCTCGTAGGCTTCAGGCCATGCGCTGCTGGGTGCTGTGGGCGTTGCTGCTGCCCGCCATGACGCGCGCCGTTGATCAACCGCGCGATGCCCGCTCCGACTTCGGCCGGCTGATCGTCACGCAGTTTGTGTCGGCGCCGTTTCCGCATCCGGCCCGCGCGCAGGGCCACACCTGGAGCGGGAAGTTTTTCCCTGCGGACCAACACTACCAGGACAGCACCGTGGCGTTGTTCATTCCGAGGGGTTTTCGGGGTGGAAGAACGGTGGACGCCGTCGTGCATTTTCACGGCTGGGGCAACCACGTCGCCCGCGTGCTGCGGGAGCATCGGCTCATCGAGCAATTCGCCGCGAGCGGTCGCAACGCGGTGCTGATCGTGCCACAAGGGCCGCGGGATGCGTCGGATTCGTTTGGCGGCAAGCTCGAAGAGGAGGGCGGCTTCCGCCGGTTCATGGACGAGGCGCTGCGGGTGTTGCAAGGCGGGCCGGAACGGCGCGCGTTGCGCAAAGCGTCCTGGGGGCGGATCATTTTGTCCGGCCACAGTGGGGGTTATCGCGTGATCGCCTGCATCCTGGACCGCGGCGGGTTGACGGATCGGGTGCGCGAGGTGTGGCTGTTCGACGGGTTGTATGCGCGCAGCGACTCCTTTGCGCGCTGGTTTCGGAATCCGGCGACGCGCTTCATCAACCTTTACACCGAAGATGGTGGCACGAAGGACGACACCGACGCACTGATGGCCGAACTGCGGCGCGAGGGCGTGCCGTTTTTTGCCGGCAACGATCCGGACGTGACGACGGCGCAACTGCGCGAGCACCGGCTGCTGTTCCTGTTCACCGCGGTCAATCACCACAACGTTGTCCACACGCACGAGGCGTTCCGGCGATTTTCGGAGACCAGTTGTCTGGGGAAAGTTTCGCGGCGCCGCGCGGCTTTGAAACGATGACGGAGACGGGCGGGAGGCGGCACGGGTGGCGCACCGCAGGGGCTCATTGAGTTGGAGGTGCTGATTCCAAGGTCTCCTCGAACATCCTGTGGCGATCGAAATCCAACCAATGCCGCAACGCCGCCTGACGCACGGCCTGGAAGTAGGCGGGCGTGGTGCCTCCGTGGCGGCGGGCCAGTTCCGCGAGGTCGGCGGCGATGCGTTCGGCGAATTCGGCTTTGAGGCGGAGGCGGAGGCGGCGGTTGCCGCTGTGGAACAGGGCCTCGCAGGCGGGCGCGTTGGTCAGGACGGTGATGGTGCCGCGGCCCAGGCTCGCGCCGGTGGCCACCTGGAGGCCGTCATTGACGCAGCTCAACGGCGGTGTCAACCCGGCGTGGCTTTCAACCCGGACTTGATCAAGACCGGCGCTCAGGATTTCGCGCGCGCGCAGGCCCATTTTCGCGCCCACAATCGAGTAGGTCCCGAGATGGCGGTGAAGTTCAGTGGTCAGCACCGCGGCCTTCCATTCCTCCCGGCCATGCCGGGCGATGATCTGCGGTGCCAACCGTCGGATGTCTTCCTGCAAGAGCACCGGGTCGTTGCCTGGAAAATCGGCGAGGACGACCGCGGCGCGGGGCGGCGCAACCTGCAACGCCTCGAGCAGCGCCTCGCGCACCGCATCGGCATCCGTGGGTGAGACCGCTTGCCACAGGGGGCGGCCTTTGACAGGGGAGACGACGGCCGGCCATGCGCCGAGCAAACGCAACGCCACCAGGTCATCCCACAAACGCAAATGTCGGGAGCGAACCAGCCGTGCGCCGTGGCCTGAATCCAGCAACGCAGAGACTGCCCGGGCCGCCGGCGAGCCGAGCGCACTCAGTTCGTCGAGCAACGACTGGTCAAAAACCGGGGCGGCGGCATCATCGGGCCAGTAGATTGCCTCCACACGCAGGACGCTCGCCGCGATTTTTGCGCTGGCCACCGGGTCGCGCCGCGCATTCCAGTTGGTTCGAACGGCGCTGGGCGGTGTGCCATACCAGAGGACGCGCTCGATTTTTGCGGCCAGTTCGGGGTTTTCGTCGAGTGCGTCCGCCAGATTTGTGAGCGGCCCGAGGCAAACGTAGAGGACCGGGCCGGGCGCGGCACGCAAGGTCCGTTGAATGAGCCGGGCCGCAGGCTCGAACCCGTGCTTCGGAATCGCCGGTTCACCCAGCCGCGCCCAGTCCAATCCGACGGCGTTGGTGCGAAACGGCGGGGACGGGAGGTTGAGGGCGCGGCCAATTCCCACCGGGACGCCTTTGATGTCGAGGAAGCGCAACAGCCGACAAAGGTTGGTGGCCCCGACATCGGGCGGGCTGACGCCGTCGCTGGTGACGACCGCCAGCACCTGCACGTCAGGGGAACTCAGCAGCAACGCCAGGGCGCGGGCATCGTCAGCGGCCATGTCGGCATCCACAATGACCGCGGGGCCGGTGTCGGCGCGCGCCCACCCGAAGGCCAGGAGTGCCCCGGTCGCGAGCACACGAACCAGGGCAGCGACCGGGCGGCGTCGCCGACCGCGCGGACGGGACACCTTTTGATTCATACGAAATTGATGTTGCATCATACGCTTCCGCGCTTCATACTTCGGCGCATGAGCGTAATATCTCTTTGCCACGCGGGTCAAGCGGCGGCTCCGGGCCGCGCGTTGAGGGTTTATCGAACGCTGAACACGGTGATGCTCGCGATGCTGCTGCTCGCCCCGGGATGGGCGGGAGCGGAAACGCACACCAACCTCCAGGCGGTGACCGCAACAGGCACGAGCGCCTGGAGCGGCACGCACCCTTTCACGCTGCGGGGCGTGCTCTTGTGCAACCCGGATGACATGCTCGATCCGACGCCGAATTACCTGCCCTACAACGACGGTGAGAACCTGGGCAGGATGGGCGGACAGTGGCAGATCGCGTTTCAGGCCGTTGAGCCGGGGGATCGCGGAGGCACGTTCTGCTGGATGGGCCAGAATTATGGGAATCTGTCCTGGATCCGGAACAGCGACCTCAGCTACACCAACGAAGCCTGGACGGCTGAAATTCTGCGGTTGAGTTTCGACCCCGCCACGATGCGACCGTTTCGGGCCGGGGATTTGATCGAGGTGACGGCGCGACGGTCGTTGTTTTTCGGCGGCAAGCGGAACATCAACGAAGCGCACGGGATTGATCCGACGAACAACTTTGAAATCCGCCTGCTGGTGGCCGGTTACGGCCTTCCCGCCCCGGAGGTCATCACCCTGGCGGATGTGAAGCGTGCCGACAACACCGACATCTTTGACCCGACGCGCGCCAGCGGCGGCGAGTATTACCAGGGCATGCGCGTGCGGATCAACAACCTCACGCTGTTGACGACCAACGGATGGAATCCGACCAACGCTTGGGGCAATCGGCTCTGCACGGCCACGGACGGCACGGGGCGCACGTTCCCGTTGCGGCATCCGCGTTACAGTCTGGGCCCGCCGCCTTCGGGCAGCTTCGACGCCATTGGCATTTTCAACCAGGAATCCGGCTCGGGCATCCAGGGCACCAACGGTTACGAGTTGTTCGTGCAACAGGTCATCCCGCGCGACCCGCCGCATCTGAGCATCGCCGCCAGGGCCGCCATTTCCTGGCCGACCAACGGCGCGACGTATGTCCTGGAGTATGCGAACGAGCCGGGTTCGACGAACTGGAGTGTGCTGACGAATGCGCCGGTGACCATTGAGGGCCGCAACACGGTGCTGGATGACCTCACGGTGCCGCAGCGTTACTACCGATTGCGCAGGACCAATTGAGCTCTCCCTTCCGAGATTTGAACCACGCACCGACGGAGCGGCCGGCCCGAAAGGCCGCACCGGAGCAAGCGTCCGCGTATGGGAAAAACCGCGTGCGGCGACGGTGCCTGGTGAAAGGGCGGCGGCGAGTCGGGCCGTCGCCAGCGTTCACTCTGGTGGAATTGCTCGTAGTGTTGGCGATCGTCGGTCTGCTGGCCGGTTTGATGTTGCCGGCGTTGGCGCGGGCCAAAGAAAAGACCCGCGTCGCGAAAGTTCATGTCGAACTTTACGGGATTGGTTTGGCGTTGCAGATGTATGCCGACGATCACGAGGGGCGTCTGCCGCCGGTGCGCGTCAACTGCAACAGCGACCTCTCAGAGCACTGGTGTCAGTTGCCGGTCGAACTGGCCGAGGAACGTTATCTGCCCCGCAGCAGCCGGGCGGGTTGCGAAGCGAACATGGAAGACCCGTTCGACCCCGGTCACACTTACAAATACGCCGCGCCCGGGCCGCAACTGCTCAACGGTGAACCGGCGGGGGATTACGCGCTGTGGGTGCCGACGAATTTCCCCGGTCTCGATGGCAGTTTTGGCCGATACCACACCGACCCCAAGACCAGCCCGGTGCGTTGGGTGCTCTGGAGCCTCGGCCCGCGTCCCAGGAGCAAGAAGAGTCAGAGTGCCCATGCGCCGATGAGCCGCGACACCTGGTATCGGCACACGGGGGACAGCGGCGTCATTGTGCGCTACGCGACCCGGGAGGGTCTGCAGTTCAAAAGCCCGTGATGCTGCGCCGGGCACGTCCACGCCGGGCGGGCATTTGACACGGGTCAGGGTTCAAATAAGCTCGGCGTCGGCAGGTATGAAAAAAGAAACCGCCGCCCGCTTCACCGTCTCGATTCCGCAAAGCCTCATGCGGCAACTGGACAAAATGACCGCCGAGAAGGGCTACTCCAACCGCTCGTTGGCGATTGCTGACATGATCCGGGACCAGCTTGTTGAACACCGTCAACGAACCGGCACGGGCGAAATCGTCGGCACGATCACCCTGGTCTATGACCACCACAAACAGCACGTCCAGGAAACGCTCACTGACATTCAACATGACCATCACGCGGTGATCATCTGCTCGGTTCACGTTCACCTGGATCACGACAACTGCCTGGAGGTCCTTCTGGTGCGCGGCAAAGCGGCGATGGTCAAGAGCATTGCCGACCAGCTCATCGCGGCCAAAGGGGTCAAGCACGGCAAGCTCACCGTCACAACCACCGGCAAGGATTTGCCGCCTTGATTCACGACCGGACGGCGGCATGGGCAGGTCAAACCTTCGGGCCTTGTAGCCCGGCCCGGCTCTCAAACGCGCCCGCGTCCCGGCTGCGAAAGCCGTCATCAAATCCTTCGGTGGATCAAAGCTCCCACGCCGGGCGGGTCGAACGCGCCGCACTTCGGAGAGAATCACCCGCGGCCGATCTCAAAATTGCAAACGCAGTCGGCGCGTCGCGCCGAAAGGGCGAAAACTCAGGGCTCGCTGGTAATTTTCTGCCAGTTCAGGCCCTGGACGCCGGCGTAGATCGCGAAGGCTTTTTCGTTCTGGATGAGCACCGCGCGCACGACGCTGGAGTCGTCGGCGTAGCCCAGGTTCAGGAGGCTGTCGGGAATGATGCCCATTTTTTTGTGCGCGTAGATGAGCGCAAAGATGGCCTGCGCCAGCGCCACATACGGCAGGTCTTTGTAAGCGCCCTCGACGGCGTCTTCGACCGCGTCAGCCAGGAACTCAAGTTGCCCGACCAGGTGCGGGAACTGCGGGGCCTCAATCTGGGTGAACTCCAGCTTCCACTGGGGCAACAGTCGCACCACGCGCTCGGCAATCGCCGGAGTGATGCTCGCCGCGCCGTGATTCACGAACTTTACGATCTCTGGCATGAGCCCACGTTAAAGGGCTGAGGCCCCGTGAAAAAGACAATTCAACTCTCGACAACAGGTGCCGCGCAGCAGCATTGCTGCGCCACGGATGCAACGCGGATGCAACGCGGATGGTTTCGGGAAAACGGCGTTCACTCACCAGGTGGACCGCCGTTTTAGCGTAATGACCTCCCGTCCGTGCCCACTCCCGTTTCGTCGGTGACTTAACAGGTCTTTCCGGTTCAAGCGCGGCGAAACGCCGGATACGGGCGGCGCCAAGCGTCAGAGGCCGGGCCGGGCAGCCGTCAGCGCCCTGCGGACCCCTCATCGCTGCGTCCGCGGAAGGCGGCGAGGGCGACGGTGATTTTGTCAATTTCGGCGCGGGCGGTGCGCTCGGCGTCCGGCGGCACGTAACGGTTGAGCACCAGCGCAAAGGCGAGGCGCTCGCCGGCGGCGCTGGTGAGGTAACCCGAAAGCGCATTGGCCCAGCGCAACGTGCCGGTTTTGGCGCGGACGTTGCCGGCGGCGGGCGTGTCCTTCATGCGGTTGCGCAACGTGCCGTCCACCCCGGCGATCGGCAGCGCGTCGCGCCATGCTTCGGCCTCGGCGTGGCGATCCATGAATTGGAGCAGTTGGATGATCGCGTTGGGGGTCGCCAGATTGTTGCGCGACAGGCCCGAGCCTTCCTCAAAGCGCGCCTCGTTGCGGGCGATGCCCACGCGCGCCAGAAACGTTTCGAGCGCGTCCACGCCGAGTTCTTCCGAGGTGCGGAAGCTCGGAGCGGCGTCCGCCGCGCCCGCTGTGGCGCGCCGGGCGCGTTCCCGTTCGCCGATGTGGGCGAGGATCAGGTCGGTGTAGAGGTTTTGAGAGGGTTTCTGGACCTCGCGCACCAGTTCCCGCAGGGGCGGAGACTCGACGGTGGCGAGTTCAACGAGGCGGGCGGTGTCCAGGGGCCGGGTCTGCCGTTCGAGCCAGCCGACGGCGCGGGCGCGTCCACGCACGCGCACCCCCCGGCGCAGGAGGGCTTCGCGAAACCATTCGGCGAAGAGGCCGGCGGGTTGATGCACCGTGACGGTTTCGGTGAAGGGCTTGTCGTCGAGGGGCATTTGGCCGGTGACGTAGAGGACGTTGTGTTCGATGGGTCGGTAAAGGTGCAGGACGCGTTTGAGGCCGTGGGCGACGGTTGTGGTGCGGTTGCTGAGCAGGAGGTAGCGCGTGTCGGGCTTGAGGCTGAGGCGACACGGGGCGCCGACATGCGGCCCGGGCGACACCGAGAGTTCGAGCGCATTGTCGTTGATGCTCAGCGCCGAAATCTCCGCGCCGTAGTAGTATTGCATGTCGTCCCACGACCAGCCCGAACCGTAGGGCGGCCCCTGGAAAAAGCTGTCATCGCCGATCACGTCGCCCTGAATGCGCCGCACGCCCGCGTTGGTGAGCGCGGTCACCAGACGGTCGAGCGCGGCGAAAATGTCGCCGCCATGTCGCCGCGCGTTGAAGGAGGGATCGCCCCGGCCGTAAATGATCAGATCGCCCTTGAGCGTGCCGGAGCGCGTGGGGCGCGCGCTGGCATAAAGGGAGGTCTGGATGCGGTAATTGCCGCCAAGCCGGTCGAGCGCCAGCGCCATGGTGAAGAGTTTGCAGTTGGAGGCGGGGCTGAGAAGTTTGGCGGCGTCGTGCTCAAAGAGGGTTTTGCCGGTGTCGAGCGAAACGACCTTCACGCCGAAAACAGCGGCGGCGAAGCGCGAATCGGCCAGTTGGGCGGCGAGTTGCTGGCGCAACTCCTGAAGCGTGGCGGCGCCGGTTTGTTGGGCGGGGCTGGCGGGCTGCGCCGGGCCGGATTGAAACGCGGCAAGCCAGGTGAGCGTTACCGCCAGGCCGAGCCGTCGCAACGGGGCAGCGGCGCGGGATTGCGACAGTTCATTGCGGTCGGTGCATCTCGAAAATGCCGTGGTCGCGTTTGGCGCGGTAGGTGGAGAAGAAGTTCGTCGGCGTTGCATGACCCTCGTAGTAGTAAACGCCACCGGCCAGCGCGCCAAGGTCTTCCTGTCCGCTGAATTCCCACCCGCCGTAGTGCGGCTGCGCTTCCAGCCTCACGGTGTAGTTGAAGCGGAACACGGCGCCGTAGTCGGCCCGGAAGCGCGCCGTGTAATGCGCGTCGTCCTGACGGGAAATCAAACAGCGCAATCGGCCCGAATGACCCGTGGCGTCGCTCAACCAGCGTCCCACCCATGCCCCCTCCATCGAATCGGCCGGGGCGGGTTGCGCGACGACCCGTTTCCAATCCCGCTCAAAGGTCGAGCACCCGCACAGGAGCGCCAGCGCGAGCAGCGCAGCAAGCCGCCCGCCGGCCAGGATGCGCGCCGGCGCTTCGGTTCGAGCCACGGAAATGAATGCCGGGTGGCGAAGCATGATTTGCGCGCGAGGGCGTCTTTGGAACGAGCCGCGATTCCGGGCGCGCGCCGTGCCGGTCAGAACCGCCACGACGCGGCGACCGCAGCCTGAGATTCGTTGAGCGATTCGGTCCAATTCGGGTTGCTCGCGGCGTCCTGGAGGAATTGAGCCGGGCGCAATTGAGCCCGGGCGGCGGTGTCGCGTGTGGCACAACCGCTCAGGCCGAGGTTGAGGGTGACGAGGAGCAACAGCACGACGGGAGCAAAACTCGTTCGAGTATTCATGGTGGTTCACGATCAGTTTAGTCGCGGCGGGCGGAATAGCAATTCAAGCCGCGACACGGCTACGGGCCACGGACTCGATGAGTTGCGCGCCGACTCTCTCCGGTTTGAGACGCGCACCCGCCTCGTTGTTCGATGTTCAATGTTCGGTGTTCAATGTTTTGCGGGGCTTGCGGCCGCGCTCCCTCTCCCAGCGGGAGAGGGCCGGGGTGAGGGAGAACGCGGCGTGCGGATGCGGGCTTCCAAACGCTCGCGGGACTCTGTTACGCCCCTTCGGGGCTTGAGAGGATTTGAGGGCGTCGGCAACCCAGAGCGTTGCCCTGTGCTAACGTTGTGATCGCGCCTTCGGCGCTCAAGGCCGCAGGTCGAACGATGTTTTCGGCGGGACGCCGAAAACCGCACGCGAGACGCGTGCGCTCCCCCTTTCATTGTCAATTTCCAATTGCCAATTTGAGATTTGCAATTTGCAATCCCCCCACACTCCGACGCTCCACAATCCATTCGATGTTCGATGTTCAGTGTTCGTTGTTCGATGTTGTGCAGCGTGCCCGCCCGCGCTCCCTCTCCCAGCGGGAGAGGGTTGGGGTGAGGGAGAACGTATCGTGGGCATAAAGGTGTCCGGGTGTTTGCGGCGTTTCACCCTCACCCTGGCCCTCTCCCTCGAGGGAGAGGGAATTGACCAAGCCGTCCACGTGCAAAGCGATGACCCGTGACGCACGCAGAGCCCTGTTCAAAGTTCAAAGTTCAAGGTTCAAAGTTCAAAGTTTGGTGTGCCGGGTGTCGCTTTCGCCTCGCCGACTGCCAGTCGGCGGCACAGCAGATTTCCAATCGGCGCTACGCCCCGACACTCCACGCTCTGACGCTCCACGTACTGACGCTTCCTGTAATTGGCGGAGCGAGGTCGCTGCCCGGCGACGGGCCCCGTGTCGCCGGGCTGAAGACGTGTGCAGATTGACTTTCGCCGTGCTCGTTGCACAGTTCGGCTCATGCTCGCTGTGCAACGTGTGGTGTTGTGGATCGCGGTCGCGCTGTTGCCCGTACGCGGGTTCGGCGGGGATTGGCCGCAGTGGCGCGGCCCGCAGCGCGACGCAGTGTGTGCCGAGACGGGGTTGCTTCAAGCCTGGCCGGCGGAGGGCCCCAAACTGCTCTGGAAACGTTCGGGGCTGGGCCGCGGCTATTGCGCGCCCATTGTGGTGGGCGATCGCATTTACCTGACCGGCGACGTGGGCGAGGGGTTGCGGGTGTTCGCCCTGAATTTGCAGGGCGAACCCGTTTGGGAGGCGCAGAACGGGCGGGCCTGGACCGGGCCGTATCCGGGCGCGCGGGCCAGTTGCACCTTCAGCGCGGGGCAGCTCTTTCACCTCAACGCGCACGGGCGCCTGGCGTGTTTTGACGCCCGGGACGGCACGGAACGCTGGGCGGTGAACCTCGTCGAACGCTTCGGCGCCAAGGTCATTCACTGGGGTCTGAGCGAGAACGTGCTGGTGGACGGCGCGCGGGTGATCGTCACCGCGGGCGGGCGCAAGGCGTTGATCGCCGCGCTGGACGCGCGGACGGGCGAGACGCTTTGGGCGAGCGATCCGTTGTTGCTGGGCGAATCCGGCTCGCCCGCGCACCAACGGCTGGCCGAGCCGGCGGGCGAGGCCGACGCCGCCAGTTACGCTTCGCCCATCCTGGTGCCCGTCAACGGCCGCCGCGTGTTGATCAATTGCTCGCTGCGACACGTTTTTGGCGCGGATGCGGACACCGGTCGGTTGCTCTGGTCACGCCCGCTGCCCACGCGCTACAGCGTCATCGCCACCACGCCGGTGTGGACCGGCCAGGGCGTGTTTGTGACGGCGCCGGACGGCCCGGGCGGGACGCTTTACCGGCTGCGCCCCGAGGCCGATTCACTCGATGTCCAAGCGCTCTGGCATACCGACCTCGACTCCTGTCAGGGCGGCGTGGTGCATGTCAACGGCACGCTCTTCGGCGCCCGGTATCGGCAGGCGCGACGCTGGGTGGGGCTGGATGCCAGCACGGGAACGGTGCGGTTTGAATTGAGCGGCCTGGCCAAGGGCGCTTCGCTCTGGGCGGATGGACGGCTTTACTGTCTGGCCGAAGACGGGGAGGTGGCGCTTCTGAATCCGACAGCGGACGGGTTGCAGTTCGCCGGCCGCTTTCGGTTGGTGGCCGAGCGGGTCAACGATGCCTGGACGCATCCGGTCATTGCCCACGGGCGACTTTACCTCCGTTATCACGAGACGCTGTTTTGTTTTGACGTGCGCGCCAAAGGTTCGTGACCGACGGCTGATGGCCGAGCGATTTGCCGGCTCAGACCGCGTGTCGGCGCGCTTGTCATCCACCGCACCCGGCGCATATTATTTCACCTGCGTCGCCAAGGTGCCAGAGTAGCTCAGTGGTAGAGCAGAGGACTCATAAGCCTTTGGTCGGGGGTTCGAATCCCTCCTCTGGCACCAACCCCCCGCACGAACCGGTCGCGGTCGCCAATCTCCCGAATGCTCCCCCGGCTCGACCGTGGCGTCAGCCGCCACGGTTCGGCCTTTACACGCTCGCCGCCCTCTCAAAACATCCGCTCAGCGATGGGTTCACCTCCGTCCAACCCGCGAGTCTTCGCATGAAAACTTCTCCGCGTTTGAGTCGTCGCCGTTTCTTGCGTCGCACCGGGGCGGCGCTGGCGTTGCCGATGATCGTGCCCGGCTCGGTGCTCGGCCTCAACGGCGCGGTCGCCCCCGGCAACCGCATCGTCTTTGGCGGCATCGGTATGGGCAATCGCGCCCGCCACATCCTGCCGAATTTTCTCTCGTTCAAGGAAATCCAGTTCCGCGCCGTGAGCGACGCGCGCGCCGACCGGCTCAAATCCGCCAAGGAAATGGTGGACCAGCACTACGGCAACCGGGATTGCCTGGCATTCGCCGACTTCCGCGAACTGCTCGCGCGCCCGGACATTGACGCGGTACTCATTGCCACCGGCAACCGCTGGCACGCCTGGGCCTCGATGTTCGCCGCGCACGCGGGCAAGGACATTTACTGCGAAAAACCCATCAGCCTGACCATCCTGGAAGGCCGCCGCCTGGTCGAAACCTGTCGGCGCTTCGGCACGATTTATCAGGCCGGCACCCAGCGCCGCTCCACCGCCTCTTACCGCTTCGCCCGCGACATGGTCCGCCAGGGCAAAATTGGCCACGTCCACACCGTCGAAATGCAGGTCTGGACCGGCGCGACCGTCCCGCATCAAAAGCCCGGCCCCGTGCCGCCCGGCCTGGACTACGACCAGTGGCTCGGCCCGGTCCAGTGGCGCCCCTACTGCCAGGCACGCGTGGATCATTGGATGTGTTTCTGGGACACCGGCGAGGGCATGCACACCGACATGGGCACGCATTACACCGACCAGATGCAATGGGTGCTGGGCACCGACCACACCGGCCCGGTCGAGTTCGAGACCAGCGATCTGGTCTGGCCCGACCCGGCCAAATACATGAGCGAAACCGCCATCTCCGGCACCTTCCGTTGTCGCTACGCCAACGGCGTGCAAGGCGTCATCTACCAGCGCGGCGCGTTCAAGGAACGTTACATCAAATACATCGGCGACGAGGGCTGGATCCAGGTGGACGACGAAACCGACGTCGTCACCGCGCATCCGAAATCCATCCTGAGCCTGCGCGGCGCGGGTGGGGCCAGTTGGGCCAATGCCAGCGGCCACGTCGGCAACCTCCTCGATTGCATCCGCACCCGACAGCAACCGCTCTGTAACCCCGAAGTTGCCCACCGCGCCCAGACCATCGTCGAAGCCATGACCATCAGCGCGCGGCTCGGCCGCAAACTCCGCTGGGACCCGCTCGCCGAACGGTTCGATTGCGAAGAAGCCAACCGCATGATGTGGCGCGAACCGCGCGCCCCGTGGTGCATTTGAAACCTCCCGGCCCGATGAACACTCGAATTGTCCTCACGCTCGCGCTGGCGCTTTCGTGCAGCCCGGCTTTTGCCCGTGCGCAAACGGCGCCCGCCGATCCCTCGTCGCTCGTCGCGCCACTCGCCCGCTGGGAATCCGGCCAGGGCCGCGAGCCGATCCACGAAATGGAACGTCTCGTTCGCGAAGCCGTCGGCGACAAACGCCGCGCTTCCAGGGTCGAGGCCGCCCTCATCCAGCTCCTCGCCTCCGACGCCACGCCCGAAGCCCGCCGCTTCGCCTGCCAGCAACTGGCCGTCATCGGCTCGGACGCCTCCGTGCCCGCGCTGGCCGCTTTGTTGAACGATCCCGAAACCGCCGGGCTGGCCTGCCTCGCCTTCGGCAACCGGCCTTCGGCGAAAATCAACGCTGCGCTCCGCTCGGCCCTCGACACCACGTCGGGCCGCGCCCGACTTCAAATCATCTCCACCCTCGGACACCGGCGCGACGTCAAAGCTGTCAAAGCCCTGACCCGGCTGGCTCACGACACCGACATCCCATTGGCGCAAGCCGCCATCCGTGCACTGGGCGAGACCGCCTCGCCCGCCGCCGCTCGCGTCCTCGCCGACTTGCGCCGTGAATCCCGCCCCGAACTGGCGGTGGCCGTGGCCGATGCCTCGCTCCGCTGCGCCGACCGATTCATTGCCAACCGCAAAACGCGCGAGGCCGCGGCCATCTGCGATGAACTCCTCGCCCGTGCGCAGCCTGACGAAGTTCGGCGCGGCGCGTTTTTGCTGCGATTGCGTTGCGATGCCGATGGCGGCGTCGCGCGCATTCTCGACGCCATTCATCGTGACGACGCGTTGTTGAAACCCCCGGCGATTGCCGCCGTCGGCTCGTTGCCCTCGAAAACCGCCTCTGAGCATTTCGCCCGCCTGTTGCCCGCGCTCGCGCCCGAAGACCAGGCCAACCTCATCCAGAGCCTGGCCGCACGCGCCGATGAACCCGCGCGCACCGCCATCGTTTCCGCCCTGAAATCCTCCGCGCTCAACGTCCGCCTGGCCGCCGCCGACGCCCTCGGCCAGATCGGCAACGCCACCACGGCAAAACCCCTCGCCCGCGCCTTGCTCGCCGCAAAAGACGCCGACGAAATCCGCGCCC
Source organism: Verrucomicrobiia bacterium (assembly GCA_026414705.1). GTDB lineage: Bacteria > Verrucomicrobiota > Verrucomicrobiia > Limisphaerales > JAOAIM01 > JAOAIM01. The sequence continues at coordinate 796 of JAOAIM010000070.1, read as the reverse complement.
TCACGGCCGCCATCGGCAACCTGCCCGCCGGACGCGAAACCGATGCGGCGCTCCTGGCCGAGATGCAAAGTGCCCGCGGCGAAGCACGCGCCCGGCTCATCACCGCGCTCGCGCCGCGTCGCACGCCCGAAGTCCACGGCGCGGTCTTTGCCGAACTGCACAGCCGCGACGAACTCGCCGCCATCGCCGCCTGGCGCGTCCTCGCCAGGGCCGCCGACCGCACCACACTGCCCGAACTGCTCCGCCGCTACGCCACACTGCCCAACGCCGAAATCCGCTCCGACATCGAAGCCGCCGTTGAGCAGGCCGTTTCGGCGGTGGAGGACGTTGCCGCCCGTTCCAAAGCGGTGCGCGACGCCCTGCCCCTGGCCAAAACCGTTGGTGACCGCTGCGCCGTGTTGAGTCTGCTGCCTGCTGCGGGCGACACCGCCGCACTGGCCGCGCTGCTCGAGGGCGTCAGCAGCGCCGAGGTGCCCGTGCGCGACTGCTCCGTCTATGCGCTCTCACAATGGCCCGACCTCGCGGCGTGGGACGCGATGTATCGGCTCTACCGCGAGCCGGCGCACGAAGCCCATCGCACGCTCATGCTCCGCAGCCTGGTGCGTCTGCTCGGCGAGGCGAACGCCAAACCCGACGCGCAACTCATCGCCCGTTACCGCGACCTGGTCGCCGGCGCGCGCGACGCTGCCGACCTCAAACAAATCCTTGGCGCGCTGGGCGGCGCGGCGCAGCATCCCGTTCGTGTTCAAGGCCTCGTATGACAAGGCCAATCGCACCTCGCTCTCCGCTTATCGGG
>JAOAIM010000006.1 GCA_026414705.1 Verrucomicrobiia bacterium | reverse complement strand
TGCGCGCCGGCAATCCCTTTCGCCGCTTCCCCAGCGGCTCAAGTCAGCAGATTTCCAATCTGCGCTACGCTCCACGCGTCAACGCCCCGACGCTCCCCACGCTCCGACGCCCTCTGCGCGTTCGCGCTTCGCTGCGGTGAGATAACTTTTTGAGGCGGATGCCGCTCCGGTTCAGGCGGCGGCGGGTTGAGGCCGTCCCACAAACAACTCGCGCAGCCATTTCCAGGCGGCACGCAGGCCCACATCACGCGCCGGCTCCAGAGCGTAGATGCGTTTCAGTTCGGTTTCGTGCCCGCGATACCGCGGCGGCAACAGGAGCACGGTCTTCGCGTCGTCGCCCTCCAACCGCATGACTTCGGAGTAAAACAAGCCGCGACCCGGCGCGTAACGGCCTTCGGGCAGTTGAAGCGCGCGCGGCGGCAGCACCAGCCAGGGCCGGTAGGTGAACACGAGTCGCCCCTCGGCGTTGCGCGTCAGCCGCCCGTAGGTGCGCGTGGGCACCCGCTGCAACCTGCGCCCCAGAAAAACCGGATTCGCCGTGGGGTCGGGCCGAAACCGTTTGTGACGGCGGGTGAAGAAGTCCCAGATGAACACCAGGCCAAAGTGCGAGAGCCGGAAGGACCAGCCCGCGATGCCGGCGGCCAGAATAATGAGCAGCAGCGCCCAGAGCGCGCCCAGCCACGGGTTCACCCACGCGCTGCCGACCACCGTGCCCAGGAGTGTGACGCGAAAGGCCTTGAGCGCCGCGTCCACGGTCGTGAAGGGACTCAGAAGAATCAGAATGTTGATCGCGTGCGAGGCCAGGAACACCACAAAGAACGCCATCATCCCGGCCGGCACGAGCAGGAGGTTTTGCAACCACGTCAAGTCCACCGCCGCCATGCCGGCATGGCTCAAACCATGGGAGGCCGAGGTTGCCGCGTCGTTCATCATCAGAATGATCAGCGGCGCAAACGCGCCCGTGGCGATCAGCCCGCTGATCTTGTTTTCGAGCGCTTCGAGCACGTCGAACGGTTTTTTCAGCGCCGTGGGCAGGGCCGTGCCGGCGGAATCCTTCACGAACACCGCAGCGACCAGCAACAGCGCCGGCACCCAAAACCACGGCTGCGCAAACCAGGGCAGCTTCGCGCGTTGGTCGGCCGGTGTCCGGAAATATTTCACGGCGCCGTAGGCGCTGGCGCCGAGCAGGGGCGAGATGGCCACGCCGGTGAGCGTTGAGACCGCGTCGGCATACGCCTGTCCGGGCACGTGCGAGCGGCGAGCCGAATCAGCGGCCTGAACGCCACTGGTCCACACCAACAAACCGCAGACGACAACCAGCACCGGCAGCGACCGGGAACGCGTTTTCATGTTGGCAAGATGAGTTCGATTTCCAGTTCTGTAAAGCGGCCAATCCGGTCGCCGGGGCAACCCGCATGTTTCCCACGCGTTGAGTCTCATTGGATGAGCACCGGGCCGTGACCCCGGTCAACCGGCTCAAGCAGACCTGCGAACCGTTTCAACGGCTTGCGACCCTGGCGAAACAGCCGCCGAAGCGGCGCGGACCCGTGATCGGCCTTTCACCGGACTGAAGCCCGCTGTTAACCTGAGGCGCTTGAAATCGGCAGACTTTGAGCGCAGCCACGACCACCCGCCGGCGTGACCTTGTCCTCCCTGCGCAATCACCCTTTCAAAAAAGCTTCCCCAGCTTCAGCAGTGGACAGGAGTTTTGGGTTGAAAAAAGCAAGAATGTGGATAAATAGAACGCGTCCCTTTGCGAGCGCTTGAGACGAAATGCGCTGCGCCCTGTTTGAACCCGGAAACGTGAAACCACTTCGATCGCGGAGCGCGCCGCCTTGGCGACAAAGCGCGGTCGGAAACTCAACTGCTACCTGCCATGAAACCGCTCGTTGACACGTGGAAGTCCGCTTGCTGTGGTGCGATTGTCGCCTGGAGCGCGACGTTTGCGACCGCCGCCCCATTCTCGGCCTTCACATATCAGGGCCGGTTGGAGGCGGGCGGCAGTGCGGCCAACGGCAACTACGACATCCGCTTTGGGCTGTTCACCAACAGCAGCGGCGGTAGCGCCGTTGCCACCCTAACCAACCTCAACGTCGCCGTGTCCAACGGCCTGTTCACGACCCTGGTGAATTTCGGCACGTCGCCGTTTGATGGCACGGTCTATTGGTTGGAGCTGGCCGTGCGCACCAACGGCGGCGGAGCCTTCTCGGTGCTCGCGCCGCGACAGGACCTGACCGCGACGCCGTATGCCCTTTACGCCGCGCGCGCGGGCCAGGCCACCAGTGTCGCGCCCGGCTCGGTGCCGCTGGCCGGCCTCGATACCAACAGCGTGGACGCGCGTTACGTGCTCAAATCCGGCGACACCATGAGCGGCGGCCTCACGGCGCCAAATCTCAGGGGATCGTCCTACGTCACCACGCCACGGCTCATCGGGTCGAATTTCCTGTCCATTGAATCGGGGGCCGACATTGAATTCAAAATTGACGCCAGCAACAACCCTTCGCTGTTCGGTTATTTTGAGGTGTTCAACGGGGCCGGCAGTCCGGTTTTCTGGGTGAGCGAGTCGGGCGGCGGTCGGATTTATGGGAACTTTGTGGTGGATGGCACTCTGACCGCCGGCAGTTTCTCAGGCAGCGGCGCCGGGCTGACGAATCTCAACGCGGCCAATCTGAGCACTGGATTCATCCCGCTGGCGCGCATTGCGGACAACTCCATCGGCTCGACCCAACTGGCCGACAGCGTTGACCTGGGCGCGACCAACGTCACGGGCACGCTGAATGTCTATCGAACCGCCGCAAGCACACCGGCCATTTCGCTCTTTGGCAGCGGCAGCCAGATCAGCACCTATGGCAGTGACGGCCTGGAGCAAATCCGCCTTTGGGGGCCCAGTTGGGGCGAAGTGCTCCTTTACAACAGCGCCCCCGGCAACCAACAGGCCGCCATTTTGAGCGCCAACGCCACACACGGCGGCCTCTTGAACCTTTACAATTCCAATGGCGTGCTTCGCGCCCAACTCCGGGGCTTGAACACCGGCGGCGATCTCTCGCTTTACACCACCGATGGCGGCAGCGGTGTTTTTCTTGATGGCGACGACGGCGGGGCCGGTTCGGTGCGCATTTACAACACCAACAGCTTGACGCGCATTTTCTTGGACGGGCAGAACGCCTCCGGCGGTGGCCAAATTCTGCTCTATGCCGGCACGGGCAATACGGCGGCTGACCTGACGGCCGACGGTTACGGCGGGCAGTTCCTGCTACGGGATGAGGCGGGAACAACCACGGTGCGCTTGGACAGTTCGTCCGCAGGCGGGGGTTACCAGTATCTTTACAACGCCAGTGGGAGTGTGCGCGTTGTTCTCGATGGGGACGACGGCGGCGCCGGTTATATTGCCGTTATCAAAACCAACGGGGCGTACGGGATCATCTTGGACGGGGATGTCTCCGGCAACGCCCGCATTACCACCGAGGAACTTCAAATCACCGGCGGCAGCGACTTGTCCGAGCAGTTCGACGTCCGTGCTGCCGAAGGAGGGCCGCAACCCGGCATGGTCGTGTGCATTGACCCGGCGCGTCCGGGCGAGCTGGTGGTGAGCCGCAAAGCCTACGACCACACCGTCGCCGGCATCATCAGCGGCGCCGGCGGCGTCAAACCCGGCATGTTGATGGGCCAGACCGGCACGAAAGCCGACGGCAAATATCCGGTCGCCCTGACCGGCCGCGTTTATTGCCTGGCCGATGCGACCTACGGGCCGATTCAACCTGGCGACCTCTTGACCACCTCCGACACGCCCGGCCACGCCATGAAGGTCGGCGACCCGGCCCGCGCCCAAGGTGCAATCCTCGGCAAGGCCATGACCCCGCTCCCGTCGGGCCGCGGCCTGGTGTTGGTGCTGGTGGCGCTCCAGTGAGGGCCGGTCTCAACCTCTTGCTCCCGGCAGGTCATGAAACCGCTCGCACCCTTGAAACGGCCCGCCCGAACCATCGGGCTCGTCCGACCCGCCCAAACCACCCGGCTGTTGCTCGCCCTGGCGGCGCTCTTCGCCGCGTCACCGGCTCCGGCTGACCCCGCACCCTTCGGCGTGCCGGTGCGCCTGTCCGTCAAATTCTTCCTCAACGCCTCCGGCAACCGACCCGCCACCGGCGACATCAACACCGACGAGGAAGTCCGCGCCCAGGTCGCCCGCGGCAACCAGATCCTCGCAACCTGGACGCACGAGTTGCGGCTGCACCTGGTCGAGATTGTGAACCTGTCCGGGTTGTCGCAGTGGTATTTGGCGACCACCGACGACCGCGACGCCATTCGCTCCAACGCCATCGCCAACCCCACCACCTACGCCTGGCGCAGCGACGCCGTGAACATTTACATCACCGGCAATTCCGGCTGCAGCGCGCGCGCCGATTTCCCGCCCGACAACAACATCGTCATCGTCTGCCAATCCATCTTTAATACGACGATCATGCATGAGATCGGCCACATCCTGAACCTTTACCACACCCATGAGACCGCCGGCTCCGACGGCGGTGACGAATGCAGCGACACCATCAAAGATCACCCCGACTGGACGCGCGACCAAATTTCCTACACCAACTTCTCGCTGCCCTACGCCAGCCTCAGTGCCGCGCAGAAATATCAAGTGGACATGGTCTGGTCCAACGTCATGTCCTACCACAACGGCGATTACCGCTGGATGCTCTCCGATTGCCAGCAAAACCGCATGAGCGGCCAGGCCTCCGCCGACCAATCCTGGCTTTTGACCAAACGCCCCATTTACGTGGACCCGGCCCGATGGATCCCTTTCCTTGAGTTTGGAACATTTCCTCTCCCCTACCAAACCATCCAAAAAGCCATCAACGCCGGCGTCCTGAACAACCGCGTGCTCGTGCTTCAAGCCGGCACTCACGCCGAGCCGGCCAGCGTCCTCAGCACCAGCACCGACGTCGTGCCCCGCCAGGGCGCGGCGACCATCCGCGACTTCAAACCCAACTACGATTTGCCCTGCAATCTGGAGGAATCGCCCAACCCCAAACTCCGCGACGCCATCCTGCGCGTCCAACTCGCCGACCAACAGCGTGACAAAAAGGCCGCCATCGAGTATTTATTGGAAGCCGAGCGGCACGCCGCCGCCCGCGAACGGGACGCCGTCCGCCTGGAACTGGCCCAACGTTACCGCGACAGCGGCCAGCTCGAAGAGGCCGAAGCCTGGTTCAACAAGCTCGCAGCCGAAGCCGATCAACCCGGCCTGCGCGAACGCAGCCGCAACAAGGCCAACGACGCGCGCGCCGAAATCGAACGTCGCAAACAGCAACAACAGCAGCAGAACGAACCCGAACCGGATAACCCCCAAAACCCGACGAGGTGAACCATGAAACCCATCCGTTTGGCTCTCATTGGCGCGCTGGCCCTCGGGGCCGGCGCCCTGGCGCAATTCAAAATTGACTGGTGGACCATTGACGGCGGCGGCGGCACCAGCACCGGTGGGGTCTTTTCGGTCTCCGGCACCATCGGCCAGCCCGACGCCGGGCCGACCATGACCGGCGGCAGCTTCGGCCTGACCGGCGGTTTCTGGAGTCTGATTTCGGTGGTGCAGACGCCCGGCGCGCCCACGCTCAACGTCGCGCGCACCACCACCAACACCGTCATGGTTTGGTGGCCCTCGCCCTCCCCCGGCTGGGAACTGCGACAAAGCACCAACATCACCACCACCAACTGGCTGCCCGCGCCCGAGACCGTGCAGGACGACGGCACGATCAAATACATCATCGTCAACCCACCGACCGGCCAGCGCTTCTACCGGCTCTACAAGCCGTAAACTTTGCCTGACCCGCGGGCGGGCCGCGCCAACTCCCGGCCCGCCCGTTTCTTTTCAAACACCGAAAACTCCTCCCCCGCCTGCTGGCCGGTCGCCTCCGCCAAGCCCAGCCGCGTGCCGCTTTGGGAATTGCGCTGCACCATCCGCTGAGCGCAGGGTTCGGATCATGGGCCATTCAGATTGGCCGCCGAGCCGTGGGGCGTTGCGTCGCGCACCCCAAAGGATGCTCATGTTGGCAGCTCGGCTCCACGGCTGGCCACCACCGCGCAGACGGCAAGTCCAAAGCAGCAACCGGTCTCCGCATCCAAAACGCTCTCGCGCTCGCGTGGGCGCGGCCTCGCCAATTCCCTCTCCCTTGAGGGAGAGGGACAGGGTGAGGGTGAATGCTCCGCAAAACATCGAACAACGAACATTCAACATCGAACATCGAATGGAGAAGGGGAGCACACGCGTCTCGCGTGCCGTTTTCGGCGTCCCGCCGAAAACACCTTTTCACCGACAGCCTTGAGCGCCGAAGGCGCGAGCACAACGGTAGCCCAGGGCAACGCCCTGGGTCAGCGCGTACCCCAACCCTCTCAAGCCCCGAAGGGGCGCAACAGAGTCCCGCGAGCAAGGGGACACTCTCACGCCCGCGACGCGTTCTCCCTCACCCCAAACCCTCTCCCGCTGGGAGAGGGAGATCGGGCGTGCGCTCCGCAAAACATCGAACAACCAACACTGAACAGCGAACAGCGAACGGCGCGTGAAGCGTCGGAGCGGAGCGCAGATTGGCAATCTGCACCATCGCCGATGGCAGTCGGCAAAGCGAAAGCGGCGGCAAGCCGCCCCACTCCAAAACGCTCTCGCGCGCGGTGCGCGGCTTGCGAATTCCCTCTCCCTCGAGGGAGAGGGGCAGGGTGAGGGTGAATGCTCCGCAAAACATCGAACAACGAACATTCAACATCGAACATCGAATGGAGAAGGGGAGCACACGCGTCTCGCGTGCCGTTTTCGGCCTCACCGCGGAATCTCCGACGGTGAACCGTCAACGCGGCATCATTTCACCGGCCGGGGTTCATGCCAGACGTGACCGCTCTGGGCGAGGAGGTCTTCGGCGGCGACCGGCCCCCAGGTGCCGGCGGCGTAAAACTCGCGGTTGGTGAGCGGTTTGCCGTCCCAGCCCGCGCGAATCGCGTCCACGATCCGCCACGCGCACTCGACCTCATCACGCCGGATGAACAACGTGGCGTCGCCCGCCAGCGCCTCCAGCAGCAGCCGTTCGTAGGCTTCGGGTGTGTAGGCGCCGAACTCCGAGTCGTAGCTGAAATGCATGCGCACCGGGCGCACGGCAAGGTTGATGCCGGGCACCTTGCCGTTGAAGCGGATGGAGATGCCCTCGTCAGGTTGCAGCCGGAGCGTGAGGGCGTTGGGGTCGAGCCGCCCGTTGCACGCGGCGGCAAAAAGCACGTGCGGCGTGGGCCGGAACTGGATGCGCACCTCGCTGGCGCTCAGCGGAAGGCACTTGCCGGTGCGCACGTAGAAGGGCACGCCCGACCAGCGCCAATTGTCCACGAACAGCCGCAACGCCACGTAGGTTTCCACGTTCGAATCGGGCCGCACTTTCGGCTCCTGGCGATAGCCGGGTTGCGGACGGCCGTCCACCACGCCCGCGAAATACTGGCCGCGCGCCACGTGCCGCGCCACCTCCTCCGGAGCGGGCAGGCGGATGGACTTGAGCAGCTTGACCTTTTCGTCGCGGATGGATTCCGCTTCCAGCGAAACGGGCGGCTCCATGGCCACCAGCGCGAGCACCTGCAGGATGTGATTTTGCACCATGTCGCGCAGCGCGCCGGCTTCCTCGTAGTAGGCGCCGCGTTCGCCCACGCCGTTTTTCTCGCTCACGGTGATCTGCACGTGGTCCACCGATTCGCGATTCCAGAGCCGCTCGAAGATCGAGTTGGAAAAGCGGAACATGAGGATGTTCTGAACGGTTTCCTTGCCCAGGTAATGGTCAATGCGAAAGACCTGATGCTCGTGGGCGTGGCGCGCCAGTTCCTGATTGAGCGCGCGGGCCGAGGCGAGGTCATGCCCGAAGGGTTTCTCGACCACGATGCGCTGCCAGCCCTTCCCGGCGTCCCGCTGCAGCAGTCCGGCCTGATGCAACTGGCGCACGACCTCGGCGAACTGACTCGGCAGCGTGGCCAGATAAAAGAGCAGGTTTTGCTGCAGCGACGGGTCGGGCGCGGCGGCGAGCGTTTCCTTGAGCCGCGCATAGGTGGCCGGGTCGGTGAGATCGCCGCGACAATACTTCAGGTGCGCCGCGAACTGATGCCACGCCTCCTCGTTGACGGGCTGCGTGCGGGAGAAGCGCCCCAGCGCCTCGCGCAGTTCCTCGCGCCAGGCCGCGTCGGTTTTCTCGCGACGCGCCACGCCGAGGACGCGAAAGGCGGGCGGCAGTTGTTTTTCCAGATGCAGGTGGTAGAGCGCCGGGATGAGCTTGCGCGCCGTCAGATCGCCGCTGGCGCCAAAGATGACGACCGAGCACGGTTCGAGGGCCTTGCGCCCGGCGTCGAGCCGGCAGGCGATCAACTCGTCGAGCGCATCGGGCGTGTTCACGGTTGGAGCATGGCTCCGCCGGGACGCGAATTCAACGTTGCGCCGCAGGCGAACCCATCCGAAACGGCGCGACGCGCCCGCGTGCGCCGCGGGCGCGCGCGGCTCAAAGTCGGGCCGCGATGAGCGCGTTGAGTTTCTGGGCGTCGGCGTGGAAGATGCGGATGCCCTCGGCGGTTTTCTCGCTCGCCATCGCGTTTTCGTTGAGCAGCCAGCGGAAACGCTTTTCGTCGAGGTCGAGCCGCTCGATGGCGGCGTCGCGCGCCGCGTCAGGGTGGAGTTTGCGACCGATCGGTTCGGTGGAAGCCTGCAGTTCGGCGAGCAGTTGCGGGCTGATGGTAAGCAGGTCGCAACCGGCCAGCTCCAGGATTTCACCCTTGTTGCGAAAGCTCGCGCCCATGATCTCGGTCGGGTAACCGAATTTCTTGTAGTAGGCGTAGATTTCTTTGACCGAGACGACGCCGGGGTCTTCGGCCGGGGCGTAGTCGCGCCCGGTGTTTTTGCGGTACCAGTCGAGGATACGGCCGACGAAGGGCGAGATGAGTTTCGCGCCGGCTTCAGCGCACGCGGCGGCCTGCACCAGCGAGAAGAGCAAGGTCATGTTGCAATGAATGCCCTCGCGCTCCAGGGCCTCGCAGGCGCGGATGCCCTCCCAGGTGGAAGCGATCTTGATGAGCACGCGCTCGCGCCCGATGCCCTGCTGGCGATACAACTCGATGAAGCGCCGCGCCTGCGCAATGATGCCCGCGGTGTCGAACGACAGGCTCGCGTCGGTCTCCGTCGAAACGCGGCCGGGGATGAGGCGCAGAATTTCGATGCCGAATGCGACCAGCAGGCGCATTCGGGCTTCCTCGATGAGTCGTTCGCCGCTCAGTCCGGTGGTGCGCGCCTCGGCCACGGCGCGTTCGAGCACCGGAGCGTATTCGGGTTTCTCGGCGGCCTTGAGGATGAGCGTGGGATTGGTGGTGGCGTCCTGCGGCGCGAACTGGCGCAACGTGGCAAAGTCGCCGGTGTCGGCCACCACGGTGGTCCATTGCCGCAACTGTTCGAGTTGGTTGAGCGCGGCGGCGGCGCGCGGTTGCGAAATCGTGGCGGTCGCGTTCATGGTCAACTCTGATTGCTCTGGCATCACAGTGCCGCAGCGCCCCGTTGCTGGCAATCCCCGTGAAGGGGCGAGCCGGCAGCGCCGGCGTTCCAGGGCCGAGAGGCATGAACCGAACACACGGAACGGACGCGCGGATTTTTTGAACGCCCTGATTCGGAGTTCCTGATTTCCTGAGTTGCAAATTCTTCGCCCTTCCAACTTCCGGCTTTCGGCGCGTGGCGGGTTGTGGCTCATTGGGCGCGATGGGCCGGCAGGTCAAATCCCAATGGGACTTCGGGGAGTTGTTCCCGCCTGAAACCGCGCGGCGTGTGCTGACGGTCAGCGAGTTGACGGCGCAAATCCGACGTCTGCTCGAACAGCACGTTGGCCAGGTCTGGGTTTCGGGCGAGGTGTCGAATCTGCGCGCGCAGGCTTCGGGCCACGTTTACTTCACGCTCAAGGATGCCGGGGCACAGCTCAACTGCGTGCTGTTTCGCAACGAACCGGTCGCACACCGCGAACTGCTGGCTGACGGACAGAAGCTGCTGGTGCAGGGCGACCTCACCGTCTATGAGGCGCGCGGCCAGTATCAACTGGTGGTGCGCGCGCTGGAGTTGCAGGGCGTGGGCACGCTGCAACTGGCCTTCGAGCGACTCAAACAAAAGCTCGCCGCCGAGGGGCTTTTCGCGCCCGAACGCAAGCGGCCGTTGCCCAAAATTCCCCGTCGCATCGGGCTGGTCACCTCGCCGACCGGCGCGGCCATTCGTGACGTGTTGCACGTGATACGCCGGCGCAACCCGGCGCTGGAAATCATTTTTGTTCCCTGCCGCGTGCAGGGCGAGGGCGCGGCGGGCGAAATCGCGGCGGCCATTCGGCTACTCAACGAATGGGCCGGGAGCGGTCCGCCCGAGGCGCGCGCACTGGATGTAATCCTGCTCACGCGCGGCGGCGGCAGTCTCGAAGACCTGTGGGCGTTCAACGAGGAGGTCGTCGCCCGCGCCATTTTCGAGTCCGCCGTGCCGGTGGTCTCGGCGGTTGGCCATGAAATTGACTTCACGATCAGCGATTTCGTGGCGGATGTGCGCGCGGCCACGCCGAGCGCCGCCGCTGAAATCCTCACCGAGGGCGCCGTGCGGGCGCGGGAGATGGTGCGCGCCGCGCCAGCGCGGTTGCGTGCCGCGTTGCAGCGCGGGCTCAACGCCGCGCGCGAGGCACTGACCGATGCGCTTGCAGACCTGCGCCGGGCGCATCCGCGCCGCGCCCTGCGCGAGGCGGCCCAGCGGCTCGACGACGCCCTTGAGGCGCTCCGGCGCAACGCCACCCGACACCTGCGCGAGCGGCGCGTCCACTGCCAGTCGCTGCTGGATCGGCTGGCTCGCGTGCGTCCCGCGCTGGTGCTGGCGCGACGGCGGGAACGGCTCGACCGCGCGGCGGCTCGCGTGCGTGAGCGGGCGCGGCGTCTTTTGGAGCTGCGGCTGGCGCGCTTCAACGAGTTGCAAACGCGCCTGCGACTGCTGGGCCCGGAACAGGTGCTCGCGCGCGGTTACTCGATAACCTTCGACGCCGCCACCGGCGCGGTGCTGCGCGATGCGCGCGCCGTTCAACCCGGTCAACGCCTGCGCACAAGGCTCAAGCGCGGCGAGATTCTCAGCCGCGCCGAGGAAACGCGCGGGGAATGAGGCCGGGCGACCGGGAAGTCTCACGCCTCTGCCGGATCGTCCGAACGCTCCCGGCGCGGGCGATTTGAGGCTTACCGCAGCAGCGGCGGCGTGGTAAACAGCCCTCATGGAACGGCGGTATCCGTGGCTCTGGGACACCGACCTGGACAACGAAATGTTCGAGGCCATTTTGCGCGGCGAACATCAGGACGCGCAGCATGACGCACTCTGGGCGATGTGCCGCCTGATCGAATACGCGCCGTTTGGCGAGATCAAACGCCTCCTGCCCCGCGAATTATTTTTGCGCGAATGGCCGCGGTTGGCGCCGCGAATCCGATCCGAGGCGCGGCGACGGGGGATGGATTTTTTTTACCGGTGGTTGCACGAGCACGCTTGCGGACGTGGCTAGAGATTGGGCAGCAACGTTGGCATTGCAAGATTGGGTGCTGGCGCGTCTGCGTCAGTTGGAACACGGGTTCTATCTGACCGGAGGTACTGCGCTCGCGCGCGGTTACTACCAGCATCGTTACTCGGAGGACCTCGACTTCTTCGTCAACGACGCCCCGGAGTTCGAGCTTTGGCGCGATCGGTGTCTGGATGCGCTCCAACACGAAGCCGCCGCCGCTGGAATGAAGCTCCAAATCGTTCTGCGCGAGGAGCGTTACGGGCGCGCGGTGCTTCACGGCACGACGGCTCTCAAGCTGGAATTCGTCAATGACGTGCCGTTCCGCGTCGGGCAACCCTGGGAGCATCCGGAATTGGGGCGACTCGACACCCGGGAAAACATCCTGGCGAACAAAATTTCCGCGTTGGTGGATCGGGCTGAACCAAAGGATGTGGCCGATGTTTACTGGCTTTGCTGCCGCGACAACCTCGACCTGGTCCAGGCGGTGGAGAACGCTGGCGGCAAAGCGGCAGGCATCTTTCCCCCCGTGGTGGCCGAAGCGTTGGTAAAAGCACGCGACACCGGCGTGCCGAAAGTTTTCTGGATCGTTCCCCCCGATGAACGGGATTTCCGCGCGGGCCTGGAACGCTTGATCAACCAAATCATGTCCTGAGTCCCGGCCTTGTGAATACTCCGCGCTTGTCGGGCCGGAGCGTGCCGCTTACACCTTGAGCGCGCCGACACACCGCGCGGCGCAATCCGATGCAGGCCACATCGCCGAGCCGACGCAGTCCCTGGACGTGGATTCCAACGCTTTATCTGGCGCAGGGGCTGCCGTTTGCCGTCGTCAACACGCTGTCCATCATCATGTACAAGAGCCTCGGCGTCTCGAACGCCGACATCGCCTTCTACACGGCGTGGCTCTACCTGCCCTGGGTGCTCAAACCGCTCTGGGGCCCGGTGGTGGACATTCTGCGCACGCGGCGCTGGTGGATTTGGACGATGCAACTGCTGCTGGGCGCGGGGTTCGCCGCCGTGGGCCTGAGCCTGCCGCTGCCGGCGTTTTTCCAGTTCACGCTCGCGTTCTTCTACCTGCTCGCGTTCACCTCCGCCACGCACGACATCGCCGCCGACGGTTTTTACATGCTGGCGACGACGGAGAAGGAGCAGGCGTTTTTTGTGGGCGTGCGGAGCACGTTCTTCCGCGTGGCACTCATCACCGGCCAGGGGCTGCTGGTGATCCTGGCGGGCTACGTCCAGGCGCACACGGGCCTGCCGAAGGTGGAGATCGAAGTCCGGGCGCGGCCGGGCGCGGCGCGGGTGGAGCGGCTGGAGTTTGAACCGGCGGGCACGGTGGCTGCGGGCGAACTGCGCATCGTGGCGCAGCCGGTGGAGTTGGAAATCGCACCGCAACCCCGGGCGCAGGCCGAGGTGAGCGCGTTGCTGGCGGCGGCGCGGGCGTGGAATCAAACCAACGGCTTTTATCGCAGCGCGACCGAGGGCCGGGCCGCCGAGCGACAGAAGAGCGGGCCGTCGTGGTGGACGCGCGCGGTGTCGGAGCCGCTGGGCCGGTGGTTGCGCACGCATTTCGGGCCGGAAACGCGGGCGCGACCGGAGTTTGCCGGCGAGGTGGGCGTGGCGCGACTGCACCTGACGCGCGCGCCCGGACGCGAGGTGGTCGTGACGACGGCGTTCCGCGCCGGCGACAAGAGCGTGCAGGTGGCCGAGGGCGCGCGGCTGGTGTTCGATGACACCAACTGGGATCGCCCCGCGGTGGTGGTGTTTCAACTCGACCCAAAGTTGCGCGGCGAGACGCGAGCGCGATTTGAATTGCGGTCGGGCAACATTCGGCTCTCGTGGATGGTGACGTTTGGGGTGCTGGTGGCGCTGTTTGCGGCGCTGGCGCTGTATCATCGCTGGGTGCTGCCGCGACCGGAGAAGGATCGTCCGGGCGAAGCGCGGAACATTCCGGCGTTTTTGAAGGAATTTTTCCGGACGTTCGGCGCGTTTTTCCGCAAGCCGGGGATTGTGGGGACGCTGTTGTTTTTGCTGTTGTATCGGTTTGGCGAGGCGCAACTGGTGCGGATGGTCGCGCCGTTTCTGCTCGACGCGCGCGAGGCGGGCGGGCTGGGGCTGACGACCGGTCAGGTGGGCTGGGTTTACGGGACGGTGGGCGTGATCGCGCTCACGTGCGGCGGGTTGCTGGGCGGGTTCGTGGTGTCACGGCGCGGGTTGAAGTTCTGGCTCTGGCCGATGGTGTTCATCATTCACGTGCCGGACGCGGCGTTCATTTATCTGGCCTACGCGCAACCGGAGAGTCTCAACGTGATCAGCGTGATGGTGGCGCTGGAGCAATTCGGCTACGGGTTCGGTTTCACCGCCTACATGCTCTACATGATTTACGTGGCGCGCGGGGCGCATCAGACCGCGCATTACGCCATCTGCACCGGCTTCATGGCGCTGGGCATGATGGTGCCGGGGATGTGGAGCGGCTGGTTGCAGGAACTCATCGGCTACCAACACTTCTTCGTGTGGGTGATCCTGGCCACGATCCCCAGCTTCCTGGTCGTGCTGCTGATTTCGGTGGACCCGGAATTCGGGCGCAAGGAACGGTGAGCGCCGCGCGGAGCCGCCCAGCGGCGCGATGCCTCAGGCGTCAATCACCTGATATGCCGCGCGAAGGGTCTGGATATTGCGCGCCCGGAATTCGCGCTCAAAATCCGTGAGCAGCGACGCCAGTTCTTCCGGCGTTTCGGTGGAGCGGAATGCCGGATGCCCCCCAAAAACCGCCTGCATCTGCGCAAAGTAATCCGCGTCATCGGTGCGCAGATACACCACCCCGCCGGGCAACAGGACGCGCCGGGCCAGTTCCGGAAAACGCTCGTTGATGAGCCGCTTGTGGCGATGCTTTTTCTTCGGCCAGGGGTCGGGGAAATAGACGTGCAGGGCACTGGTGCAGCGCGGCGGCAGCAGGTATTCGAGGAAGTAGGCGCACTCGATGCGCACGCCGCGCACGTTGGTCAGGCCGAGCCGGCGGCCCTTGCGGTCGAGCTTGCGCAGCCGACCCAGCAGACGTTCGACGCCCAGGAAGTTGCGTTCCGGATGCCGCGCGGCGTATTCGACCAGGAACGTCGCGTCGCCGCAGCCCAGTTCCACCTCCAGCGGTTGCGGTTTGGGAAACAATTCCTCCAGCCGGAGCGGTTCGAGGATCGAAGGCAGCGGGTAAATCAGGTTGTCGGGCGCGGGTTCCATGCGGCAAGGAGGGGGGACGCAACCCCTGGCAGCAATGGCGCAGCGGCGGCGCGGTCAGCTCGACAGGTCTGGCGACTGCCGGTCAGCGGCGCGGGAATGAACCGCACCGCGCGGTGAGCAAGGAGGTTGCGCATCGGATCGGGCGCAGAGGGTAGAGCGCGTGGGCGGCAAGGCAAGGCGACGCGGGGGTTCGGTGGGCCGGGTGCTCCTCGGCGTGCGGCCGTGGCGGCGCGGAGTTTCACCCCGGGGGCTTCGCGCTCGTTTACAGCCCGGGCCGAAGCGGGTATGGGTTGGCCGTGATTCGGCCCGAAGAGCTGGTGGGCGAAGAATGGGCTGAGTGGTATCGGCTCACGCCCGCGCAACGCTGGTTGGAGAGCGAAAAGCTCTGGCAACTTTACCTTTCGCTCGGAGGCTCGCTTGATCCCGAACCCGATCCGCAAAGTCCTTTCTTCGATGCGCGCGCACCGCGTCCGCGCCCTGCTCATGGGCGACCGGGCGTGCGTCTTCTACGGCGCAGCCGAGTTTAGCCGCGACGCGGATTTCGCGATTCTTGCGGATCCGGGGAACCTGGCGCGCCGTGGACGCGCGCGGTGATTTTCGCGCACCGGGTTGGCGGTCCGACCGCTCGGGCGGCCGCCAAAACAGAAGACGTGAGGGCGAACGACGCCCGGCTATCCGACCGCATGTTTGTGCGCTTTTGAGCCGACGCGGTTGCGCCCAGGATGGGCGGCAGAATGGTTGTGTTGTGGCGAACCGGCTTTGAGCATCCCGGGGTCTTTGCTTTGGGGCGTCGCTGGCGTTGCGTGGCCGTGACTTTCGCGGCGGCAGCGTTGATCAGCCTGGCGGGTTGGCAGCCGGGCCGCGGCGCGCCGTGGACGCCGCAAAACGCGCCCTGGAACGTGAACCTCAATCCCAACCCCACGCCCGCCCAGTATTACGGCGGCTGGAGCAACCACACCTATTTCCCCTCGCCACCCGACTGGCGCAAAGTGCCCGTTTACCAGTTCATCACCGACCGGTTCAACGACGGCGACCCGACCAACAACGAACTGGCGTATCCGGGTTATGATTTGCGGGACGTGGCGGCGCGACACGGCGGAGATTTTCGCGGCATCCGCGACCGGCTCGAATACATCCACGCCCTCGGCTACCGGGCGATCTGGATTTCGCCGATCTTCCAGAACCGCACCAACTCCTATCACGGCTACGGGCAGATTGACTTCACGCTGCTGGATCAGCGCTTTGGCACGCTGGAGGACTTCCGCGCCATGGTCCAACGCGCCCACGAGCTGGGCATGTATGTCATCGTGGACATCGTCGTCAACCACCTCGAAAACCTCTACTACTTCGACGGCCACCCGAACGACAGCGCGCCCTTCCGTTTCCACGTCGGCGAATATCAACTGTTCCCGCGCGACCCCGCCCAGACCTATACCGATTTTCAGGTCAATAACACCTGGTATCCAACCGGGCAGTATTGCGACGTGTTCGGCGACGACGGCTACCGGCGCGTGGACCCCGGCGGCGGCTCGTTTTGGGAAAGCGACCTGCATCACAACGGCGACCTGACCGATTACGGCGATCCATGGAACAATCATCTCGGCAAAATCTACGGCACGCTCGACGACCTCCGCACCACGCATCCGCGCGTGCAGGACAAAATCATCGCCATGACCAAAGCGCTGATTGCCTCCACCGACATTGACGGCATTCGCATGGACACCCCCATGCAGGTGCCGCGTTACTTTTTCCAACGCTGGTGTCCGGCGGTCAAAGCCCACGCCGCCGCCCTGGGCAAAAGCGATTTCTTCATCTTTGGCGAGTTCTTCTGCTCCCGCGAGCGCGCCGCCACGATGGTCGGACGCGGCAAAAGCCCCAACATGTATGCTAACCCCTACTGGTTCATTGACGGCGATTACACCCTCGACGGCGGCATCAACTACCGCGCCTACTTCGACTTCTTTCAGCCCGCCCTCAAAGACCAGATCAACGGACATCTGACCGCCCTCAAAACCGGCCTGGACGCCGACCTCAACGCCTTCGACTTCTACAAGCCGGTCTGGAACCAGGTCCGCTACACGCATCTGAACTTTTACAACAACCACGATCAGTGGCGCATGGTGCACAACCCCGCCGGCGCCGCCGAGGGCTTTCAAAAAACCGACCTCGCCAGCGCCATCATCGCTTTCTGGCCCGGCATCCCGCTCTTCTACTACGGCGACGAACAGGGCTTCTGCTCCTACGGCACGGCCCTCGACGGCTGGTCACGCGAGGATTTCATGACCAGCCTCGCCTGGGACAACGTGCCCGCCCTCGTCAGCCCCAACCCGGCGCAGAAGGACAACTTCGACATGACCAACCCGCACTTCCTGTGGGTGCAGAAGTGCATGAACATCCGCGACAAATACCCCGTGCTCCAGAGCGGCGACACGGTCTATGAGCGTTGGAATCAGGGCGGCAACGGCCAGAACGGCATCTACATCTACTCCCGCGCCCTGGGCGACCTCACCAACTGGGCGATGGTCGCCTTCAACACCTGGAACAGCCCCTTGCAGGCTGGCGGCAACCTCGGCGACCTCTACACCGGCTGGAACGCCGGCGATGTCATCGTCAACGTCTTCAACCCCACCGAGACTTACACGCTCAGCACCTACGGCAAGCTGCCCCTGCTGCAGCTCGGCGGTTACGAAATCAAACTCTTCGTCCTCCAAAACCAACTCAAACCTCTCAACCCCGTCGTCACCAATGCCGTCCCCGCCCACGACGAACGCGTCCCCACCAACACCCTCACCCTCCGCCTCCGCTTCAGCGAGCCGATGAACGAGGCCGCCGTCAAAACCGCCTTCCGCTTCAACGGTCAGCCCGTCGCGCCCGCCGCTCTCCAGTGGAACGCGACCACGCGCGAACTCGCCTGCGACGTCACCGTCACCGAGGGCATCCACACCATCGAAGTCCTCACCAACGCCACCAGTGCCGCCGGCCTGCCGCTCTTCGGCAAATTCCGCTCCCGCTTTCGCTACGGCAGCGATGCCAACATCCTCGCCAATCGCACCGCGACCGACGACACCGCCCTCATCAACGCCGGCGCCCCGCTCACCACCACCACCAACGTCACGCTCCATCATAAGGCCACCGGTGCCTCCCTGCTGCGCGTGCGCGTGAACAACGGCCCCTGGTCATCGTGGCAGCCTTACGCCGCCACCTCCACCTGTGCCCTGCCCACCGGCAACGGCCTCAAAAACATCCAGGTGCAATACTGGGCCGACGGCAGCGCCGCGTATTTCGTCACCGACACGATTCTGTTCTCAAACAGCCCGCCCATCGCGGCGGCGGACGGCTTTGTGCGCGCGCCCGGCGTGCCGCTGAAAATCAAAATTGCCGACCTGCTCGCCAACGACACCGACCCGGAGGCCGACCCATTCGCGCTGACCAGCCTTTCACTGACCACCAACAACGTCACCCTTCAAACCAACGCCACGCACCTCTTCTACACCAACCCCGCCAACGTGAACGACCGCTTCGAGTATGTCGTCAGCGACATCTACGGTGGACGCGCCACCGGCACGGTGTTCATCCTCCTGCAAACCAACCTCACCGGCCAGGCCACCCAGATCACCCCCGGCAGCAACGGCACCGTCACCACCACCTTCGCCGGCGTGCCCGGTTATCCCTACCAGGTCCAGCGCGCCACCAACCTGACCTTCACCGGCGGCCTGCGCGTCTGGAACACCAACGCCCCCGCCCACGGCCTGTTCCGCATCTGCGACGACTTTTCCGACCTCGGCGCTCCGCCCCCCGCCGCGTGGTATCGGTCACGACACAACCCCTGACCCTTCAGGCGCTGCGCCCCTCGATCGCGTCCGCCGCCGGCAGCGTGAAATAGAACGTCGCACCGCGCCCCGGCTCACTCCGCGCCCAGACCCGTCCGCCGTGCGCCTGCACGATGTGTTTCACGATCGAAAGGCCCAGGCCCGTGCCGCCCTGCTCGCGCGAACGCGCCTTGTCCACGCGATAAAACCGCTCAAACACCCGCTCCAGCGCATCGGCGGGCAACCCCGGCCCGTCGTCGGCCACGGCCACTTCCACTTCGCCGTTGTCCAGCGCGCGGGCCGAGACGGTCACGCGACCCTCCAAACGCCCGTATTTGATCGCGTTGTCCACCAGATTGGAAAACACCTGTTCGAGCCGCACCGCGTCGCCCCGCGCCGCCAGGTCCGGCACCGCGTTGAGCAACGTCACCCGGCGGCCCGCCGCCCGCGCCTGAAACTCCTCCAACACCTTTTGCACCAGCGCGCGCAGCGGCACCGACTGGAACTGAAGCGCGACCCGGCCCGATTCGAGTTCGGAAATCGTGAGCAGGTCCTCGATCAGCAGCTTCAATCGCTCCGCGTTGCGGGCAATGGTTTGGAGAAAGCGCGTGGCGACCTCGGGATTGTCCTTGGCGCCGTCGAGCAGCGTCTCGATGTAACCCTTGATGTGCGACAGCGGCGTGCGCAATTCGTGGCTGACGTTGGCGACAAATTCCTGCCGCGTGCGCTCCAGTTGTTTGAGTCGCGTCAGGTCGTGAAACACCAGAATCACGCCGCGCGGTTGCGCCTCGGCGCCGCGCAGCGCGGCGGCGTTGACCTGCAACCAGCGCTCCGGCTCGCCCGGCAGCCGCAATTCCTCGTCCGCCACGCGTCCCTCGCGCACGGCGCGCTCGGCCACGCGCGCGATCTCGTGCACGCGCACCGCCTCCAACAGGGCGCGCCCGCGCCAGTGCGCGGCGCTGCCGTCGGGCGCATCGAACATCTGCGCGCAGGCGCGGTTGGCCAGTTGCACCCGCCCCGTCTCATCCAGCACCAGCACGCCCTCGATCATGCTGTCAAACAGCGCCTCCTGCCGCGCCAGCGCCTCGGCCGCCGCCGCCTCCTGCGCCCGCCGACACCGCTCCAGTTCCGCGCGCGCGACGCCCAGCTCGCGTTCGTGGCGACGTCGCCAGGCCAGGTGCGTGCCCAACGCCGCCGCCACCGCCAACACCGTCAACACAGGCCACATGACGCCGGGAGGATAACCAAAGCAGCCGGAAACTTCGAACCCGGATTGCTCGCAAGCCCGCTCGCACCAGGAACGCCATCGCTTTCGGTTCGATTCCCGGCTCGCTCTGCCGTGCGGCGGATTGCACCATGACGCCCGTGGCGCTGATCGAACGAAACTTCGCCGTGGGCCATCGGTTGCGCGTTTTCTTCACCGAAAACGCCTTTGCTCCGGACAACCCGACGCTGCCCCACGCGCTGGGCGCGCCACGTTCGCCGATGCGGCCCCGCGCCCTGGCGCTGTTGGACGCGGGCCTGGCCGGGGCGCAACCGTCGCTGGCGGCGCGCGTTGCCGCGGGGTTCGCGGCGCGTGCCGATTTACCGGAACTGGTGTGCCCGCCCGTGACCCTGCCCGGCGGTGAAGCGGCCAAGAACGATTGGGCGCACGTCGCGCAGGTGTTGACGCTCATTGAGCGGCACGGGATTGATCGGCAATCGTTCGTGCTGGCGCTGGGCGGCGGGGCGTTTTTGGACGTGGTCGGGTTGGCGGCGGCGCTGGCGCATCGCGGCGTGCGGCTGGTGCGATTGCCGAGCACCACGCTGGCCCAGTGCGATTCGGGCGTCGGCGTCAAAAACGGCGTCAACGCCTTCGGCAAAAAAAATTTCCTCGGCACCTTCGCGCCGCCCTGGGCGGTCATCAACGATTTCCAACTGCTCGACTCGCTGCCAGCCCGCGACAAACGCGCCGGACTGGTGGAGGCCATCAAGGTGGCGTTGATCCGGGACGCCGCGTTTTTCGCCGAACTGGAAGCCGCCGCGGTCCGACTGCGCATGTTGGAGTCGGACGCGTTGCGCCGCGCGATTTTCCGGTGCGCCGAGTTGCACGTCGAACACATCGCCACGTCGGGCGACCCGTTTGAAACCG
The DNA here is from genome assembly GCA_026414705.1 of Verrucomicrobiia bacterium. Taxonomy (GTDB): domain Bacteria; phylum Verrucomicrobiota; class Verrucomicrobiia; order Limisphaerales; family JAOAIM01; genus JAOAIM01. Next base: position 32,442 of record JAOAIM010000006.1, on the reverse strand, counting down.
GGTCGGCGCGCCCGTTGGACTTCGGCCACTGGGCGGCGCACAAGCTGGAGGCCCTTTCAGGTTTCGCGCTGCGTCACGGCGAGGCGGTCGCGATCGGTCTGGCGCTGGACACGATTTATTCGCGGCGAATTGGCGCGCTGGATGCCGCAGCCGCGGAGCGCGTTCTGAGCCTGCTGGAGGCGGTCGGGTTCGAGTTGTTCACACCGCATCTGCCGCAGGACGCGCGCGCGATGCGCCAGATGGTTGCCGAGGGCCTGGAGGAATTTCGCGAGCATCTGGGCGGGCCGCTCACCGTGACGTTGCTGCGCGGCATCGGACGCGGCTTCGAGGTGCACGACATCCACCTGCCGACAATGCTCGGGGCGCTGACCGAGTTGCGCGAGCGACACGAACGGCGGCTGGCTCAACGCCCGCAGTGCGAGGCAGTCCAGAGGTAGGGAACACCCGCCGGGGCATCCGGGTGTTCTGGGCTCGATTGGCATTCCTGTTTTGGTGATGAAACGCACGGCGATCCTCAACGTGGTGGGGCTGACGCCCGCGCTGTTGGGCGAGCACACGCCGCGATTGCGCGAGTTCGCCGCGCGCGGTCGCGTGCTCACCATCCGACCGGTGTTTCCCGCCGTCACCTGCACGGCGCAGGCGACGTATCTGACGGGCCTGACGCCCGCCGGGCACGGGATCGTTGGCAACGGCTGGTATCACCGCGAACTGGCGGAGGGGCATTTCTGGAAGCAGTCAAACCACCTGGTTCACGGACGCAAACTTTGGGAACGGCTCCGCGCACCCACCCCAATCACCCATCACCAATCACCAACCACCAATCACCAATCACCCATCACCGACTCCCCGGCACCCGGCGCCAGGCCGTTCACGTGCGCGAAGCTGTTTTGGTGGTTCAACATGTATTCGAGCGCGGATTACTCGATCACGCCGCGCCCGATTTATCCCGCCGACGGACGCAAAATTTTCGACATCTACACCTGGCCGTATGCGATCCGGACGGAAATCAAACGCGATCTGGGCGAGTTCCCGTTCGCCACGTTTTGGGGGCCCGCCGCCGGTGTGCGCTCATCCCAGGGCGCGCCCGACGCCGCCACGCGCTGGATCGCCGAAGCCGCCAAATGGATCGAAACCCGTTTCCAACCGACCCTGAGCCTGGTTTATCTGCCACACCTGGACTACAACCTGCAACGCCACGGGCCGTTCCAAACTCCCTCCGCCAGCGGGCCGAAGCCGGGCGCAAAACCCTCCGGTGCGCAACGCGCTTTGAATCCGGCGATCGTGCCGGACCTGCGCGCCGTGGACGCGATCGTCGGCGACCTGTTGGATTTTTTCCACGCCCGGGACGTGCAGGTCGTGGTGCTTTCCGAATACGGCCTGACCAACGTGACGACGCCGATACACTTGAACCGACTTTTTCGCCAACGCGGCTGGCTCGCGCTCAAGGAGGAGTTGCACTGGGAGCAGCTCGATTGCGGCGCGAGCCGTGTCTTCGCCGTCGCCGACCATCAGATCGCCCACGTGTATCTGAACGATCCGACGCTCGAACACCCCGTGCGCGAACTGCTCGAGCAATGCGAGGGGATCGAAGCCGTGTTGGGGCGCGAGGCGCAGGCGGCCTGGGGCGTCGCGCATCCGCGTGCCGGCGACCTCATCGCTGTGGCGAGGGAGCACGCCTGGTTCACTTATTACTTCTGGCTCGACGACGCCCGCGCGCCCGACTACGCGCGCACGGTGGACATTCATCGCAAGCCCGGTTACGACCCGGTGGAACTGTTCACCGACCCGGCGCTTTCGCCGCTGGCGCTGCGCGCCAAAATCGCGTGGCGACTGCTCCAGAAAAAACTCGGCCTGCGAATGCTCATGGATGTGATCCCGCTCGATGCTTCCCTGGTGAAAGGTTCGCACGGACGTCGCCCGCTCGACCCGCGCGACTGGCCGGTGCTGATTTGCGAGCGCGGGGATTGGGCCGGGCCGCCCACGCTGGAGGCGACCGAGGTGTTCGACACGCTCGTGCGATGGGTGTTGGATTGAGAACGACGGATTTGACCGCGGCCGGTTGGGAGGCAACAGCCGTCATGCACGCGCCCCGCCGCGCACGCGAGCCGGAGCTTGAACCGGCCGATTCGGCGCGCGGTCCCCGCCTTTACGCAGCTTCGACGGATCGCTCGGTCGGCAGAGACCAGAGGTAGTCCCGGATTTCGAGGTTCATTCGGTCAATCTCTGCCAGAAAACCACCGGCGGAGAGTCGGTAGCTCTCCGGGTCGGTTTCGACCTTGCGAATCTGCGCGACCAGGCGCTCGAGCTGGCGAACGCGCTCTTGCGTCACCTCCAGTTCGCGGTCGTTCTTAATCATGACCGACCACCTCCACAACGCCCCGTTTGCCGCCGTCGCGTTTGATTTGCCAAAACCCGATCATTCCCTCCTCGTCACCTGCGGCAGCGGCCCGTCGAATCCAGAACACGCTTGCCCCAAGGAGGTTTTGCCCGGCGGCGTGGTCAAAGACCACGCGGACTTCTCCAGAAACGGATCGCACGTCAAACGAATCCTCCATCAGCAAAGAAAATGTCAACGTCGTTGGGGGCCGGCTCTGCGGTTACAAAAGAGCCGAAAACAACGAAGCGAGCCACCTGTCCGGTGGAGCGCGCCAGTCGGTGGATGTGTGCCAGCCGTCGGGCAATGACGATGCGCCGCGGCGCGTTGGCAAAATGCGCGAGCACTTCGCGCAGCGTGGCTCGGTGGACGCCGACCGGCAAATCGCCATGCTCGTCAAACGGGGGCCAGCGTTTCATGCGCGGACGAAGCTTTCCTCACCGGCGTCGGCGTCGCCCGCGTCCGAAGTAGTAGCCGCCATGGACGCGCACGCCGCGCACGCGGCCCGAAAAGCCCCCCGGCCGGCCGGGTTTTTCCTCCTCGAAGAGCGCCGTGTAGCGGTAATCAAAACCGTCAAGCTTCACGCGCGGGATTTTCTGGCCGATGAACCGCTCGATCGCATGCACGTGGCGCGCGTCCTCGGCGACCATCAGCGTGAAGGCGTCGCCGCTGGCTTCGGCCCGGCCGGTGCGCCCGATCCGGTGCACGTAATCTTCCGGATGCTGCGGCACGTCGAAGTTGATCACGTGGCTCACGTCGGCAATGTCCAGCCCGCGCGAGGCGATGTCGGTCGCCACGAGCACCTCGTAACGCCCGTCCCGAAACCCGCGCAGCGCCTGCTCGCGTTCGTATTGGGTGCGATTGGAATGGAGCACGGCCACGGCGTGGTTCTCGCGCTTGAGCAGGTGCGCAACGCGGTCGGCCCCGTGCTTGGTGCGGCAGAAAATGAGCACCGAGTTGAAGTCCACGCGCCGGAGCAGTTCCAACAGCAGCTCGACCTTTTGGGACTCAGCGACGGGATAAATGACGTGCTTGACGGTCTGGGCGGGCGACCGGCGCGCGCCGATTTCAACGGTTTCGGGGTCGCGCATCGCCCAGCGGATGAGCGTTTCGATCTGCGGCGGGATCGTGGCCGAGAACAGGCAGGTGTGACGCTGGCGCGGGCAGCGTTCGATGATGCGCTTGACGTCCGGCAAAAAACCCATGTCGAGCATCCGGTCGGCCTCGTCGAGCACGAGGAACTCAACGCGGTCCAGGCGCACCGCACCGCGGGCCATGTGGTCGAGCAGCCGTCCGGGCGTGGCCACGACAATGTCCGGCCCGGCGCGGAGTTGGTCGCGCTGCCGCCCGTAACCCACGCCGCCATAAAGCACGGCGGCGTGCAAATCCGTGAACCGGGCGTAATCGCTGAAGAACGTGTGCACCTGGGCGGCGAGTTCGCGGGTGGGTTCGAGCACCAGCGCGCGCGGCCCGGCGGGCGCGTGCGCGCCCAGGCGCGAGAGAATCGGCAGGGCAAATGCCGCCGTTTTGCCCGTGCCGGTCTGCGCGCTGCCGATCACGTCGCGCCCGGACAAAATCAGCGGGATCGCGCGCAGTTGAATCGCGGTCGGTTCGACGTAGCCCATTGCCCGCACGCCGGCGAGCACCTTTTCCGAAAGACCCAGCTTGCTGAAACCCATGGGGTCGGAGCATAGCCGCGCCGCGGGCTGAAGCGAACCAAATCCGCCAACTCCGGCTCAACGCCGGCGCTTTGGAGCGCAGCCGCTGCCGACGCCCCGCCCGACGCCGACGCGGACTGGCGCGCTTTCCAAACTGGTCAGCATCCGCCACCGCCCCTAAGCTCGGCGCATGGACAAACCCGATCAGCTTCGCGAACTGTGGCGATTGCAAAAGGCGCTCAACGACCGCATCGGCGTGCGCGTCGAGTCCATGACCGAAGCCGAGCGCATCCAGTGGATTCTGAACTATTGCCGCGCGATGTCGCAGGAAATCGCCGAGCTGACCGACAGCGTGCCCTGGAAATGGTGGGCGCGTTACCAGAAGTTCGATCCCCAAAACGCGCGCGTGGAGGTCGTGGACCTGTTCCATTTCCTCATCAGCCTGGCGCAGGTGCTGGGCATGAGCGCCGACGACGTGTTCGAGGCGTATGTGAAGAAAAACGCCGTGAATTTTCAGCGCCAGGAAAGCGGTTACACCACCAAGGACGAGAACGATTCGCGGCACATCTAAGGCATGGCGTTGCGGTGGTCGGCCGCGCCCAACACGGAGCAAACGGCAGGGCAGGGGACGGATCGTTTAAAGGGGTTGAGCCGTTAAAAGGGTTAAATGGTTAAAAGGGTTGGGTGAGTTGTATCCCGGGCGGCGGCGGTAACCGGTCTGCGCGATGTCCGCGCCGTCGTCCGGCTCAACGCATCCGCGCCGTCCACCAAACCCCGCCCAGCCCGAAGACCGCGTTGGCCAGCCAGCCTGCCACCCAGGGCGGCAGATGGCCGCCCGTGCCCAGCGCCACCCCCAACTGTCCCAACACAAAGTAACCGAAGCCGATCACGATGCTGGCGGCCACGCCCACGAAGAGGTTTCGCCGACCGGTGGCCAGCCCCACCGGCAGGGCCACCAGCACCACGATCACGCACGTCCAGGGCATCGCCAGCCGCGCATGGAGCATCGTGTAAAGCCACGGGCGGTCCTGGCGCGCCGGGCGCGGATGAAACCGCAGGTAATCGAGCAACTCGCGCAGCGGCACCTCGGCCTCCCGCGCCAGTCGCCCGCGCAGCCGACGGTTGATTTTGAGTTCGCTGCGAATGGCTTCCGGCGTCTCGTCGAAATCCGGCCGGGCCAGCGCGTTGGTTTGCAACAACAAGGTCGGCACGGCGTTGGCGCCCGCCGCGACGTGGTATTGTCGCACGTTGAAAAACGTCCACACCCCGTTCACGCGCCCGGCGCGCTCGGCGTCCAACCACCGTTGCGAACCGTCCGGGAGGAATTCGATGACCTTGGGATTGAGCATCTGGGCGGTGCGGAAGTTGAACTCGGCGATTTGCCAGGCCCGTCGCTCCCGGTCGTTGGTGAAGCCCACCTGGCGCGCCAGGTCCTGATCGGGCGTTTCGGTGCGGGGCAACCGGCGTCGTTTGATTTGCTCAGCCCGTTCGGTGGCGTCGGGCACGAACCCCTCGTTGAGCCAGAACAGGACCGCTCCGGCCACCACCGCCACTCCAAAATACGGCACGGCCAGTCTCCAGATGCTCACCCCGGCGGCGCGGATGGCGGTGATTTCCTGATGGCGGGCGTGTCGGCTCAACGCGTAGAGCAGCCCCAACAGCAACGCCAGGGGCAGCGCAGTGACCACAAACTCCGGCAGTCGCACCGCGTAATACTCCACCACGTCCCCGGTTGTCATGAGATTGGATTGAAACCGGTCGAGCTGGTCGAACAGGTCAAAGGCGATCCAAAACACCGTGAACCCGCCCAGGCAGTAAGCCAGCGGCACGAGCATCTCGCGCAACAAATACCGGTCGAGCAGGCGCATTCGGCACGCACCCTAGCGGCTGGGATGCAAACCGCGCAAGCGCCCGGCCGCCGTCGGTTCAACCGCAAAAACGGCATTGGAGTCACCGATGAAACCCGCAAGGACACGGATGCGAGTTCGTTCCAAGCAGCCTGCCGTTCACCCGGTGCGTAAACGCTGTTTGTCCGGGAGCATCCGTGGTGCTTCGGTGTCCCGAGCGCGGCGCGCCAGTGGCGTCTCGCGGCCACTGCCGCCGCAAGGTGCAGCCCGCCGCCTCATCGGGCGGGAGAGGAGTGTGGACGGGCCGCGTGCGACTCGTTATCAATCGGCTTGTGAAATTTTCCATCGTCACGGCCAGCTTCAATCAGGGCCGCTTCATCCGCGACTGCATTGAAAGCGTCCGCGCCCAAACCGACGTGGATTGGGAACACATCGTGGTGGATGCCGGCTCGACCGATGAAACGCTCGCCGTGCTCCGTGACTACCCGCACCTGAAATGGACCTCCGAGCCGGACAAGGGCCAGAGTGACGGCATCAACAAGGGCTTCCTTCGCGCCAGGGGCGAGTGGGTCATGTGGCTCAACGCCGACGATTACCTCTTGCCCGGCGCGTTGGGCAAGGTGGCCGCCGCCGCAACCCGCTGGCCGGACGCCGACGTGCTTTATGGCGAGTGCCTCTTTGTGGACAAGGACAAGCGGCTGCTGCGCCGCAAGCGCGATCATCGCTTCGACTTCGGCGTGCTGGTCTTCTACGGCTGCTACATTCCCTCAACGGCGACGTTTTTGCGCCGCCGGATCATCGAGGCGGGGGAGTTGCTCGACGTGAACCTGCGCGTGTGCATGGACTTTGAATACTATGTCCGGTTGGCCATGCGCGGCTACCGTTTCCGTTACCTGCCCGAGCCGCTCGCCGCCTTTCGCTGGCACGAAAGCAACGTCAGTTCCACTCTCAACCAGCGCCGCCGCGCCGAGCGCCTTCAGGTCCAACGCAACTACCTCAAACAGGTCGGCCGCGAATGGCTCGGCCGCGAGTGGATGCTCGACGCGTTGTTCCGGGTCTATCAGGCCAAACGCGTCCTGCTGCGCGCGTTGGCACCGGCCCGGGGGTGAAACGGCCGGCTGCCCAAACGCTGAACCACTTCAGCCCTCGGGAACGTGAACGAGAAGATTCGGTCTGAGGGAAACGCGGAGACCGACGGACGGCACGCCCGGATTGCGACCCGGCCCGCGTCCCGGCGCGGCGACCCGGTCCGAACGCGATGTGCTGAGCCATGCCGCAACGATTGACCATCAACGCCGAGGCTCCGCTGCTACGGCGGCTGGGACTGGACACCCTCGCGGGCGTCCGGGCGTTTCGCGGCGCGCGGGTCAAGGACCATCATGGCCGACGCGACGTGCTCCGCATCGAGGTGCAGAACCCGGCCGGCGCATGGCGTGTGTGGTTTCTCAAGCGCACCTGGCGCCCCTATCTCAAAGACGGCCTGACGTCGCTGTGGCGGCGCGGCGCCGTGTGGTCGGTCAGCCACTGTGAAGCGGAACACGCGCGCGTGCTGGAGCGGGCCGGCTTTCTCACGCCGCGTTGCCTGGCCTGGGGGGAAGAGGTCGGCCTGCTGCGCGAAAAATTTTCCTTCCTGCTCACCGAGTCGGCCCCGGGCGTACCGCTGTCGGACTTCCTTGCACGATGCCGCGAGCGGGCGCGCCGACAGTGCGTGTTGGACGCGCTGGCGCGGGGACTCCGGCGGTTTCACGACGCGGGGCTGGCGACACCGGACCTTTTCACGCGGCACATCTTCGTCGAAACCGTCGGCGAGGGGCCGCCGAAATTTTGGTTCATAGACATGGCGCGCCTGGATGTGCGTGGGCGAGTTTCGCTGCGACGGCGCGCGCGCGATCTGGCCGCGTTGAATGTCACCGCGCCACCGGGCCTGGTCTCGGCCCGCGAGCGGGTGCGATTTTTGAAGGTCTATGCCGGGAGACTCGACAAGGCTCTGGCGCGGCGGATCGCCCGGCGCATGGAACATCTGCTGCGCCGGCGGCGGTTTCAGGATTTTTTCAGGAACAACGAGCCGAACGTGAAGTGATGGCCCGGATGCCGCTTGTCCAGGGCGAAGCGTTCGCCGGTGTCGTGAAACGCGCCGTCGCCCAGGGGCTGAAGCCCCGTGGCGGCAATCATGTCGCCGACTTCATTGGCGGAGCGCACGGCGCCGCCGACGGGCGCGTGCTCGCCGAAGTCGAACGTCAGTTCCAACAGGCCGCCCGGCTTCAACAACGCAGCCAGACGCGCGAGCGTTTGCAGTTGCAGCTCCTTGGGAATGTGCTCGATGACGCAGAACGAAATCACGCGATCAAACCGGCCCCACGTTTCCGGCGCCTCGCGCTGCGTCAGGTCGATGCTCGAGCCCTCAAGTCGCCACCCGAACCGGCGGGCCAGCGCGTTGGTGTGCGTCGTCAGCCGCGTGTCTATGTCCAGGCTCAGCACCTCGCATCCGATGCGGGCCAGATGGAACACCGGAATGGTCGCGCCGCCGCCGAAGTCCAACACGCGCTGGCCGCGCTGAAATTCACCGTAGGCCAGGCCGCGCGCGTATTCCCAGAGCTTGTTCCACTTGATCCGCCAGCGCCAGCGCAGCACGCCGTTGACGGCAAAGTGCGCCCGACGCACGGCCAGCCACAGCGCCAGCCCTCGCAGACGCGCCGCCGCCGCCGCCACTTCCGGTCGGCGCAGGTCGGCCGGGCTGAGGGTTTTGTTGACGTCGGCCGGGACACTCATCGGAGGGGCAGCGTCGCGGGAAAAGGCGTTTGCGTCGAGTCGGAAGGCTGCTTAGCTTGCGCGACGCGTGAACGCTGGCGCTTGCGTTTCCGGGCTTGAACCGGTCGGCCGCGCGGCCGTTGAACGTTGGGACGCGGGCCGTTTGCACGTCGCGGCACGCTGGGGGCCGTTGCTGCGGGCGCACGGGTTCGACACGCTGGAGAGCCTGATGCAACTCGGTGGCGGGCAGCGGATGCGCGCCGTGCCGGGACGTTCAACGGTGCGGATTGAACTGGCCGGGCCGGGCGGGGGCACGCAGGTGTTCTTCCTCAAACGTTACGCGCCGGAGTATTGGAAGGGGTGGCGGCGGGTGGGGCGTTGGCTGCGCTGGCCGGGCGCACAGGACGAAGCCCAGCGGGAGTGGGAAGCCATCCATCGGCTCCGGGCGCACGGCTTCCAAACCGCCGAACCGGTCGCGTTCGGCCAGGAGCGCCGTGGCGGCATGGTCACGCGCAGCTTCCTGCTCACGGCCGAGATTCCCCGGGCGACGGCCGCGCACGAACTGTTGCCCCAACTCCGCGGCGAAGCGAGGCGCCGGCTGATTCGAGAACTGGCCGAATGGACGGCGCGGTTTCACGGCGCGGGCTTCGCCCACAAGGACCTTTACCTGAGTCATTTTTTTGTCGCGCCGGCAGGGGCCGGAGACGGGCCGCAGGTGTTTTGCATTGATCTGGCGCGACTGATCCGACCGCGCTGGCTGCGCACCCGCTGGCTGATCAAGGACCTGGCGCAACTGGCTTACAGCGCGCGCTGCGCCGGAGCGCGTCGCGCCGAACTGCTGCGCTTTTACAAAATCTGCTTTCGCCGCGCGCGGCTCAACGCCGGGGATCGGCGGTTCATCCGCCGCGTGTGGCGGCGGGTCAAACGACTTGAACGTCGGCCGCCGCGTTACGATGTGCTCTGGGATCAGCCCGGCGTCCGTCCGCGCGGGGTTTGAGGGGCTGCAAGCATCGAGGTTTCACACGCAAGCACACGCGAACACTCGTGGCCCGCACTTCGACTTTCCCGCTGATACCGCCGATGTTGGCCTGCCCATTTCGCAGACCTCTCATTAACACCGGGCTTCAGCCCGGTGGTAAGCGCCGCTCCAACCGGTCTGAGCCGCTTCAGCGGCTTTCGCGGAGTTTCGCAAGCCGTTAAAACGGCTTGGGGCACGCGTTGCCCCGGTCCACCGGGCTGAAGCCCGGTGCTAATGAAATTGGACTCCGGGAGTTTGAACGCAGCTTGGTCTGCGATCTCACAGGTTTTTCGCCTGCCAGGCGGCCTTGCGTCACCGCCGCTCCAACTGGAAGTCGGCGATGGGCCCGCTCGCACCCGCGCACGCGCGAGCAGACCACGTTTGTACCCGGAGCGGAGGCGCCGCGTTCACGGTTCAAACCCGGTGACATTGAGGTTGCGCAACCGGCAATACGGCTCGAGGAATTCGGCGCGGTAAAAGTCCCGCAAATGCGGCAGCGATTGCACCGCGCGAGCGAATCGGGCCAGGTCGGCGCGGGCGCGCGGCAACGGCACGTGGCCCTCGAAATCCAGCCCCTCCAAATCAATCAAAAAAAGCCGGCCCTGCCCGTCGAAAATCAGGTTGGTTTCCTTGAGGTCTCGGTGGGCAAATCCCTCGTCGTGCAGGCGCGCGATCAGGTCAGCGGCCGCGCGCAAAGCGACACGCGGCTCGCCGCGCCAACGACCCAGATCGGCGGCGTCCGGGATCGCCTCCATGACCAGATACGAGCGCAACAGCAGACCGCAGCGGCGCACATCGGCGGTGGCGATCGGACGCGCAGTGGGCACGCCGGCCAATTCGAGGTGATAGGCTTTGCGGAAGGCGCGCCGCGCCTTGGAACGGCGGAAGCAGTCTTTCAAAAGGTTCTCCGGTTTGTTCCAGCGCAGGTTGTAGCGTTTGAGCACGAGGCCATCGGCCAGGCCCACGGTGCTGGCGCGACCCCTCTTGAGCAGGCGCGCACGCGCGCTGAGGAATTCATCCGGCGCACCGAGAACCTGTTCCAGTTCGGGTGTCAGCCACGGACGGCGCACCTGCCAGCGCAATGCGCCGAAGCGCATCGGGGCGAACTCGCGGTTGTGCTTGAGACAACGCCGCGAGCGATGCGCCAGATACGCCCGCCGCAGCAGCGCGGCGCGGCGCTCGATTTCCGCCGAGACCGGCACGGGCAGGAAAATCCGCAAAAACGCGAGATTCGCATCCCGCTCCTCGGGCGAAATCGCGGGCTTGAGTTCGATGCCATGCAGGTCCACCAGGCGCAACTCGCCGGTCTGGCGCCCGACCAGCACGTTGCCGGGATGCAAATCGCGCTGCAGCACGCCGCGCGCGTGCATCTGCTCCACGAACCGGAGCACGGCCTGCAGGTCGGGCCGCTCCGCCTCGTCGAGCGGCACGCCGTCGAAGCCCTCGGTGATCAGGACGCTTTCGGCCAGGCCGCGCCAGGTCCAGCGTTCGCCGTGGGCCAGGTGGCGCACGATGGGGACACCGCGGCGGGCCAGTTCCTGCGCCAGTCGCCATTCCCGCCGACTCTGAGCGGGTTTGAAGAGGAACTTCAGGGGGCGCAGGCCCGCAGCCGCGTGCCGGTAGCGCTTCACAAAAAAAACCCGGCCCTCCAGCTCATGGCGGGTGACGAGCTTCACCGGCGATTCCTTGACAGCGCGGCCCGGAGTGTTCCAAACGCGCGTCAACCAGGGCTCAAACGACGGCTCCAAATCCCAGTCCAGCCCCAGAGCCGCGATTTGCTTCACGCTCCGATGGTAGAAGCCGGTTCAGAGGACTGTCAACGAGCCGGACCGGAAGTGGTCCGGAGCGGACTCCGGGCCACCGGCCCGATCGGCGGGCGGGGGCACGCGGATGGGCGTGTTGCGGCCCACCCCAAAGTGCCTTTTTTGCCCAAAAATCCGGGCCATTTCGCGCCGTGGCGTCCCGTTTTGGCCCTGAAATAAATGTTGAAATTTCCAGCCAAAACGTTAAGGTGTTGTGGCGTCGGTCTTCTGATGTTCGTCGTTTCCTGAAGGTTTGGGAACGGTTGGGTTTTCAGCAGGTGACCAGCCGGTCGTTCCGAAGGACGGGCCTGCGTGAAGATTTTCTGAACTTCGAGACCGTCACGCCGTCTATACACACGTAAACTATGTTGAATCGCAAAAATGTGAAAGCAGCGACCTCCGTCGCCGCGTCGGCCCGGAAACGGGGCGCGTCCAAAAGCGGGGTGAAGTCGCGTCGTTTTGTCCTGACCAGTTCCAAGCGCAAGGCTGCTGCGCCTGTTACGTCGCCGTCCCCCGCCCGCACCAACGGTAACGGAGGTGAAAAAGCCCCGGCGGAAAAGCCGGCGGCCGGCGCCCAGCTTTTGCCCGCGCGCACCGGCGCGACCGGGGTCGGCGCTCTCAACGTCAACCCCACCGCCAGCAGCGTGGACCTCAACGAGGTCATCAAAACCCTCCTGCACCTGGCCCAGGAAAACGGTTACATCACCTACGACGACATCAACGACGTGCTGCCCGACGGGTTGAATCCCGACGACCTGGACCAACTGTTCACCAAGCTCCGCGACCTGGACATCGAGATCGTGGATCAGACCGAGGTCGAGCGCCCCAAACCCGCCGAGGCGGAAGAGGACGAGGACGCGCGCCTGGAAATTCTCGATGACCCGGTGCGCATGTATATGAACCAGATGGGCAAGGTGCCGCTGCTCACCCGGGAGCAGGAGGTCGAAATCTGCAAGCGCATCGAGGAAGCCGAACTGGAGATGAAGCGCATCGTGTACAGCCTCGGCTTCGCCGCCAAAGAGCACATTGCGATCGCCGAAAAACTCCTCGCCGACCCGCCCAAGGAACGGTTCGACCGCGTCGTGGTGGACAAGAAAATCGCCAACCGCGAAGGCCACCTGCGCGAGCTGCGCCGGCTCATCCGGGTGGTCCGCGACCGCGATGCGAAGGTGGACGCCAAGTATGCCGCCTGGCAGAAGGCCACCCAGAAAGGCCGCAAAGAGCGGCTCTGGCGCGAGTTCCAGAAACTCAACGCCAGGCTTCAGGAGCTGTTTCCGCGCTTCGCCTACAAACAGAAGGTCATTGAGGAAATGATCGTCGTGGCCTCCAATGTCCACGAAAAATTCCAGCAGAGCTGGCGGCTGCTCCAGGAGCTTGAAAGCCAGAAACCCACGCCCGAACGCCGCGCCCAGATCGAGGCCGAACAGCAAAAAATCCGCACCCTCGAACAGTTCGTGCGGATGAGCCGCGAGGAATACGACGCCGCGTTCAAGGCGCTCAAAGCCGCCGCCGACCGCGCGCACCAGGCCAAAACTCACATGGCCGAGGCCAACCTGCGTTTGGTGGTTTCGGTGGCCAAAAAATACACCAACCGCGGCCAGTCGTTCCTCGACCTCATCCAGGAGGGCAACATCGGCCTCATGAAGGGCGTCGAGAAATTCGAATACCGGCGCGGCTATAAATTCTCCACCTACGCCATCTGGTGGATCCGTCAGGCCATCACCCGTTCGATCGCCGATCAGGCCCGCACCATCCGCATCCCGGTGCACATGATCGAGATCATGAACAAGCTCTGGCGCGCGCAGAAACAGCTCACCCAGGAGCTGGGCCGCGAACCCACCCCCGAGGAGCTGGCCGATGAAATGCACATGCCCGTGAGCCGCATCAATTCGCTGCTCAAGATGGCCCAGCAGCCCATCTCGCTGCACGCGCCGGTCGGCGACGACGGCGACGTGAGCGTGGGCGACTTCATCGAGGACAAAACCGCCGAGAACCCCTCGGAGGTGACCAGCTACAGCCTCCTCAAGGAAAAACTCAACGACGTGCTCATGACCCTCACCGAGCGCGAGCGCAAAATTCTGGAAATGCGCTTCGGCCTGGTGGACGGTTACGAACGCACGCTCGAAGAGATCGGCAAGATGTACAACGTCACCCGCGAGCGCATCCGCCAGATCGAGGCCAAGGCCCTGCGCAAGCTGCGTCACCCCACGCGCCTGCGCCACCTGCAGGGCTTCCTCGAAAGCGAACCGGTCACCTGAGCCGAGCATTTCCCGCGCGAGACCCTCTCCGCACCCGGAGAGGGTCTCTTGGTTTTACGGTGGATTGACCCGTGCCCCGGCCCGCCCGATAATCGGCGCATTCGCGCGTGCGGCGTGCGGCGCCGACGCGCAAACGGGAGAGCGCAACAATGAAAGTTACCTACTACGGCCACGCCTGTTTCGCCGCTCATGTCGGCGGCAAAACGCTTTTGTTCGACCCCTTCATCACGCCCAACGAACTGGCCCGCACCGTCAACCTCAACGAGGTCGCCGCCGATTACATCCTCATCTCCCACGGCCACGAAGACCACGTCGCCGACGCGGTGGCCATTGCCCGGCGCACCGGCGCGCTGCTCATTGCCAACTTCGAAATCGCCACCTGGTTCGCCCGGCAAGGTGTGGCGCGCGTCCAACCCATGAACACCGGCGGCGCCGCGCGCATGGACTTCGGTCGCGTCAAGCTCGTCAACGCCGTCCACTCCAGCAGCCTCCCCGACGGCTCCTACGGCGGCAACCCCTGCGGCTTTGTCATCGAGAGCGACGAGGGCAACTTCTACTACTCCGGCGACACCGCGTTGAGCTGGGACATGAAACTCATCGGCGAATCCACGCGCCTGACCTTCGCCGCGCTCTGCATCGGCGACTACTTCACGATGGGCATTGACGACGCGATCAAAGCCGCCGATTTCCTGCGCTGCCACGAGATTTTGGGCGTCCACTACGACACCTTCCCGCCCATCAAAATTGACCATCAAGCCGCCGTGGCGCGGTTCCAGGCCGCCCGCAAGCGCCTGCACCTGCTGCTGCCCGGCGAATCGCACAACTTTTAATCGCCCGCGGACGCGCCCAAAACCGACCCCGCCGTTGACCCGCATCAGCCGCCGGGCGTAAAGTTCGGCCATGAACACCACGCTCTGTTTTCGTCGTCTCCGCGCCGCCCTTGCTCCGCTGATCTGTCTGGCCTTGTTGATCACGAGCTGCTCCACCACGCCCAAGGTGGACTGGAACAGCCGCGTGGGCAGTTACACCTTCGACCAGGCCGTCACCGAGCTGGGCCCGCCCGATAAACAGGCCAAACTCTCCGACGGCAGCACCGTGGCCGAATGGATCACCGGGCGAACGGGCGGCGCCGCCTTCAGCGTCGGCACGGGTGTTTATGGCCGTCGCACGGGCGTGGGCGTGAGTCAGACCGTCGGCACCGGCGGCGCCCACCGCGTCCTCCGCCTGGTCTTCGACAAGGACGGCAAGCTCACCTCCTGGTCGAAGTAATCCTGCCCCGCCCGCCACAAGTCCACGCGGCCACCTGATCGAAACGTCTCGCGCGCCGTTTTCGGCGTCCTGCCGGAGACACATCCTCACCGCCGTGATGCGGGGGCGTGGAGCGTTGAAATGTGGCGTAGGCTTCCAGCCTGCTGGTTCGCCGGCTTCCAAGTCGGCACAACAAGCAAAGCGGCGGCAAGCCGCCGCACTCCAAAACGCTACCGCGCCGGTGGAGCGCGGCTTGGTCAATTCCCTCTCCCTCGAGGGAGAGGGGCAGGGTGAGGGTGGGCACTCCGCGCAAGATCGAACATCGAACATCCAACGTCGAACATCGAATGAGGGGGCAGCGCGCGCGTCTCGCGTGCCGTTTTCAGCGTCCCGCCGAAAACATTTTCAACGCAAAGACGCAAGGACGCAAAGGCGCAGACGGCATCGGAGCGTGGAGCGTGGCACAGATTGCAAATCTGCCGACTTGAGCTGCTTGGGAAGCGGCGAAAGGGATTGCCGGAGCGCCGCGACGGCAAGGCCCGAAGGGCCGAGCAAGCGGGAGCGAACGAGCCAGTCGCCGACTGGCACTCGGCGGATTGGAGGGGGTGAAAACTTTTCGTCGGCTGTACCCGGCCTTGAGGGGTGCTTTAACCCGTCNGGAAAGACTCGAAGCCACACGGAGCAGGCGCCGTCAACCTTCTGGTTTCGCGTCTTTCGGGTCTTTGTGGTTCACCGAAGCCACGGGGCCGGCTGCTCGCCTGCGAACACCTCGCGCACGGTCTGCCGCCGGCGCACCAGCGCTGCGCGTCGCCCAAAGACCAGCGCCTCGGCGGGCAGGGGACGCGAGTTGTAGTTCGAAGCCATCACCGTCCCGTAAGCCCCGGCGCTCATCAGCGCCAGCAGGTCGCCCTCACCCACTGGCGGCAGCGGGCGATCCTTGCAGAAAAAGTCCCCCGACTCGCACACCGGCCCGACGACGTCGCAGGCCGTCATGTGTGCGCCCGGACGCGCCCGCGTCACCGGCACGATTTCATGATACGCGTCGTAGAATGCCGGTCGGATCAGATCGTTCATTGCCGCGTCCACGATCACGAAGGTCTTGCGCCCGGTGCGTTTGACGTATTCGACGCGCGTCACCAGGATGCCCGCGTTGCCACAGATGTAGCGGCCCGGCTCGATCAACACCCGCAAGCCCAACGGCTTGAGCAACGGCAGCAGATGCGCCGCATACCGATGCGCGGTCAGAAAGCGCCGTCCTTCCGATGTCTGCCACCACGCCGGATCGCCGCTGGCCAGAGCCGGATTGTAAACAATCCCCAGCCCGCCCCCGATGCTGAAAAATTCGATCCCGTAGCGGTCTTTCAACCGCTGCGCCAGCGGCGCGACCTTCCGGACCGACTCCTCAAACGGACGCACCGTGGTGATTTGCGAGCCAATGTGCATCTGCACGCCGCGCAGGCGCAAATGCCGTCGTTTGGCCGCGCGCGCATACACGCCCTCGATTTCCTCAAACGCGATGCCGAACTTGTCCGCATACGTGCCGGTGGTGATTTTGTGATGCGTGTCGGCGGATACGTCCGGATTCACGCGCACCGACACGGGCGCGACCCGACCGAGGCGGGCGGCGATGCGATCAATCCGTTCGAGTTCCGGCTCGCTCTCGGCGTTGAAGCAGTAAATCCCCTGGCGCAGGGCGAACGCGATTTCCTCCTCGCTTTTGCCCACGCCGGTGAAAATGCACCGACCCGCGTCGCCGCCCGCCGCCAGCACCCGCTCCAGCTCGCCCCGGCTGACGATGTCAAAGCCGCTGCCCGCCTGCGCGAGCGCGCGCAGCACCGCGAGGTTCGAGTTGGCCTTCACCGCAAAGCACACCAGGTGCTCCACCGGCGCGAGCGCCGCGTCGAGCTCGCGCCAGCGCTCCACCAGGGTGCGCTGTGAGTAAACGTAAAGCGGCGTGCCGAACTTCCGGACCAGGGCGGCCACGGGCACGCCCTCGCAAAACAACTGATCGCCGACGTATCGAAACGCGTGCATTGAGCCGCGCAGCTTACGTGCCCAGCTCCAAAGTTCAAGACCGCCGTCGGCAAGCTCCACCAACCGAATTGCCCCGTGTTTCGCGCGCGCCACCGGGCCGCCGAACGAGCAACGCGCTGGGGCTTCGGACACCTCCCTCGCGCCACCAGACCGGGAGGCAATGTGCTTTTTAAGCACGGGAACTCGGCAGGTTTGGAGAACCGTTCCGCTCAGGTCAGCGAGCGGGCGCACGGCTCGCGAATGTGTTTGGTGCCATTGACTTCGCGCGTTGGTTCTGCGGGCGCGTCGGAGCCGGCCGAGCCGCCCAACGGCCTGCCACGATTCCGGGGCAGCCGGGTTGCGCCACCGGAATTGAGATTTGACCGCGTTTCGGTCCGGTCGCAGAGTTGTGTTATGAAACCGGCGGCCCGCACACCGCGCTTCGGTCGCCCCGCCTTCACCCTGATCGAGTTGCTGGTGGTCATTGCCATCATCGGGATTCTGGCCGCGTTGTTGTTGCCCACGCTCAGCGCCTCCAAGGAAAAAGCGCACCGCACCGGCTGCCGCAATGCGCTCCGGCAACTGGGCCTGGCCTTGCACATGTATGGAAACGACCATCGCGATCGGCTGCCGCAGGGTTATCGGGACGACGGCGCCTCACACACCATCTGGATCAGCACCAACACCTTCAACGCCATCCGCGAATACAGCGCCACGAACATGAGCACCTGTCCGAGCCTCGCCGGCACGTTCCAATACTACCGGTATCCTTACGGGTGGGTGATCGGTTTCAGTTACAACGCCGGCCACAAGAAACCCTGGCCGGGGGAGCCTTTTCCCCGGTGGCAGTCCCCGCAAAAACTGACCGACAGTCCGGACCTGACACTGGCGTGCGACCTGAACGCGTGGGCCGACATTGATTTGTGGGTGATCGCGCCGCACTGCCGTGCCGGCCCCGCGCGACAGAACGGGATGCCCTTCCTCTACATGAGCAAACCCACAAAGTCCGCAGAAGTCGGCGCGCAGGGCGGCAACGTGCTGTTGCTGGACGGCTCCGTGCACTGGAAAAACATCCGGCAGATGACCAACTACTGGGCCTACCAGTCCGGCTATTACTGGAACGCGTGGTAAGCTCGCGCGATATCCCACCGTTCCCGCTCGCGCAGCGGCGGCGGCAGCGCCTCCAGGGTCGCCTCAATTTCCGCCAGCGCCAGTTGCTTGAGTTTGGTCCAGCAGGTCGGCATGGGGTAACGCCGAGTGTTGCGATCCGGAAAAGTCTGCGTGGTTTCGACCCGCAAATGCCCCGGCCGAACCGCAACGCAAAGCGGTCACCGCTGGAGCCGAGTTCTTGGGCGGCGGGTCGGGGCGGGGATGATCAGCAGGATTTTCATGATTGCCTCGGGTTGAAACGACAGCGCCGCCATGGCGACGAGTCGAGACCCGATTGGAAGGTTGTTTGTCGGCGCGGCCCGATGAAGCCGGGCCTCCCGCCCTCACGCTTTCAATCCCTTCAAATTCACCGTCCACTTTTCGTTGGAGCGGAGCATTTGATCCCAGGTGACCTCGCTCCGGGCGTAGGCGGCGGTGCGGCCCAGGATCGCCGTCAGGTTGCTGCGCACGCTGGGGGCGACCGTCGGGTTGGCGAAATCGCCGCGGGTGATGCAGTCGTAAAAGGTTTTGACGTTGTAGGTGACGCCCTCGGCATACATCAGGTTCGAGCGCCCGCCGTTGTAAAGGTCGTCCTTCGCACGCACGAGCACTTCGCCGTAATAATGCGCCTCCGCCGTGCCGTTGAGGCCATGGACGCGGCACATGATGTCGTCGTACCCGTGGCCGACCTGCCTGGAGCTGAACGTCACGGGCAGATTGCCGGGGAAATGAAAAATGACGGCAAAATGATCCCAGCAGTTGCCGACGAACTGGCGCTTGCGCCCGCCAGTGCCGTAAGCCCGCACCGGCGCGGCGTCCAAGAACCATGTCAGCATGTCCAGCGCGTGGATGTTCTGCTCCACGATGACATCGCCCGAAAGCACGCGGTCCACACCCCAGGCGCGCAGGCGCAACTCCGGGTTTTTGGGGTCCTTGCGCAACTCGGCGTCCTGCGCGGCAAACGTCGGCCCGGTCTGATATGCCGCCTCGGCCAGGACCAGCGGCCCGATCATCCCGCCATGCACGCGCCGCACCGCTTCCTGATGCGCCGGATGCGCGCGGGTCTGGAAATCCACCAGCACGCACAACCGTTTGGCGGTGGCTTTGCGGCCGCTGGCCTCCACACTGCGGCAGCCCGGCACGTCCACCGCCACCGGCTTGGCGCAGAACACGTGTTTTCCGGCGTCCACCGCCGCCGCGATTTGTTCGGGATGAAAATACGGTGGCGACTCGATCACCACCGCGTCGAGCCGCTGTTCCAGCAGCCGCTTGTAGCCCGACAACCCGGTGAACCGCGCCGAGGCGGGGATGCCGACCTTTTCGCCGACCGCGTCCACGCGATCCTGGAAGTAATCCGAACAGGCGACGAAATTGTACCCACCGTGTTCGAGGAAAAACTTCGTGATCCACTGGCCGCGTCCGCCGCAGCCAATCAAACCCAGGTCGAGTTTGCGGTTGGCGCCGTCGCCGAAAACCAGTTGGGGTTTGAGCAACGCAAGCCCGACTGCAGCACCGCCGGCGCCGGCCAGAAATTCGCGCCGATTCATTTCCGAAGAGCCGCGGGGATTCGAGTTTTTCATGAGCAGCAATGAGCTTTTCGCAAGGCTGTGAACCCTCCCCTGCCCGGCGCAAGCAAACAAAACCGTCAACGGCGGGCCGGCGCGAGGCCCGGCCCGGCGTTGAACCAAAGCCCGGCCAGACAATCACTCCGTTTGACGGGGGCGCGGATCGGGATTTCCCTCCACCAGCCAGCGCAAGAGGCGAAACTGGAATTCATAGACCTGCCGAAGTGTGGCGTCCGGCTCGACGTCGCCGGTCACGCCCATGCGCACGTCGGTAAAGCGCGCGCCGATGCCCAGCACCGTCACGCTGCCCTTGCCCACCGACGCGCGCGCAGCCACCGGCCGCCCGTGCAGTTTGGCAAACGGCTCGCCGCCTACCACCTCGCGCGCGGCCTGCACTTCGATGGCCGGCCAGCCCGCGCCCACTTCGAGTTTGCCGTCGGGTTGCGGATGCGCGCGCAGCTCCAGCTTGAAGGGCGCGAGCAGCGCGGCAGCGGTCGAATTGGTGTTCTCGGCAGAATCGAGCACCAGCATGTGCCCGCCGGACTCGACGTATCGGCGTGCGGCTTCGGCAAAGCTCGGCGGCACGGGCCGCGTGGGTTGCAGGAACACGACCAGGTCGTCCCGGAGCGCCGCCGGACCGCTTTCGCGTCGGATGAAATATCCCAGCCGCAGAATCCATCGCTCGAAGATGCCGAAGCCGTTGGCCTTGCCTTCGATGAAGCCGTTTTTCGAGAGCGGGCCCTCGCAGAGCGTGCGGTCAATGGTCACCCAGCGCAGCGGGCGTTCGGGCGCGGGCAGTTGGAAGGAACGCGCCTGCGCCGCGACTACGGCGGCGATGGTGAGCGCCCAGGCGGCGCCGCCCACGGCGACCAGCGGCAGGAACAGGCGCGGTTGTTTGCGCAGGCGCAGCAGCGTCCAGACGCCCGCCACGGCGCCCAGCGCAAAAAGCCACCCACGCGGGTTGCCGATGGCGTCGCGGCGGTTGACCCATTCGATCATGCCGCGCAGCAGTTCGAGTTTGCCCGGCTCGAAGGTGCAAAAGTTTGAGAAGATCGTGGAGTCGGTGAACGCGAGCACGCGGCCCTTGCCGTGGCGCGCAGCCCACAGTTGCACAAACGCGCCGTAGCGCATGTCGGCGCGGTCCTGGGCGGGCGGATAAAAGTTGCTGGCGTGGTAATCGGCCATGGCGTTTTTCAGCCCGGTGGAGGTGATCACGCTGCGCCCGCGCCACGGTTGGAAGGGGCGAATCGAGCACGACGTGGCGAAGTCCATGCCGCGAATGGCGCGCACCACCGGATGTGGCGCGAACGACGGCACGTAGAACTGATCAAAAAACGAATCAATGCCGAAGAGGCAGTCGTAGCGATACTCGAAGCCAAAGCGGCGCGCGATCTGGTTGAGGTGATAACCCGTGCCAAAGACATCGGTGTGTTCGCCGATGAGCAGCAGGCCGCCGCCGCGTTCCACAAAGCGCAGCACGGCTTCGATTTCCTCCGGCCGATACGGCTCGGTGGGCACTTTGAGAATGAGCACGTCCAGGTTGGCGAGCACCGCGTCGGTGAGCGGTTCTTTGATGCGACTCATCTGGTAAAACCGCGTGGAGAAATCGTAGATGCACCAGTAGTTGTAGCCGGACAGGTGGCCATACCACTCGGTGTCAAAGGCGCGCTCGGTGGGTTCCCATTTGGAGTGGAACTCGTCCACGGCCACGCGCCCGGCTTTGCGCTGACCCGCCGGATCCCAGACTACGCCGAGCGTGAAGCAAACCACCGCCGCGAGCGCCGGGAGCGCCGTTCCGGCGAAGACGGGCCAGGACCAATTGAGGGCGGGAGCGGACAGGCTTGCGGCAGCGACACCGGATTCGCGCGCGGGGTCAACGGACGCGACGGCCCGGGCGCGCAGAAAGTTGTTCATCCAGCGGGTTTGCAACCAGAGCAGCGGCAGGTCAGCGGCGATGAGCACCCACGTGTTCCAGAACGGCCACATCAGGTCGAGCGGCTCTTCGTATTCGGTGCGCAGGGCGCTGTGGAGCATCCAGCCTGCGAACAACGCCGCACGCAACGGCAACCACAGCAGCACGGGTGCGGCCCACGGCAACAGTTCGCGCAGCCACGCGCCCAGCAGTGCGAGCCAGCGGCTGCGCGCCGCGTGGGGCGCCGTTTTGGCGGGACGATTTTTGATTTTGGGTTTTGACTCGGAGGCCGGGGCGACGGCGCTGATGCGCCGCAGGTGCGGGAAACGAAACGCGAGCCACAGCGCCAGGCCGCCGACCAGGAAACACCACGTGTGCGGCGGCAGGAGCAGTTCCCACGTCGCACCGAGCGGATGCACCTGGCGCATGGTGAAGAGGTGAATGTTGGTTTGTTCAGCGGCGGCCTCCATGCCAAAGAGGCGGAACAGTTGCGCCAGCAACCACGCGACCGGCGCGGGCAGCTCGTGCGAATACGAAGTCCGGGTGCGGTAGAGCAACAGCGCCAGGTCCTGGAGCGCGAGCAGCAGGCCGGACAAAACCAGGCCGCCGCTGAGAGCGGTTCTCCATCGGGTCCATCCGTCGTCTCTTGTGGTCGCGGCCGGAAGAGCGCTGTGAGCCGCCTGGCGCCAACCGATCAAGATGCCCACGGCCAAGAGCAACGGCGCAGCGCGGTGCGGCCAGGGCGCGATCCAGATCGGCGCGACGAGCAGCAGAACGCAGAGCAATCCTGGCAAGCCGGTGGGCACCTCGGGCGACGGAAGTTTGGCGACGCTGGGATTGGCGTGCCGGCTGTTGGCAGCCCAAGCAGCCGCGATCACGAACGCGCAGCCCGCGACGACCAACACGGCCCAGAGCGCCCATTGCGGGGCGCGGTAATAGCCCGTGCCCGCGAGCCACGAGGCCGCCAGCAGGAACAGGCCTGTCCAGAGCCGGGTCATCCTTGGGCGGGCAGATTGGAAACCCGCGATACGGCAGACTGGCATGCGCTACGGTCGAGGTCCTCGTTGTCGCCGTAGCGCAGATTGAAAATCTGCTGACTTGAGCCGCTTGGGAAGCGGCGAAAGGGATTGCCGGAGCACAGCGATGGCAAGGCCCGCCGGGCCGAGCGAGCGGGAGCGAGCGAGCCAGTCGCCGACTGGCAGTCGGCAACCGCTTGCGGACTGCCCGTCCGCGAAACAGCCGGCTGCCAGCCGGCTGTATCCTCGACCGACAGTCGGCGGGGAAACACAAGCGGCAGAGGACTCTCGCAGTCCAGCACGCTGGCACAAGGTTGCCGCGCGGCTTGCGCACAGCCCTCGCCCTTGAGGGAGAGGGCCAGGGTGAGGGTGAAGCCCGGCACAAGCATCGGCATCTGGCTCTGACCAGGTGCGTTCTCCCTCACCCCAACCCTCTCCCGCTGGGAGAGGGTGTGGAGCGCGCGTTCCAAATGACGGACGGACGCCGGATGGTTTACCTGCGCGTTGGGGGCTTGGCGGATTAGAAATGCCGGCGACCCTCCAACCGGCGAAAAGGCAGACGGGACGTCGGCGCTGCGGGAACTTTGCAGAGCAGAACTCTGCGGCGGGCCGGCTTCGTTCGGCTGCGGTTCAGGCTGCTCCGGCGGCGCAGTTTCTTCCTGCGGGGTCGGGTGTTGATGGGGCGTCCCGTGCTGGTGGCCGTGGGCGGCAGGCTTGGGCGGAATCCACAACGGTTGGTCGTTGAGGTAGGTGAGCAGCCAGCGCCAGAAGTCGGCGTTTTCGCGCATCCCCTCGAACGGGCTGCCGTCCTCGTTTTCCAGATTCTGGCAGGAGGCGAAAAACGTGTCGGCCACGACGACGAATTTGCCGCGCCCGATGCGCCGCATGGCGATGACCATCGGGTCGGCGCCGGTCAACGGGTTGCGCGGGCCGTAGGCGAGCGGTTGCACGTCCGGTTCGACGCACTCGACCGACCAGCCCGCGTGGAAACGCACGTAGGCGAAGTAGTCGCCACCGTTGTAGTAGGGCGCTTTGAAGTGGCCAAACGGTTTGGGTTCGGGGCCGGAGCCTTCCACCGCGCCGCGATTGCCGACGTAAAAACCGAAGTCCGCCAGCAGCGACCGGCTGGCGGCGGATTCGGGCCAGCCGGCGGTGAGGATGAAGATGCCGCCGTTTTCGACGAAGCGCCGGACGGCCCGCCGCTCGCGCGGGGTGAAGGGGCGAGCGGGCGCGGCACAGAAGACCAGGCCGGCGCGGTCGAGTCGTTCCGCGGTGAACTCGGGCAACGCCAGCACCAGATAGCCACTGCGCATCAGTGTCAGATGCAGCCCGCCCAGGCCGGTGGGGCGCCATGATTCGGCGCTGGCGCGCTCCAGATGGGTGGCGTCGAGGTAAGCGAGCAGGTTCGGGCCGGCGCGGCGACCATCCGGGAGCAGGTTGGCCATGCGGGCGGTCCAGGCAGCCGAGGCCCAGGTGGCCGCAGCCAGCGCAAGCGCGACCAGCGCGAGGCGCGCCGGCGCGGAGCGACGCACGGTGAGCACGCCCAGGGCGACAAGTCCGAGCAGCGCCAGCACGTGCCGCCACGGGGCAAATTCGACGCCCTGACACAGCGCGGCCATGAGCGCCGCCACGTAGGGATGCGAACCGTAGAGGATGCCGTTGGTGAAGCCGGAGGTGTCGCCAAAGACGACCACGCGGCCGCGTCCCCAGCGTTGTTCGGCGGCGAGCACCACGTCGCCGAGCCGTTCGCCGGCGTCGTATTTTTGGTTGCCCATCATCGAGCCGCCCCTGGTTTCGTCGTTGGTCACGTCGCCGGGGTCGTTCCAGCCCCAACGTCCGATGAGCAGCGGACGCGCGGGCAGGCGGGCTTCAACCGACGCGCCGATGACGACGCCGAACTGGTTGCGGTCGTCGCGGATGCCGAGCGCCGCCGGGTGCGCGAGGGCTTGATAGGAATGCAGCCAGCCGCCGACGGCGAACATGGCCGAGTCGAACGCCACGCGCATGGCGGTGGGGGCGATGACCTCGTTGAAGCGGTTGCCGCCGTCTTTTTCGCGGACGGTGTGTTCGCCCAGCACAAGGAGCGCGCCGCCGCGAGCGACGTGATTGTGGATGCGTTCGAGCTGGCCGGGTTCCCAGGGTTTGTTGGGGAAGATCAGGACCAGCAGGTCGGCGCCGTCGAGGTCCTGGGCCGAAAGCTCCGGGGAGATGACGCACCGGGCGCCGTAGTGCTCGAAGAACGTGGGCCAGATGCCATACATGCCGACGGTGAGGCGACCGTATTGGCCGTGCTCGGGCTTGAGCCAGTTGAGGAAACCTTTCTCGTAAACAACGATCTTGCGGCCCTGAAGGCTGAGGCGTTTGGGCTGAAGCAACGCCAGCACGGGCACAGCGAGGGCGACAACGAGCGCGGCCACAACGGGAACGGTGAGTGAGCGGCGCAGTTGCAGCCACGGGTGAAGGCGCCCTTCAGATCGGACGGATCGGACGGATCGGACGGATCGGACGGATCGGGCGGGATCGTGGGTGGTTTGGGGCAGTGGCGCGGGCGCCGGCGCGTTTTGGCTGCACCCGAGTTTTCGCGCGGCCAGCGCAAGCACCGGGAGGTGGCACAGCAGGCCGAGCAGCGGCAGTTGCCAGAGGACCACTTCGCCGAGCGGTTTGGTTTTGCCGGGCAGACCGGGGAACTGGGATTTGACCTCGATGTCGGGCAACCACGCGCGCCATTTGGGGAAGGCCGCCAGCAGGACCAGATAAACCACGTGCGCCACGAGCACGATGGCAGACCAGCGCAGAATGAGGGCGGGTTTCCGGGGCGCGCCCGATTGAGCGATGAGCGCCAAACAGAATGCGAGCGAGAGAACGAGGTAATCGAGTCCGGCAAACGTCGGCCCGACGGCGAGCGGCCAGGGCGAAACAGCGGAAACGCCGGCGCTGATCGCCTGCGCGACGCGGTCGGCGAACCACCAGCCCCACGGGATGAGCGTCACAGCAAACTGATAGAGCGCAAACAGCAGTGCCGCCGGCGCTGCGGCGCGCAGCGCGGGGCTGACGTCGCCGGCGCGGCCGGCCGCGAGCCAGGCCATGGCGAGCGCGCAGGCCAGCACGTGAAGCACCGGATAAGGTGCGGCCAGGCAGGCAACGACGGTGGCGAGTTGCAAGAGCGGCTTGAGCCATTGGCGCCACGGAAGCGGTTGCCATCGCGTGAGGGTGAGCAGGGCGCTCAGCAACAGCAGCGCCGTCACAACGCGGCGCAGTGGGTGGCCGAGCAGGCCGACCGAGCCAGCGGCGACCCAGCCGGCACTGAGCGCGGCGAGCGTGGACATAACGACAACGGCCTCGCAGGCGGGCGAGGCCGGTGTCGTGTTTATGGCACGACTGGGAGTCGAAAGGCCCATCGTCTTCGGCTCGTGCGACACCGAAGACTTAACCCAACGGTCTTGGGCTTCTCAAGCCTTGTGGCGCGGCCGCGACGGGTGGCCGGGCCGGCGCACCAGAAGCGACCGGCTTTTCAGCCGGGCGGGGTTTGACCGCGGCAGGTTCCCCTTGAGCGGGCAGGGTTGCGGGCGCTGACGGCGACGGCGTCGTCAAGCCCAGGATTTCCGGCACGCGTTCGGTGCCGATGGGGCAGACGCGGCCCACCAAACCGATTACGCGTTGGAGTTGAGTTGGCGACGCCCCGGCCAGAGCCGAACCGGGCGCCTCATAAGTGAAGTTCCGTCCGAAGTTGTTGCTGACGCAGACGCCGGTGGCGTCCACGGGGCACACGGTGAATTGCACCGGGCATTGCGTCTGAAACGGTGGACACTCGGTGATGACCACCGGGCAGCGGGTCGGCTCCGGCGGGCAACGGGTTTGCAGTGAGGGGCACTGCGTTTCAACGGGGCCGTTGGTCGAGCATTGCGTGATGACGGCGGGACACAGAGTCGCTATGGGCGGACACTGCGTGGTGTTCGGCGGACATTGTGTTGTGGAGCCGGGCGTCGCGCAATAGGTCGTCACCGCCGGGCAGGTCGTTTGATTGGGTGGGCAGACGGTTGGCTCGGTCCGGCAGGTGGTCGGTGTTGGTGGGCATTGCGTTTGAACCGGCGGGCACTGCGTCTGAACCGGCGGACAACGCGTCGGAGTGCCGCCCGCGGCGGAGCATTGCGTTGCCGTGGGTGGGCATTGCGTCTGAATGGGCGGGCACTGCGTCGCGCTCGGCGGGCACTGAGTGGTGATGGGCGGGCAGCGCGTCGTCAGCGGCGGGCATTGGGTTTCGACCGCCGGGCAGGTGGTGGTCACGGTCTGACAAACCGTCACCGTGGCGGGGCATTGCGTCGGGACATTCGGCGGGCACTTTGTCGTCTCGGGCGGACAGCGTGTGGCCAACGGCGGGCAGAGTGTCTCGGTGCCGCCTGCTGCGCAATGGGTCTGGATGACCGGGCACTGGGTTTGAACCGGCGGACATTGCGTGGCTGAGGGCGGGCATTCGGTTGCGACCGCCGGACACTGCGTTACGACCTGCGGGCAGACGGTCGTTGTGCCGGCCGGCGAGCAGGACGTGGGCACGGGCGGACATTGCGTTTGCACCATGGGACACCGCGTCTGCGTGGCCGGGCAATGCGTCAGCTCGGCCGGGCATTGGGTTTGGACGGGCGGGCACTTGGTAGCCGATGGCGGGCAACGGGTTTCGACGACCGGGCAGGTCGTGTCGGCGGTCTGACATTGCGTAGCGATCGGCGGGCAACGCGTGACGGTGCCCGCGCTGATGGGGCATTGAGTTTGCACCGGCGGACATTTGGTTGCGGACGTTGGGCATTGCGTTTCAACCACCGGACAGACGGTCTGTTGGTTGGCGCACTGCGTGATGACCGGTGGACAATGCGTCGTGACCGGCGGGCAGCGAGTGTCGGTGACCGGGCAGGCGGTGTCCTGCGGCGGACAACGCGTGCTGGTGGTCGGGCATACGGTGTTGACCGTGCGACAGGTCGTCGGCGTTGGCGGGCAGGTGGTGACGGTTGTCGGGCAGGTGGTCAAAGCATTGGGCACACACGCGGTGGGTGTGGGCGGGCAGGTGGTTTGAGCGGGCGGACATTTTGTCGCCACGGTCGGGCATTTGGTCTGCGCCATCGGACATTGCGTTTGAACCGGCGGGCAACGCGTGGGTGCCGGCGGACAGGCGGTGAGTTTGACCGGACACTTGGTTTGATCCGCCGGACAGGCCGTTGCCTTGGGCGGACACCGTGTGGCCACCGGCGGACAGGCTGTGGCCGCGTTGTTACAAATCGTCGGTCGGGGCGGACAGGTCGTTAAGGCTGGCGGACACTGCGTCGCACCCGGCGGGCATTTGGTCAACTTGGGCGGGCATTGTGTTTGAACCGGCGGACATTGGGTGGCCTTGACCTTGCAGACGGTGGGGGTGGGCGGACACTGCGTCTGTGCGGGCGGGCATTTCGTCTGCGCCGCCGGGCATTGCGTGGCGACCGCCGGGCAAACGGTGTCCACGGCGCGGCAGGTGGTCGGGGTCGGCGGGCAGCGCGTGTCGAAGGTCGGGCACTGCGTTTGGACGATCGGGCAGCGGGTCTCCGTGGTCGGGCAAAGGGTTTGAACCGCCGGGCAGACGGTGTCCCGCACTTCGCACTCGGTGGGCACGGGCGGACAGAGCGTGCCCACGGGCGGGCATTTGGTCGGGGTCGGCGGGCAACGGGTGTCCATCACCGGGCAGGTGGTGTCGGCGGGCGGACAGCGCGTTTGAATGGGCGGGCATTTGGTCGAGTAAATCGGGCAACGGGTTTCCTTAACCGGGCATTTGGTCAGTTCGGCCGGGCAGGCGGTGGGAATGGACGGGCACATCGTGTCCAGCGGCGGACATTGCGTTTCTTGCGGCGGACAGCGCGTGGTGACGGACGGGCAAACGGTCTCGGCCACGCGGCAGACCGTCGGCTGCGGCGGGCATTGGGTTTGAACCGACGGGCAGTGGGTGTCCACGACGGGGCAACGGGTGGATTGCGGCGGACAAATCGTTTCAAACACGGGGCATTGGGTTTCGACCACCGGGCAGGTGGTGGCGACCGCGGGGCAAACGGTTGAAGTGGCCGGACAACCGGTTTCCTGCGCGGGACACTGGGTGGTCACCACCGGGCAGCGCGTTGCGGTAGCAGGGCAGGCCGTGACCTTGGGCGGGCAAACGGTGACGGTTGCCGGGCACGTCGTGGCGGCGACCGGGACAATCGTGACGACCGGCACGGGCACTTCGCCAGCCTTCTGGGCGTCTTCGATCGCGGCTTCCAACGCGTCTTCGAGCGAGTCGCGGTCCAGGCGCACATAGCGGGAGTCCTCGTTTGGCGGAAGCTGGGCCGGGGGATTGTTGCCGCCCTCGACATCCTCCCACGGGCCGTTGGGGCTGGGAGCCGTCTGCAGCCATCCCTGGCCGTCCCAACCGACTTCTACAAAAACGTCAAAAAAGCTCGTGAACAACGACTGCGGGCCGATGTTCTTGCGCGCATCCTCCAACAATGTCCGCTCCGATTCGCTCAACTCGTTTGCGCGACTGGCCGGCGTGAGCCAGAGCAAGAGACACCAAAACAGTATCGCGAAAATCCGTACGCCTCGAAAGCCGCCCTGTTCAGCGCACCTGGTTCCGGTCCATTTCGGGAAGGAGATTTTTGTTTTCATAAGATTCTTGGGCTGCTCTATCGCGTTTATAGGCCGAGCACGATGAATGTCAAAAACTATTTTCCCCCCCAAAATCCGGCCACGCGCCCTCGTCGTCGCCGGATCGCATGGCTGCCCACAAGCGCGAGGGCGGGTTGACGTAACGGGCAACTCTGACACTCTGGGCCGGGGTTCAGCCATGCGGGATCAAACCCGGCGACGTCACTGCGGCATCCGCGTCTTGGACCGGATGGCAACCGCGTTGAGCCTGCCGATTGTCGCTGCGGCGGCACTGATGATGCCCCTGCCACCGGCTGCCGCGCACACCTTGCCGATCAGTTACCTGCTGCTGGTAGCTGATGCCGATTACGTTCACGTCGAGCTGACGTTCAATCCGTTTGAGCTGCCGCAGTTCCCGGAAGCGGACACCAACGCCAACCGACGGCTCGATCCGGGCGAGATCGAAGCGGACGGCGAGCGGCTCGCGCGCGTCGTGCTCGAACACCTGACGTTGCGTGTGGGCGGGCGCGAGATCGCGGTCGAAACCGCCGGCCTGAGCGCCGACCCCGACAGTCATCACGTGACGCTGCGCGCGCATTACCGCGTCGCCGTGGGCGAGGCGCGCATCAGCCTCGAATCGCGCCTGCCCCAGGTCCTTGGCTCGAGCCATCTCACGCTGGTCAGGTGCGTGCGCGGCGGGGACGCGGCGTTCGCACAACTGGACTCGCGCTCGCCGCGCGCCGCGTTTCCGCCCGACCCGCCCGCTGTCGAAACCCGTCGCCCGCGCCGCTCCAATTCCAACCCGGCGACCGACCCATGAAACGTTTCCTGACCCACCCGGCAATCCGCCGCGGCGCGCTCCCGGGCGCAGCCGGGGCGCTGCTGTTTTTCCTGCTGCCCAACCTGCGTGGCGAAGGCGCGCCGCTCTGGGCGCTGGGCACGACCGACGGCGTGGGCGCCGAATTCGCAGCGGGCGCGCGCGATCAGGTGCGATTTGTCGTGGGCCAAAGCGTCGTGAGCCGCGATTTTCCCGCCGAGCATGGCGGGTCGGTGGGTTGGGACGGTCGCGCGCAAGAGAAGCCCTACACGCTGGTGTTCGAGCTGCGCCAAGCGCCGTCAGGCCGCTACGAACTGGTGCTGGACGTGATCTTCCAGACCGGCGCGCCCCGCGAGTTGAGGGTCTCGGTCAACGGGCGCATCGGCATTTTCCCGATTCGACCCGTTGCGATGCACCCGGTCTGGGGTGAGCAGGGCAACGAGATGCTCCTGGCGCGTCAACGGCTCGTCGTTCCCGTGGACGCGGCGTGGTTGCGCGTCGGCACCAACGAAATCACGCTCACCCCGCTGGGCGCCGGCAACATGGCCTACGACGCGCTGCGTTTCCAACGCGCCGGTACGCCGACGCCGTGGATCGAATTCGAGCCGACGATTTTTTTCCGCAAACGCGCGGGGCGGCTCGTGGAAGTGTGCGAGGTGCGCGCGCCCTTTGAGCGTCGGTTCGAGCGCGGGCGCGCGACCGTGCGGCTGGGCGGACGCCACTTCAGCGCCACCTTCACCAACGGCGTTTACGATTTCGGCATGTGGGTTGCCGCGCTCGAAATTCCGGCCGACGCGGTGCGCGGGCCGGCGGAGATTGAAGTGGCGCTCGACGACGCGGTGCACAACGCTCGCGCTGAAGCGCACCCGGCCAAACAGTGGAAACTCTTCGTTTGCCCCAAGGTGCACAACGACGTCGGCTACACCGACCTGCAACCGCACGTGAACGAGCTGGACACGCGCAACAGCGACCAGGTGTTGTTCATCTTGCGGCGCTTTCCGTTTTACCGGTTCAACTTTGAAACGGCGTGGTTGGTGGACAACTTCCTGGATTGCCGCACCGCGCCGTGGCGGGCGGAGTTTTTGAGCCAGTTGCGGCGCGGCCGGCTCGCCGTCAACGCGCTTTACCTGAACCTCATGACCGGCCTCTGCTCGGGCGAGGAGTTGTATCGGGCCATGTATTTTACTCACGCGCTGCACCGGCGCGAAGGCGGCAACTTCGATTTCGCCTGCATCACCGACGCGCCGTCGCACTCGTGGTTTGTGCCGACGCTGCTGCACGACGTCGGCATCCGGGGCTTTGCCAACGGAGCGAACCAGACGCGCGCGCCCATCCTCCATCACAGCAGCCTCAACGAGGACTCGCCCTTCTGGTGGGAGGGCATCAACGGCGAGCGCGTGCTCATGTGGTATGCGCGCAGTTACGTGCAACTGAAGCGACTCGTCGGGCCGGGCTGGGGCGGGGACATCTCCAGCGTGGAATACCTGCGCCGGAGCGTGCCGCAATTCCTGGCGCGCTATCAGCGCGCCGATTACGTGCCCGACGCCGTCATGATCTACGGCGCCTATGTGGACAACGCCGCGATTCCCGAAACCGCCGAGGCCGACACCCTCGCCGCGTGGAATCGCGAGTTCGAGTTCCCCAAACTCATCGTGGCCACCGACGGCGACTACTACCGCTACATCGAATCGCGCTTCGGCGCGCGCCTGCCGGTGTATCGCGGCGACTGCGGCGCGTACTGGGAGGACGGCGCGGCGTCCACCGCTCAGGCCACCGCGCTCAACCGCCACACCCAACGGCTGCTGCCCGCCGCCGAAACCACCGCCGCCCTCGCCAGCATTTTCGAACCCCGACAGCGTTATCCGGCCGAAGAGTTCTGGAGCGCCTGGCGCAACGTCATGTTTTACAACGAGCACACCTGGGGCGCGCACAACAGCATCGCCCAGCCCGGACGCGAATTCGTCGAACGCCAGTGGGAGATCAAGGAAAGCTACGCCGCGCGGGCGAACCTGGACGCGCGCAACCTGCTGGCCCGCGCCCACAACCGGCTCGCCCAGGTCATCGCCGTGGACGGCAGCAGCGTCATCGCATTCAACTGGCAAAATCGCCCCCGCACCGCACCGCTGGAAATCGAACTGGGCAGCAGCGAACAACTCGTGGACCTGAGCAACGAGCGCGTCGTGGCGCTGGACGTTTACGCCGAGCAGGACGGTTGGCGCAAGGTACGGTTCCTCGCCACCGACGTGCCCGCTCTCGGCTACAAGGTCTTTGCCAAGAGCGTCTCCCCCACTCGCGCCTTCTTCCCCGCGCCACACGAGAAGAGTAAAGCCGAGGAGCGTGGGCGGGTCATTGCCCAGGCGCGGGCCTTCGCCCAGCAGTAC
>JAOAIM010000069.1 GCA_026414705.1 Verrucomicrobiia bacterium | reverse complement strand
GCAAAACATTTGGGCAGCTTTGTGCCCACGACGCGCTCTCCCTCCCCCCAACCCTCTCCCGCTGGGAGAGGGAGGCGGGCGCGCGCCCCGCAAAACATCGAACAGCGAACATCGAACCTCGAATGAGGGACGGGGACACGTGCCCGGCAGCCAAGAGCGTTTCCCTGCGCCGCGGCCCAAGCTCCACGAACGTCGCGTGCGATCGGGCAGGGGCTGGCCGATAATTTGTTCATTTTGGATTGAACCATTGGCCGTTGGGGTTTAAGAGTGAGACATGCCGCCGATGCACCGGGCAAAAGCCGCGCCAGCCAGGTCCGGGCTGACCGCCTTTGAGCGGGAGGTCATCGAGCATTTCGTGGAGATTTCTCGTGCGCTGGGCCAGCCGCGGTCGCTGGCCGAAATTTACGGGCTTCTGTTCATCTCGCCGCGCCCGCTGGCCATGGATGATCTGATCGAACGGCTCCAGATCAGCAAAGGCTCGGCCAGCCAGGGACTCCGGTTTTTGCGGGAGATCGGCGCGGTGCGGCCGGTGGAACTGGATGGCGACCGGCGCGTGCATTACGAGGCGGTGGCCGAGCTGCGGCGGCTGGCGGGCAGGTTCTTGAGCGACCAGCTTGCGCCGCGCGTGGCGGGCAACGAACGGCGTCTGGCGCGCCTGGCCGAACGGGTGGGCGAATTGCCCGAGACGCATCGAAAACACGCCGAGGCGCGCCTGACGATGTTGCAAAGCTGGCATCGGAACACGCGCCGTATTTTGCCCCTGGTGATCAAGCTGCTCGGCGACTGACACGCCGCCGGGTCGCGGCGAAGGAGCCAAACGGATTTGACCGGTCACCGGTTGGGCGCGACTGCGCAGGGGCCGGTCGAGCCCGGCGTCAGCACCCGGGCAGAGGCGCGATTGCGCGCCGCAGAACAACGCAACGTGAGCCAGAGGTTTTTTGCTCCGCTCCGGGAGCAAACGACCAAGGGCGGTAGCTTGTCCCGATCCGGAACGCCGATCGGTTTCGGAGAACGCCGATCTCGATCGGCCTGAGTGCTGTGGCGATCATCCTTGGTCTGAACGCTTACCACGGCGATTCGGCCGCGTGCCTGGTGCGTGACGGCGAACTGGTCGCGGCGGCCGAGGAGGAGCGCTTCCGGCGCATCAAGCATTGGGCTGGGTTTCCGCGCGAAGCGGTCGCGTTTTGTTTGCGGGAGGCGGGCGTGCGGCTCGCGGAGGTGCATCACGTGGCGATCAATCGCAACCCGCGGGTGAACAACCTGCGGCGGTTGCTGTTCGTGTTGACGCGGCGACCCGACCCGCGCCTGGTGCTCAACCGGATTCGGAACATTCGCCAGGCCGCGACGATGGAGACGGCGTTGCGGGCCGCGTTCCCGGGCGAGGCGCTCCGCGCGCAGGTTCATCACGTCGAACATCACCTGGCGCATCTGGCATCGGCGTTTCTGGTGTCGGATTTCGAGGAGGCGGTGTGTGTGTCGGTGGACGGGTTTGGGGATTTTGCGAGCGCGGCCTGGGGTTTGGGTCGCCGAGGGGCGATTCAGATTGATGGGCGGGTGTATTTTCCCCATTCGCTGGGGATTTTTTATTCGGCGATCACTCAATGGCTCGGTTTCCCGCACTACGGGGATGAATACAAGGTCATGGGCCTGGCGCCCTACGGCGAGCCGCGGTTTCTTGATGCGATGCGTCAGATCGTGCGCGTGCAGCCCGATGGCAGCTTTCGGCTCAACCTGAAGTTTTTCCGGCATCACGTCGAAAACGTGACCTACACCTGGAACGACTGCGCGCCGGAGGTCGGCCCGCTTTACACCGGTGCGCTGGAGGAACTGCTCGGGCGGGCGCGGCGACCGGGCGAGCCGCTCGATCAACGTCACCGCGACGTGGCGCGCTCGGCTCAGGCGATGTATGAGGAGGCGTTCTTTGCGCTGCTGAACGCGGTGCATTCCCGTTATCGCTGCCCCAATCTGGCGCTGGCGGGCGGCTGCGCGATGAACTCGGTGGCCAACGGCAAGGTGTATCTCAAAACGCCGTTCCGAAAACTGTATCTGCCGGCGGCGGCGGGCGACGCGGGCGGCGCGATTGGGGCGGCGTTCGTGGTGCATCATCGTCTGGTCGCGCGGGACGGCGAGCGGGCGCGTGGGGGCGAAGGTCGGCCGGAGGCGACGGGCAATACGTTCCGGCGCTTTCACATGCGCCACGCATACGTGGGGCCGGGGTTTGATGAGGCGGAAATTCGCGCGCTGGTGGCGTCGCGCGCGGGGGTGCTGCGCGAGCAGGGGTGCGCGGTGGAATGGTTGGCCGATGAAGCGGCATTGTGCGAACGCACGGCGCGCGCCATCGCCGACGGTCTGGTGGTCGGGTGGTTTCAGGGGCGGATGGAATGGGGGCCGCGCGCGCTGGGCAATCGCTCGATTTTGTGCGACCCGCGTCGCGCCGACATGAAGGACGTTCTCAACGCCCGGATCAAGCGGCGGGAGTCGTTCCGCCCGTTTGCGCCCTCGATTTTGCGCGAGCGCGTGGCGGAGTGGTTCGAGCAGGACGACGACGTGCCGTTTATGATGCAGGTGTTTCAGGTGCGGTCGGACAAGCGGGCGCTGGTGCCGGCGACCACACACGTGGACGGGTCGGGCCGGTTGCACACGGTCTCGCGGGAGGCCAACCCGCTTTACCACCGACTCATCGAACAATTCGAGGCGTTGACCGGCGTGCCGATGGTGCTGAACACGTCGTTCAACGAAAACGAACCGGTCGTGTGCCGCCCCGAGGAGGCGCTGGATTGTTTTCTGCGGACGCGAATGGACGTGCTGGTGCTGGGGCGGGTGTTCATCACGCGTCCGCGTCCGACGGGGTGAAAGAAAGGCTCTGATGCGCGGCGAAACGAACGCGGTGAAACGAGGCCGCGACGTGATTCAGAATCGGGACATAGAGTGGAAGGCGGAGAGGACAAAGCAGAAAGCTGAAAGCAGAAAGCTGAAAAGTGGAAAACTGAAAGCCGAAAGGGGAATCGGATGAGTCGCGGCCGTCTGTCGGATGAGTTTCGTGCGCGCACAAAACATTTCGCTGCGGGCGTGATTCGGCTGTATGCGAAGCTGCCCACAGGGCGCGAGGAGGTGCGCGTGCTGGGCCGCCAACTTCTTCGTTCCGGCACCTCCGTGGCCGCACAAGTGCGGGAGGCCTCGCGCGCACGCTCGGTTGAAGAATTCGCCTCCAAACTCGGCGGTGCGCTTCAGGAATGCGATGAGTCACAACTGTGGCTCGAATTGTTGCGGGAAGAATGCGGGATTGACGGGTCGCTGACACTGGCACTGGAGAAAGAGGCGTCGGAGTTGAGCGCGATTTTCACCGCGATGATCAAGCGGTCTTCGGCATGAAGCCGCAACAGACAAACCCGGGCAAGGCCGAGGATTTTTTTCAGCTTTCAGCTTTCAGTTTTCAGTTTTCAGCTTTCAGCTCTGTTTCGTGCGGGAACAAAGCTTTTCAACAAGGGCCGCGCGGGGTCTGCCACCGTGGAATCCCTCTGTGGCAAAGCCGGTAGAACTTGTGAAGCGGGATGAACTTCTTGAGGGGTTGCCCGGTGAAACGTTGATTCGCGCGGGCCTGAGTGATTTGGCGGCGGGTCGGCGCACCGTGGCCGCGTGCCTCACTGCCATTGCGTCGCCGCGGTTGCGTCGGGCCGGGCTGTTGCCGAGCCACGCGGCCGGGCTTCCGGCCGAACCGGAGCGCGAGTTGTATGCGCTGTTGCGCCAAGAGGGTGGCGATGCCTACGGGCGTTACAATGCGCTGCTGCGGGAGTTGATCAGCTTTGAGCAGGCGCTCGACCGCAGACTTCGGGAACAGGGGAGGGCGTCGGGTGAAAAGAAATGAAGTGGGGTGACATGCGTTTTCTGAAGGCAGGGTTCTCACGGAGGAACTGGTGATTTTCGAAGCGAGTTGAAAAACGGGGATTCGGCGCGGGTGCGTTTTTCGGCTTTGCGCTTTGGGTTTTTGGGCGATGTGCGGCATTGCCGCGATACTGGCCTATGACCCCGGGGCGCCCCCGGTGGAGGAGGGCGAACTGGTGCGAATGCGCGAGTGCATGAGCGCGCGCGGGCCCGACGGTGCCGGGCTGTGGACCGACCCGCGGCGGCGCGTGGGCCTGGCGCACCGCCGCCTGGCCATCATTGACCTTTCCCCGTTGGGGGCGCAGCCGATGCACGTGCCCGAACGCGCGCTGGCGATCGTCTTCAACGGCGAAATCTACAACTACCGCGAGCTGCGCGCGGGTCTGGAGTCGCGCGGGCATCGGTTTGTATCCACGAGCGACACCGAAGTGCTGCTGCGGTTGTATGCCGAGCACGGGGAGGCGATGCTGCCCATGCTGCGCGGGATGTTTGCGTTTGCCCTGTGGGACGGACAAAAGCGCGGTCTGTTGCTGGCACGCGATCCGTTCGGCATCAAGCCGCTTTACGTGGCCGATGACGGCAAGACGTTGCGCGCGGCCTCGCAGGTCAAAGCGTTGCTGGCCGGAGGGCAAGTTTCGCGCAGGCCGGACCCGGCGGGGCACGTGGGGTTCTTTCTGTGGGGGCACGTGCCCGAGCCGCACACGCTGTTTCAAGGCATTCGGTCGTTGCCGGCGGGCACGACGTTGTGGTGCGAGGAAGCGGGGCGGCGGCGGGAACAGACGTTTTGTTCCATCCCGGACGTGCTTCGCGAGGCCACGGGGCGCGTCGGGCACGAGCTGCCGGACTGGCCGGAAGCGTTGCGCGATTCGGTCCGCCAGCATCTGGTGGCAGACGTGCCGGTGGGCGTGTTTTTGTCCTCGGGCGTGGACTCGGCAACCGTCACGACCCTGGCGTCGGAGCAAGGGGGCGATTTGCGGACGGTAACGCTGGGCTTTGAGGAGTTCCGCGGCACGCCGAACGATGAGACCCCGCTGGCCGAGCGGCTGGCGCGCGAACTGGGCACAAAGCATCAAACCGTCCGCGTGACCCGCCGCGATTTTGAGGCGCACGTGGAGCGGCTTTTCGACGCGATGGACCAGCCGAGCATCAACGGCGTGAACACGTATTTTGTCAGCTTCGCGGCGGCGCAGGCGTCGTTGAAGGTGGCGCTGTCGGGATTGGGGGGTGATGAGTTGTTCGGCGGGTATCCAAGCTTTCGGAAAATTCCGCAAGCGGTGCGGACGCTGCGTTGGTTTGATGTTGCGACGGTTCAGCGGGTCGGGCGGCTGTTCCGCCTCGTGATGGCGCCGGTGCTCAAACACGTCACCTCGCCCAAGTATGCCGGGCTGCTCGAATACGGAGGGCGTTCCAGCAGCGCGTATTTGTTGCATCGGTGTCTGTTCATGCCCTGGGAGCTGCCCAACCTGCTGGATGCGGACATGGTGCGTGCAGGCTGGCGGGAGTTGGAGCCGCTGGCGCGCCTGGAGATGACGGTGGCCGGCCTGGCTTCAGCGCACGCGCGGGTCTCGGCGCTGGAGTTGTGCTGGTATATGCGCAACCAACTGTTGCGGGACTCCGACTGGGCGAGCATGGCCCATTCGGTGGAAATTCGCGTGCCGTATGTGGACGTGCC
This sequence comes from Verrucomicrobiia bacterium, assembly GCA_026414705.1. Lineage (GTDB taxonomy): Bacteria > Verrucomicrobiota > Verrucomicrobiia > Limisphaerales > JAOAIM01 > JAOAIM01. Next base: position 12,400 of record JAOAIM010000069.1, on the reverse strand, counting down.
GTTGCTGCGGGCGTTGGCGCCGCGACTCGTCGGCTTGGCGCCGCCGACCAAGCGCGATCTGGCCGGCGTGCCCAGCCGCCCGCTACCGTCCGAAATCCTGAACCGGCCCAAGACCGGGTTTCAAATTCCGGTGCGAGAGTGGCTGATGGCGGGGCGGACGACCGGACAATGGGACAACAAGACCCAGGGACAACGGGCTGAGCAGACGACAGCGTGGGGAACCGTTGGGGGTGGCGAACGAGGTCTCCGGGGATGGGCCAAGGTCGTCTATGCGAGATTCGTTGCATAATCCGGCACAAGACCATCGGCCTCAGGAACAACGGGATCACAAGGCGGAAAAACCCAGCCTCGACTGCAAGCCGACCGCGATGAAGCGACTGCGCGATACATGAGGGACTACACGAAAATTGAAGCTTGGAAACCCGCCGATGATTTAACGGTTGCGGTTTACGAATTGACGCGCCGTTTTCCCCGTCAAGAAACCTACGGCTTGACCAGTCAGTTGCGACGCGCGGCGTATTCTGTGCCGTCGAACATCGCCGAGGGATCATCGCGCGGCACCAAACGTGACTACCTGCATTTCCTTTACATGGCGCGTGCGTCGCTGTCTGAAACGCAATGCTTCCTGCATCTGGCCCGGCGGTTGGGTTATGTGTCGAATGAGGCGGCAGACGCAATACAGGGCCGGGTGAAGCAAACGTTCGCCTGCTTGCACGGTTTGACCCGGGCTGTGGAACGAGAATCGGGCAACGCCGCCGGTTCGTGAACGTCTCGGCAAAATTGTTCACCAAAGCGTTGGTCATGGTCTTGAGGTGCGGCAGTTCCGCTTGCGCTCGGAGGATGAACGATCCTTCGGATCCGATGGTCCCTCCGCCGTGGTCCCGTTGTCCCGTCGTCTCGTAGTCCTGTGGTCTGTTTTTCTAGTAACGTCTTGTGACTGTTCTTGCCCTGCTTTCAGATGCCTTTGGCGGCTGCGGCGGCATCGCCAAGTTCAATCGCGACCTGCTGACAGCGCTCTGTGCGATGCCATCGGTGGAGCGCGTGGTGGCCCTGCCGCGACTGATGCCGAATCCGCCGGGGGATTTGCCCGCGAAACTGCACTACGACACCGGCGCGGTGGGCGGCAAAATTCGCTACGCGCTGGCCACGGCGCGAGCGGCGCGGCTTGTGCCGCGATGCTCGTTGATTGTTTGCGGACACATCAATCTGCTGCCGTTTGCGTTTGCGGCGCGGGCATTGTCGGGAGGGGACTCCGCCGGGAATGGGACGGCACGCCGCCCGGTGGTGCTGATTGTTCACGGGATAGATGCATGGCAGCCGACCGGCCGCCGCCTGGTGAACGGCCTGGCCGGACGGATTGATGCGGTGGTCGCGGTGAGCGATTTCACGCGCCAACGATTTCTGGCCTGGGCGCAGCCGGAGCGAGCGGATGCCTTTGTGCTGCCCAACTGCGTGGATTTGTCGCGATTCTCGCCCGGCCCGAAAAACGGGGCGTTGCTGGAGCGTTACGGCTTGCGGGAGCGCACCGTGTTGCTGACGGTGGGGCGGCTCTCCGCCAGCGAGCGGTCCAAGGGCGTGGACGAGGTGCTCGATGTGTTGCCCGAACTGGCGCGGGAGATTCCGAACCTGGCGTATCTGATCGTGGGCGAGGGGGGCGACCGTGCGCGGCTTGAACAAAAGGCGCGGCGGCTGGGCCTGGGCGAGCGGGTGAAGTTCACGGGCTGGCTCGACGACAACGAGCTGGCCGAGCATTACCGGCTGGCGGATGCGTTCGTGATGCCGGGTCGCGGTGAGGGATTCGGCATCGTGTATCTGGAGGCGCTGGCCTGCGGTGTGCCGGTGGTGGCCAGCACGGCGGATGCGAGCGCAGAGGTCGTGCGCGGCTGCGACATGGCGGTGACGGCCGACCCGCGCGACCCCGCGTCGGTGAAGGCGGCGATTCGGACGGCGTTGCAATTGCCGCGCGGGCGTCCGGCGGCACTGGCGCAACGGTGTTCGACGGCAGCGTTTCATCGGCGCTGCGCGGACATATTTGAAACGCTGGCCGTGCGGTTCGGCATACTCGCGCCCGACGGCGCAGCACGCGTTGAACGCACTCCGACAATGCTGCCGACGCGTGAAAGGTGAGAGCACCGTGGCGGATCGGTTCACGAGGTTCATCGGCTTGGACCGAGCGCGTGCGTGTTGTGCGCTGCGGGTTTTGCGGCGCGCGACTCAAGAAGCAGCTTCGGGGAGGTTGTTTTCATTGCCGGCCGCCGGGCCGACCAAAACGAGGATTCTCCACACGTGAATGGTGATTCGCTGATTCAGGATCGGATTGCGCCTGCGGTGACAACATCGGGAGGGCCGTCGTCGCCCGGCCCGCGACGGGCGCCGTTGATCATCGAACCGGGCCGCACCGAAAAGAACTACTGGCGCGATTTGTGGCGGTATCGGGAGTTGTTCCAAGTTTTGGCGTGGCGCGACCTGTCCGTTCGTTACAAACAGACGGTTATTGGTATTGCCTGGGCGGTTCTCCGCCCGTTTTTGACGATGGTGATTTTCACGGTCATTTTCGGAAAGGTTGCGAATTTGCCAGCGCCCGGGAACGTGCCTTACCCGCTGTTGGTATTTGCAGGGATGTTGCCGTGGCAGTTTTTTGCGACCTCTTTGAGCGAGGCGAGCAACAGCTTGATCAGCAATGCGAACCTGATTTCGAAGGTGTATTTTCCGCGGCTGATTGTGCCCGCCGCCACTGTGGTGGTGGGGCTTGTGGATTTTCTCATCAGCGCCGCAATCTTGGCGGCCATGATGCTGTGGTATCAATTCGCTCCCGGTTGGGGGGTGCTTCTACTGCCCTGTTTCATCTTGCTGACGTTTTTTGCCAGTCTCGGGCCGGGCTTATGGATTACAGCGCTCAACGTCAAATACCGGGACTTCCGATATGTCATTCCCTTTCTGATCCAGTTCGGTTTGTATGTTTCGCCAGTGGGCTTCAGCAGTGCGGTGGTACGGGAGAAATTCGGCGATGGATTGTTCATGTTGTATTCGTTGAATCCGATGGTGGGGGTGATTGACGGATTTCGTTGGTGCCTTCTCGGAGGCGAGTGCGCCATCTGGTGGCCGGGTTTTGCAGCCAGCATTGGTGTGACTGCTTTCTTTCTCTGGCTGGGGATTCGTCAGTTTCGGAAGTTGGAAAGAACTTTCGCGGATTTCATCTAGGTGGTTCGCTTCAGCGTGTGCGAATTCTTGGGTGTGCAGCCACCCAATGCGGTCAGGGATTGGAGAAGCGGGTCACGAACCAAATCGAGCCGGCTGCGGATTTTCTGTAGTGCCAACGTGTCGCGCGAAGAGTCCGACCCGGAAATTGTTCGATAACAAAAGCAGGGTCGGGTGGGCAGCGGAACTGCGGAAGTTTTGAGACCGAACCTTTCGCGAGTTTGCCGTTTTTGAAATCATGTCGGCGCCCGTCATCACGGTCGAAAACCTCGGCAAGCGCTATCTGGTGGGTCACCAAAGCGCACAGCGGGAACGCTACTCTACGCTGCGCGATGTGCTCATGCGCAACGCGCGCGACCTTTGGCGCAAGACTGCCGATGTGTTTTGCGGACGGCAGATCATTCAAGGCGATGAGGTCGAGGAATTCTGGGCATTGCGGGACGTGTCGTTCGAAGTCCGCTGGGGGGAAGTGGTCGGGATCATTGGGCGAAACGGGGCGGGCAAGACAACCTTGTTAAAAATCCTGAGTCGGATCACGGAGCCGACCGTGGGGCGCGTGACGCTGTGGGGGCGCGTGGCGAGCCTTTTGGAGGTGGGCACGGGGTTTCACCCGGAGTTGACCGGACGCGAGAACATTTATCTCAACGGCGCGATTCTGGGCATGACGCGCGCGGAGATCCGCAGGAAGTTTGATGAGATCGTGGCGTTTGCCGGGGTCGAGAAATTCCTGGACACCCCGGTCAAGCGTTACAGCAGCGGGATGTATGTGCGGTTGGCGTTTGCGGTCGCGGCGCACCTGGAACCGGAGATTCTGGTGGTGGACGAGGTTCTGGCAGTCGGGGACGCGGAATTTCAGAAAAGGTGCTTGGGGAAGATGCAGGATGTGGCCGGGCACGGACGCACCGTGCTGGTTGTGAGCCACAACATGGCGCTGGTACGGCACATCTGCACGCGCGCAATATACCTGGACTTGGGCCGTGTGGTCGTGGATGGCACCGTGGAGCAAGCCCTGGGGGAATACCTGCGCATGGCCGAGGCGCGCAACGGATTGAAATCAGAACGGCGACAGGGCGACGGCCGACTGCGCTTTACCGATTTCTGGGTCGAGAACGACCGGGGCGAGCGGGTGGGGTACGTGGCCAGCGGGGAACCGTGTGTGTTGGTGTTCAGTTACCGCAACTTTGGCTGCCGCGCGCAAGACAAGGTGGACGTCGGGTTCGGTTTACATCTACCGTCGGGCGAACGGTTGTTGTTGCTCTACGCGTCCCACATGGGCCAAACCCTCTCGGTAGCGCGGGAGCACGGCCAGTTCCGATGTCGTTTGCCCGGGCTGCCCCTGCCCACGGGACGCTACGGCATTTTTCCACGCATCGAAATCAACGGCGTCGAGGCTGATTTTCCGCTGGATGGCGTGGGCTGGATTGACGTCGAGGAACTGGATTTTTACGGCACGGGTCGGCGCATGGTTGACCACAGCCACGGCTTTGCACCGTATCTGATCAAGGGCGAATGGAGTGAGGGAACGATAGCACAACCAACATAACTTCGGTCCATGCGTTTAACAGTTGAGTTTCGAGACTTGGCATCCGCGACACCAAGAAGGTGGCGAATCCTGAGTTAGCATTATGAACGGCGTGTTGCGACAGGTCGCTTGCGAAAACTTGCAACGGTTTTCCTCCGAGCTTGCGGGCTTTGCGCCGGGGGCAGCGGGGGAGGTCATCGGGCTGAATCGAGCGATGATCGCGGACCCGGTTAATGACAGAGGTGGCGTTTGACCGAGCGGCCGGGCGACATCCGTGGGTCGGTTCCCAACTTGGGTTCAAGCCCCAGCACGGGCACATATTCGCCCCTGCCGGTGGTTGCGGTCGCGGGTTGTGCGACAGGCGGCGGGGGCTGGCGTGTCGTGTGGCGCTCGCAGGATATGCGGCTCGAATGTGGTGGCGGTCCTTCCACGGGGCGGGCTGCTGAGCCCACTCATGCATCCTGAAATCCCGCCCGTCGCGGAGGTTTACCGCATCGCCATCGTTTGCAGCGGGCTGGACCGGGTGCGTCGTGGTTTCGAGGCGTATGCACGCGATTTGTTCAACCTGCTGCGCGAGGTCCCGAGCTTTGATTGCTGGTTGGTCAAAGGAAGCGGCTCGCGCGGCCCCGGGGAAATGTCGGTGGGCAACATTCCCCGGAACACGCGCCTGAACCGTCTGCTGGCCCGCGTGTCGGGCAAGCACCCGCTGTTTGTCGAATTTGTCTCTTTTGATCTGTGCTTGACGCCGCTGCTGGTGACGCGCCGATTCGACGTGGCCTATGTGTTGGAGCCGCCGGTGTACAAATTTTTGGGGCTGTGGCGGCGACTGAGCCGGGGCCGTTTCAAGTTGATTCATTTCACGGGCGGGCATCTGGCCAACCTCTCGCCGAGGTTCGTCACCCCGAATGATTACCTTCACCATCTGACGCCGGTGTTTTTTGAGGCAGCGAACCGGCTCGGATTCAGACCGGAAAACCAGTTTTTGCTGCCACATTTCATTCGGTTGCGACCGGAGACAGCGAGCTGCGATCGGGAAGCGATGCGCGAACGGGTGCGACGGGAGCTGGGACTCTCGCCCGAAACGCGGTTGGTGTTGTCGGTGGGCAGCGTTGATGCGCGGGTGAAACGGATGGATTATGTCGTGCGGGAGGTTGCGACATTGCCGGGGCTGCCGTTTCTGCTGATCCTCGGGCAGCGCGAGGCGGAGACGCCCCGGATCGAGGCGTTGGCGGCACAATTGCTCGGGTCGAACCGTTGCCGGATCATGACGGTCCCGCGCGAGGCCATTTTTCAATATTATCAGGCGGCGGATGTTTTTGTGCTGGCTTCAACCTGCGAGGCGTTTCCCCTGGTTTTTTTGGAAGCGCTGGCAGCGGGCCTGCCAATTGTCGCACACGACGACCCCGTGTCGCGCTACATCCTGGAGCAGCACGGCATTTACCGCGACCTGACCCGGCCCGGGGAGCTGGCGGCGGCGCTGCGTGAAACGTTGAGCCGGGTCGAGAGCGAGGAGACGCGACATGGCCGAAGGGAACATGTGCTGAAGCGCTTCAGCGTGGACGCGCTCCGGGAATCCTATTTGGACATGTTCTGGCGGGTGTGCCGCGCGCCGTGGCGGGCCGCGTCTGCCGCCGCGCTGGGTTTGCTTCCTTTTTGGCTCGGGCTTTTGGTCGGCCGGTTGTGAACGCCACACGCATTTGTCTGGTGAGTTCCGCGCACCTGTCCTACAACCCTCGCCTGCTCAAGGAGGCCGACGCGCTGCATGAGGCCGGTTACGCAGTGCGCGTGGTGGCGATGAACGTCGAGGTCGTCAAAGCGGCTTACGATGAGCGGTTGATGCGCTCGCGGGCGTGGCGACTGGAGCGCGTGAACGCGCGGCGCGATTCGCCCGGGGGTCGGCTTCGATGGCTTTGCGCGGCGCTGCGGCAACGGATGTATCAACAGGTTTACGCGCGATGGGGCATTGGGCTGGAGCGGGCGCATTCGCGGTATTACGGGGCGTTGGGTCGTCTGGCGGCGCGCGAGCCGGCGGCGTTGTTCATTGCGCACAATTTGCCGGCGCTGCCGGCGGCGGCGTTTGCGGCGCGGCGCTGGGGCGCGCGTCTGGGGTTCGACGCAGAGGATTTTCACCGGGGTGAGGTGCTGGCGGACGACCCTGCGCAGGCGCTGTGGCGGCGACTGACCGTGGCGGTGGAGGAGAAATACCTGCCGCGTTGCGATCATCTAACGGCCGCGTCGGATGGGATTGCGGAGGCGTATGCGCGGGTGGTGGGCGTTCGGCGGCCGGTGACGGTTTTGAACGTGTTTCCGTTGGCGGAGCGGAACGGGCGCGTGGCGGCGGAGGCGTTGGAGCGGGAGCGGCGGGGTGGAGCGGTGTCGCTGTATTGGTATAGCCAGGTGATCGGTGCGGATCGCGGTTTGAACGATGCGTTGGAGGCGTTGACCCGGTTGCCGGAGGCGGTTCATCTGCATTTGCGGGGCGCGTGGGCAGCGGGATGCGAGACGGTGTTTCGGGAAAAAATCCGGGCGCTGGGCGTGGAAGGACGGGTTCACATTTTGCCGCCGGTGCCGCCGGAGGAGCTGGTGGAGCGCGCAGCGCAACACGACGTGGGGCTGGCACTGGAGATGGGGCACACGGAAAACCGGCGCATCGCCGTGACGAACAAAATTCTGCTCTACTTCGTGGCGGGGTTGGCGATTGCGGCGAGCGACGTGCCGTCGCAGCGAGCGATTTTGGAAAGCGCGCCGGATGCGGGTTTTTTGTATCCGGCGGGGGATGGAGTGGCGTTGGCGGAGCGATTGCGCGCGTGGGTGGAGCGACCGGGTCGGTTGATAGAGGCGAAGGCGGCGGCGCGCGCCTGGGGCGAGAAACGTTTTTGTTGGGAACGGGAGAAGGACGCGCTGGTTCGTGCGATTGGGCGGCTCGTCGGTGAAACCTGGAACCGGCAGTTAAGCCACGGATGAAACACGGACGGGCACGGATGGCAGGTCTTTACGCAGAAACGGCGGCCCACCCGGTGGGTGAATGCGGTTTTCCCGGAACAATCCGTGTTGAATCCGTGTTCCATCCGTGGCTCGGCAATCCGGTCGCGTAGCAACTGCCGTTTCGAGGTTAAATAAAACCAGACAACAGGGTGGGGCAGATGGAGCGCGGACTCTTTGCCGATGGGATGTGGCGGAGCCTGTTTGGCTGCCTGCGCCGCTGGCTTGAGGGTGCGCCTGCGGCCGCTTGAGCGTGAAGTTTTCGAACCGGGGCGGCGTTGACCGGTCTGACAAACGCCGTCATGTTTGGATCATGAACACGTCGGGCACGGTGGAGATTGGGCAGTTGATCACGCGCACGCCTGGCATTAAGGGTGGCACGCCGCACATTTCCGGCACGGGCGTGACGGTGCGGACCATTGTGCGGTGGTATCGGGCCGGGTTTCTGCCAGAGGAAATAGCCGAGCGCATCGGGCACATCACGCTCGCACAGGTTCATGCGGCGCTGGCCTACTACTACGCGAACCGCGACATGATGGATCAGGACATGACGGATGAGGAGGCTGAGTCCGAGGGCCTCGAAAAGGAGGATCAGGCGGCACGCGTCTCGAGCGCCGGGCCATGACGATCCGCCTTTACCTGGATGAGGACTCCAGCGACACGCAACTGGTCAAGGCGCTCCGTATGCGGGGGCTGGACGTGGCCAGCGCGGCGGAGTGTGGAATGCTGGGGCGAACGGATGTCGAACAGGTTGAATGGTGCGTTGCTCACGGGCGGGTTTTGTATAGCGCGAACCGGCGCGATTTCTACCGCATTCATGCGCAGTTGATGCGCGAAGGGAAAAATCATCCCGGCATCATTCTGGGGCTTCAGCAGCACTATTCGGTTGGAGAACGAATGCGCCGGCTGCTGCGCCTGGTGGCGAGCCTGAGCGCCGAAGACATGGTCAACCGAGTCGAGTTTCTCAGCCGCTGGTAACGACCTGGGTCTGCTGTGGTGTCATCAACCACGGCCCGGCGTTCAAAGCGCATTCGCGTGATCGCAATGCCGCACCGGCGCCGTTGAAAGAGTGGCGTTGAGCCCTGGGATTTCAATGAAACGGGTGGCGATTGTGGCGGCGCATTTCGTGCCGAGCAATCTGGCCGGGGTGCATCGGTCGCGGCTCTGGAGCCTGCATTTGCGGGAGTTTGGCTGGGAGCCGGTCATCGTCACGACGCATTGGGACTACTACGAGGAGCGGCTTGAGCCGGAGTTGGCGGAGTTGCTACCGCCCAACTTGCGGATCGTCCGCACGAAGGCGTTTCGCACGCGACCGGTGCGTTGGGTGGGTGACGTGGGGATTCGGGCGTTTCCGTGGCATTACCGGGCGTTGGTGCGGCTGGCGCAGGCGCGGGAGATTGATTTTTTGCACATCACGATTCCCTCGAACTTCTCGGCGCCGCTGGGTCGGTTGGTGTGGCGCAGGACGGGGCTGCCCTATGGGATTGATTACATTGATCCGTGGGTGAAACCGTTTCCGGGTTCGGACCGCCCGTTCACCAAAGCCTGGGCGGCGGCGCGGCTGGGGGAGTGGTTGGAACCGTGGGCGGTGGCGAAGGCGTCGCTGATCACGGGCATCAATCGGGCGTACTACCAAGGGATGCTGGATCGGAATCCGGGTGTTGCGGAGCGTGCGGTATTGGCGGCGATGCCCTATGGCGGCAGTGAAAGAGATCATGAATACGCCGCGCGCCATCCGAGGCCGACGCCTTTGTTCGCAGAGCACGCGGGCAAGTTCAATCTGATTTACGCCGGGACGATGTGGCCTCCCGCGTTTGGCGTGCGGGATCGGTTGCTTGAAGGGCTTGCCGTGTTGCGCCGGAGAAGACCGCAACTGGCCGCGGAGTTCCACTTGCATTTCGTGGGCACAGGTAAATCGCCGGATGATCCGCACGGGTTCAACGTGCGGCCGCAAATTGAAGCACTGGGTTTGCAGGATTGCGCCTCGGAACATCCTCAGCGGCGGCCGTATCTGGACGTGCTGGCGCATTTGCACGCGGCTTCCGGCGTGCTGGTGCTGGGTTCGACCGAGCCGCACTACTCGCCGTCGAAAATTTTTCAGGCGGTGATGTCGCGGCGTCCGGTTTTCGCGTTCCTGCACGAACAAAGCACGGCTTTGGAGTTGTTGCGGGCGAGCAACGCGGGGGTGGCTTTAACATTGAACGAGACGCGGCTGCCAGACGCTGCCGTGGTGGCGGAGGCGTTGGAGCGTTTCATTTATGCCAACGGTTACTCCGCGGACCGGGTGCGTTGGGACGTGCTGGCGGAGCACTCGGCGCGGGCGTCGGCGCGGGTGCTGGCGCGCGCGCTGGATGAGGCATATGCGCGCGCAAGCGCGTCTCGCAGGATTTGATGCAGCCGTGGTGCGAGCCGCCGGCAGAGCGATTCTGGATGTGATGAGCGAGGGGCTGGCGTGCGTGATGACGACGATGCCCGTGTGCGAACGGGCTGTGGCCGCGTGTTTTCGCCGCGCGGCGCCGTTGCCGGGTGTGCGGCGGGTTTCACGGCATGTGTTCGCCGCGTTGCAACGGCACGCGGCAAGGTCGGCGGACTCGATTCGCGCCGTGCCGCTGGGGCGGGGAGCGTGGATGAAGGTGCCGCTGCAGGATTATTGCGGCAGTCTGTATTTTGATCGGTCGAGTTTTGAGCCGCAAACGGCCCGGTTTCTGGCGGGGCGTTTGCGCGCCGGGGACGTGTTTGTGGACGTGGGCGCGAGTTACGGTTTTTACACGTTGCTGGCGGGCGCGGTGTTGCGGACACGCGGCGGTGGAAAGGTTGTGGCTTTCGAGCCGAATCCCAGCGTGCGGGCGCTGCTGGAGGAATCGGTGCGGCTGAGCGAGTTGGAGGAGTGCGTGGCCGTGCATCCGTTCGCCTTGGGGCGCCAGGATGCGGGCCGGGCGCGGCTTTTTCTGGGCGACGCGCAGAACACGGGGCTTTCAACGCTGCAGCCGTGGGCGGAGCATTTGCGCTCCGGCGCGTTGTCCGCCGAGCGCACGCTGGAGGTCGAGTGTCGGAGTTTGGACGGTTTGTTGCGGGAGGGACGGATTGAACGGGCGGACGTGATGAAGGTTGACGTGGAGTTGGCCGAGCTGGAGGTTTTCTTGGGCGGGGTGGAATTTTTGGAGCGACTACGTCCGCGCCACATCATTTGCGAGACGGCGTTGGGGGGCGAGGCGACGGCATTTCTGCGGGAGCGCGGTTACGAAGCGACGCTGCTCGAGCCGCTCAGCCCTCATGCGGCGGATTGGGGCAATGTGTTGTTTACGGCCCGGGATGCGAACGCCCGCCAGGGCCAATGAGGGGTTTTCCCCCGATGCAAGTCAGGCACGGGCCGTGAGCTTGCCGAAGTGGTGCGGGGCGGTTAGGTTCGGATCATGCTGGCCGAAGAACGCATCGCAAACGTGGAAGCCGCGCTGGCCAAGTTCATTGAACACAGCGAACGGATGATCGCAGCCATTCACGAGGACATCGCCGAGATTCGCGCGAGCAACGCGCGCACCGACCGGCAACTGCTGGAGATGCAGCAGCAGGCCGAGCGCGATCGCCAGCAGGCCGAGCGCGACCGCAAGGATTTCAACAAACGGTTGGCGGAAATCTCCGACAGCATGGGCACGCTCATCGAGGACATGGTTGCCCCATGCGGTTTCAATCTGGCCAATGCCATTTTCCGAACCGAAGAAGCCCACACCTGCACGATTCGGGTCCGGCGCAAACATCCGCAGCGGCAGGGCGAGTGGATGGAGTTGGACCTGTTGGCGGTGGGGCCGACGAAGCTGCTGGTGGTCGAGGTGAAGCGCCGTCCGGACCCGGAGAAGGTGGCGGCGTTTCGACACAAACTGGCGCGGTTGCCGGAATTTTTCCCGGAGTTGGCGGACAAGACCGTTTGTCCGGCGTTCGCAAGCGTGTATTTCGAGCCGTCGCTGATCGCGTTTTTGAATCGGGAGAAAATTTACGGGATTGCAATGGGCGACGAGGTGATGGAGGTCGTCAACCTGGGTCAGTTTTGACCCATCGAGAAGGTGACTCTTTACAGGGATGTGACACGCATTTGGACTCGGAGCGCGGGTCAGCTCGCGCCCACTCAACGACGGCACGCCTCAAAGTTCCCAGACGCTGGCAATCGAGATTTCTGATTCGGGCCGCGTCGTGCGCCCATGCGGTTGGGCATCCTGGCCAGTCATCCGGTTCAGTATCACGCGCCGTGGTTTCGCGCGCTGGCGCGGGTTGCGGATGTGGAGGTGTTTTTCGCGCATCGGCAGAGTGCCCAGGAGCAGGGTCGGGCGGGGTTTGGCGTGGCGTTTGATTGGGATGTGGATTTGTTGTCAGGGTATCCGCACCGGTTTTTGAAGAACGTGGCTTCGCGCCCGGGCGTGCACCATTACCGGGGATGCGACACGCCCGAGATAGGACGGATCATCCAGACCGGGTTGGCGCGCAGACTGGCGGAACTGCAACCTGCCGGGGAGCGCAGCAGCGGGGCTGCCGCCGGGTGCGAATCCGCCGAGGAACGTCGCTTTGATGCGTTCATTGTGATGGGGTGGTATTTGAGGGCGTATTTGCAGGCGGCGCGCGCCTGTCGGGCGGCGGGGGTGCCGGTGCTGGTGCGGGGTGACTCGCAACTGCGCACGCCGCGACCGCTGCTCAAACGGTTGGTGATGG
>JAOAIM010000068.1 GCA_026414705.1 Verrucomicrobiia bacterium | reverse complement strand
ATTCACGAGATCGCTTTGCTGAGTGAACCGGCGCTCGCCGAAGACTGGAATCGCACCGAGGAGGACATCGCGTGGGCTCATTTGCAGCCGGACAAATCGTCATAGTTCGTTTTCCTTTCTCCGACCTTGCCGCGTCCAAGTTGCGCCCCGCGGTTGTTCCGGCCCACGCCGGTCGTGGCGATTGGATTCTCTGTCAAATCACGAGCCAATCTTACGGCGATCCCAACGCCATCCCCATCGCTTCTGGTGATTTTGCGCGCGGCTCATTGCGCCAGACGAGCCATGCCCGCCCGGGCAAACTATTCACCGCGCACGTCAGCCTGATTGTCGGCACGGTGGGGGAACTGCACTCGGCCAAATTTGAAGCCGTTCGGGACGCGGTGGTGCGGATGATTCGGAGCGGATGATTACTCCAAGCGGCCATACCTGCGAGATCGTGGTGCTCGGCGCCGGACTGAAAACGGAGGCTCGCGCATTGTTTCTTGGAAAATACCGTTTGCCCTCCGGTTGAAACGGGGGGCCTTCAAAACCCTGGCATCCGGGCAGTCCTGTGTTTCATCGGCAGCTTAACCGGTGTCCTCAGCACGATCTGAAGCTGCCGAACTCTTTGAGGAGGAAAGCGACCCGAGGGCCTGTCACGGAGGCTGTTCGCTGTCAGGCGCGAGCCAACAGCTTCCTGTGACCTCAGCGCTGAACTTGGCCCGCTTTGCCGACGCTCTCAGGGAATCCACATCAGGTCGGGATTGTTCGTGCGCCAGGCGTTGGCGGCGGCGTCCCAGTAGTCGGAAAGCGGATGCCGCCGGGCGTGGCCGTCCAGGAAGGTGAAGTTCGCGCCGCGTCCGTGGAGGTTGGTGTGGACAAAAGTCCACGAGCCCACGGCGGGGAGGTTTTTGGTGTCGAAAAGCCAGATGGTGGCGGTGGGGTTGCGGATGGAGGAAAGTTTGACCTGGGCGTTGTTGCCGCCGGTGCCGTTGACATTTTGGTTGAGGCAATAGTGAAAGAGGTTGGCGCTGTTGGCGGTGACGTTGGCGCGGCGTTTGTTGGCCGGACAAATCCAGACCGAGCGGCCCGGTTCGATGCCCGGGTCTTTGCGCCAGGGCACGTGCACGTAACGCTCCACGTTGATCATGGGGGGCAGGTCAATATACCAGCCGTGGTAATCAGGGTTGAGCAGGTCGCTCTCCAGGGGGGTGGGTTTGCCGTCGCGCGGCAGGTAATCGTTGTAGTCGCCCGCATACAACTGCGTCGCCAGTCCCCATTGTTTGAGATTGCTCAGGCAGGTGGCAGTGTGCGCACGCTGTTTGGCGCTGGAGAGCGCGGGCAACAACAGCGCTGCCAGAATCGCAATGATCGCTATGACCACCAAAAGTTCAATCAACGTGAACCCCCGGTCACACCAGGCGCACTGCCGCCTCCGCACGAACGCGATTTTGGAAACCAACCTGTTCAAGCGTGGCCACGGTATTCCAACCGGTGCCGGGCCGCAAGCCGCCACGTGCCCACTTGTGGCCGGATTGGCCCGGGCGGCGCGTTGGTTCATGCGGCGGCTGGCGGGCGGCTTTTGCCTGGCCGGCGTGTGCGCTGCATCAGCCGTTGCGGCCGAGCCGATTTCAACTCCCGGGTCGGAGACACTGGCGCGTCAGTTCGCCGATCCGCCCGCGTCACACCGCATTTTGAAAATCATCCACGGCTGGCCGGACGCGCCGGCGGCACAGGACGAGTTGATCCGACGGCTCAAGGAACAGGGTTTTGGCGGGGTGGTGTGCAACGTGTCCTTTGATCAATACCTGGAAAGCGAGGCGCACTGGCGTGCGTTTGTGCGGGCGGTGCGCGCGGCGCGCGAGGCGGGCCTGACACTCTGGCTCTACGATGAGCGGGGCTATCCATCCGGCAATGCGGGGGGATTGGTGCTGCGCGAGCATCCGGAATGGGAAGCGCGCGGGTTGTTGATCGCGGATGCGCAAAGCCGCGGCGGGGCGGTTGAACTCGACGCGCCGCCGGGCCAACTGCTCGTGGCCGCCGCGTTTCCCGTGCGCGACGGGCAGATGGATTTGAGCCGGCCGACGGACGTGAGCGCGTTCCTGAGCGCGGGCAAACTGCGCTGGCACGCGCCGCCGGGCGCATGGCGGGTGATGCTCATCACCGAGCATCGGCTTTACGAGGGCACGCACGCCGAGGCCAATCTCTGGCAAAAGATGCCCTACGTGAATCTGCTCCTGCCCGAACCCACGAAACGGTTTCTGGAGCTGACGCACGACCGCTACGCGGCGCATCTGGGCCACGACCTTGGAAAATTTTTTGTCGCGACGTTCACCGACGAGCCGTCGCTGATGAGCTGGTTTTTCCGCCCGATGCCGTATCGCCCGCTGCCCTGGGCGTCGAATCTGCCGGGGGAGTTCAAGCGCCGGCGCGGTTACGCGCTCGACCCCGCACGGCTGCCGGCGCTGGCCGCTGACGCCGGGCCGCAAGGCGAAAAGTTGCGTCACGATTTCTGGCTGACCGTGGGCGAGTTGGTGGCGGAAAATTATTTCGGTCAAATCCAGGAACGTTGTCGCCAGTACCGCGTGCCCTCCGGAGGTCATTTGCTCGCCGAGGAGCTGCTCACCGCGCACGTGGCGCTTTACGGGGATTTCTTCCGCTGCGCGCGGCGGATGGACGCACCGGGGATTGACTGCCTGACGAGCCTGCCGCCGGAAGTGCCGTGGTATATCGCCCGCCTGCTCGCCAGCGTCGCCGAGCTGGAGCGGCGCGACATCGTCATGTCCGAAACCTCCGACCACAATCAGGTCTGGCGCGCGGCTGGCGACGCGCGCCCGAAGCGCGTCGTCACCGAGGCCGAGATTCGCGGCACCCTCAACCGCCTGTTTGTCTCCGGCGTCAACACGATCACCAGTTACTACAGCTTCACTGGTCTGGATGCCGCGGCGTTGCGGCGACTCAACGAATGGGTCGGGCGCTGTGCGGCGTTGCTGACCGGCGGTCACCAGGTCGCCGACATCGCCGTGCTGTATCCGATTGAAAGCCTCTGGACGAAGTTCACGCCCGCGCGGCACTGGGGCAAAGACTCGCCCGGCGCGCTGCTCCTCGAAAACACCTGGCGCAATGCGCTCGAAGACCTGTTTGCCGCGCAGCGCGATTTCACGATTGTGGACAGCCGCGCGCTCCGGGACGCAAAGGTCCAAACCGGCGCGCTGGTGCACGGTGAGTTGCGCTGGCGGGTGGTGGTGTTGCCCGCCGCCGATACACTGCCGCTGGCAGCGTGGAAACAACTCGCCCAGTTCGTGGACGGGGGCGGCGCGCTGATCTTGTTGGGCGCGCGACCGCGCAACAGCGAACGCGAATTCCCCTCGCCGCAGGTTCAACGCATCGCCCGGCGTTGGTTGCGTGGTCAGGCGGACCGACCGCGCCTGTTCACCGGCAAATCCGGGGGCGCGGTTGTGTTTCTGCCCAACGGTTACGAGGGCCTGCTCGGGCCGGTGTTGGACCGTCTGTTGGAGCGGGACGCGCAGGTGGTGCCGGCCGATTCACCCGTGCGCGTGACGCACCGGCGCGTGGATGGCCGCGAAGTCTTCTTCCTCATCAACGACAGCCCCGAGCCGTGGCGCGGTGAGGTGGAGTTCTGCGCTTCCGGGCCGGGTGAACGTTGGGACCTCGCCACGGGAACTCGCGCTGAAACCATACCCGGACCGCGCGTGCGCCTGAGTCTCGAACCCTACGGGGCCACGGCCGTTGGTTTTCCAGCGGCGCGCGAACCGCGTCGTTTCAAACTCGCGCCCGACTCATTGCCGGCGTTGACGTCCCGTCCCATTGCATCGGTCAGTCCCCGAACTTTGCGCGGCGAATTTGTGCGGGCGGATGTGGGGCCGGATGAAGTGCGTTCTCGACCGGAACAACCCGTGTGGCGGGCGCGGGCCGAGTTGACGCGGAGCGACGTGGACACGTTCCTGTTCCTGGGTTTTGAACTTCCCGAGGCGCTCGATCTGCGCGAAGCGCATCACCTGGTTTTCGACACGTGGGTGCCGCCGGGGCAACAGACGGCCAACGAGATTCTGGTCATTTTGCGGGAAGAGGGCGGCGGCGATTTTCTGGCGAGCACCGGACGGTTGCTGGGCGCAGCCGGCCATCAGCGGGTTTTTGTGCCGCTGAACCGCTTTCAACACGCGGGCTGGTCGCAGGATGCCGATGCGCGACTGGACCGCAGCCGCGTGCGCGAAATCCGCGTGGGCTGGGGAGGTTACACGGGCACGGCGGGCGAGCGGGTGGAGTTCAGCGTGGCGCTGCCGCAAACAGGATGGATCGCGAAAAGCTCGCAGTGAACCGGCACTGCGCAGCGGGCGCGTCCCGCCCGCTTTCCAACAGGGCCGACGTTCAGGCCTTGGGCAGCGTGGCGGCGGGCTTGGCTTGAAGGGCGGCCTTGGCCATCTGCACCAGTTCGGCAAACGCGGCGGCGTCCTGCGCGGCCAGGTCGGCAATCACCTTCCGGTTCAACGCGCACCTGGCGGCTTTGAGGCCCTCCATGAAGCGGCTGTAGCTCAGCCCGGCGGCGCGGGCGGCGGCGTTGATGCGAATCTGCCAGAGGTAACGGAACTCGCGCTTTTTGCGGCGGCGGTCGCGGTAGGCGTATTGCAAGCCGTGATCCACCGCGTCGGAGGCGTACCGGTAGAGCTTGGAGCGCCGCATGCGATAGCCCTTGGCGGCCTTGATCATGCGCTTGCGGCGTTTTCGGGATGCGGGAGCGTTGGTGACGCGCATGGGAAAAACGGGTTGGGACTGGCGTTCGGTTTCCGGTCAATGGCTGAAGGGCAGGTTTTGCAACACCCGGGCCGCGTCGGTCGGATGCACCTCGGCGGGGGAACGCAGACGACGACGGCGCTTGGGATTTTTGCCCTGCATCAGGTGCCGTCGGCCCGCGCGGCTGCGGAGCACCTTGCCGCCGGCGGTGATTTTGAACCGTTTCAGCACGGACTTCTTTGTTTTGACCGGTCGCGGACGTCGCATAACCAAGCCTCTCTCGTTTCAAAAACGAGCGCGGAATCTAGGCAACGCGTCTTGCGCGTGCAAGCGCCTTTTTGGGAAGGGTGTGGTTGCCCGGCAGCGCGCCGGGCCTCAGCCCACCAGCTTGACGGTGCGCTTGAGCTTCGCACTCAGCACGGCGCTGTCCACGATTTGTTGGCCGATGCGACTGATCGCCGGCGACAACGGGCCTTCAGGCGGACGGTCGCGCCGCAGGCACTCGACAAAATACTGGATCGGGTTTTGAAACGGCGGTTTGAGTTTGTCGGCGCGGATCACCTCGCCCTCGGGTTTGCGACGCGTCTGCATCCGCACCGTTGGCTCGTAATCGTAGCTGCTGATCGTGCCGTCGCTGCCCTTGAGCACGAAACCGCATTTGGGCTGGGGCTGGTGCGTCCAGGGGTCGGTGAACGTGCCCCAGCGGGTTTCGAACTTGGAAAGCCCGCACGCATAGCGCGCGATGGTGATGCTGTGCTCGTCCACTTCCAGGCCGTTTGGCCAGTCGGTGACCGCCGTGACCTCGGTGGGTTTGCGTCCGCCGTGAAACCATGTGCCCAGCGTGGTACCGTAACCGAGGTAATCGAGCAGCGAACCGCCGCCGAGCTTGCGCTTGTAAAACCAGCTTTTGCGTTTCATGGCCGGCGTGGGAATGATCTCGATCTTGTCGGCGCCGTGCCAGAGCGGGCCGCGATTGCCGTCGTAGTAGTGCACCTCCTGCAATTCGCCGATGCGTCCCTCGCTCAGCAGCCGATACGCCGTGGCGTGGCTGGGCATCCAGCGCAACGGCCAGTTGATCGCCAGCATCACCCCGGAGCGGCGCGCGGCGGCAATCATCCGATCAGCCTCCGCCACCGAGGCCGCAAAGGGCTTTTCCACGAGCAAATGCACGCGGAAGGGCGCAACGCGCTCGACGTATTCGGCGTGCCGGGCCGTCGCGGGACACAAGATGACGAAGTCCGGTTTGGTTTTCTCCAGACACGCCTCCACGTCGGTGAACACCCGCGCGGCGGGGATGCGAAAGTTGCGAATCGCGTCCTGCATTCGCGCGGGGTCTTCGTCGCAGATGCCGACGATCTCGACCTGCGGATGATTGAATGCCATGCGCAACAGATCGCCCATGTGGAAGTGATCGAAGTTGATGCCTGCAACGCGGATTTTCATGGCTGGTTTTCGGGTTTTCGGGTTGTGCGCTTTTCAAATCGGCGGTTTCCCATGCGGAGGCTGCCGGGCCGCGCGCGCAGCGCGGCTCAAGGTTGTTTTTGGCCGGACGGCTGGGAGGTGGGTGTGCCGATGATTTCCTCGGCGCGCCAGCGTTCCCAATCGGTCAAAAACAATTGTTCCGGCAGAAAGCCCGCCGGCGCCACGCGCAGCGGGAAGGTCGGCGGGATTTCTTTTCGCAACATGCTCTCCAGGATGAAGCTGCCCCAACTGTGTTCGCCGGCGCGCACCCATTGGGTCAGAAACCGGCTGTCCATCGTGGCCGGGGTCAGATACAGCGCGCGCACCGGTTTGAGGTAGTCGTTGACGGCAAAAAACTGTTGCTGCGCGTCGAGCGTGGTCCACATGCATTGGCGCTGGCCATACCAGGCCACCGCCCAGGGCACGTCGCTCATCATCAACTCCTCCGGGCGCATCCAGCGGCAAATCTGCTGAATGATCGGCGGGTAGTAGGGCGGATACACCACGGCCGGCGCGGGCGGCATCAGGAAGATCAACAACATCGGCAGCGAAACCAGCGTCACAAAAGCCCCGATGATCACCGGCCGCAGGCGCGCAAACAGCAGGTTCATCTGATCCAGCAACAGCAGAAACAGGCTCGCCCCATACACGAACACCAGCGGCACCAGCAGCACCAGCAGGTTTTCGGAATTGATCTCCTCGGTATCCTGCGAAAGCTGCGTGCGCCCCAGCGCCTGCACCACGACCAGCAGCGCCAGAGACGCAACCAGAAAATAACGCAGTCGCCGGATGGCCGGATTTCGAAAGCCCAGCAACAGGCCCGTCAGAAACAGCGCCGTGACCCAACTGCCGCCCAGCTTGGGAACGTCGTTGCGCAAAATCTGCCGCGTGTTGTGAACCAGCTTGAACACGAACGTGCCCACGCGCGCGTCCGGCGTTCGCAGGTTCGGCTCCAGCGACCGTTGCAGCCGGTATTCGGGAAACAGGCCCGTGCCCTCCACCACCGCAAAGGTCGCCGTGCCGAAGGGCAACCCTGAAAGCTGGTAGTTGCGGTAGAGCCACGGCGCAACCGCGAGGCAAAAGACCGCCGCCGTCGTCAGTGCCAGCCGCGCCCGATGCGCGCCGGTGAAAATCAGCAGGAACGCCAGCACCGGCAGCAGCAGCCAGCCAAAAGCATAGCGGGTGAGCATCCCCAGGGCGAGGAACAGGCCCGCCCCGGCCGCCAGCGCCGGCAACACCCAGCCCGGCCGGCGCGGTTCGCGCACCTCGCGCTCGATCAGCACCAGACACCACACCAAAGCCAGAAAAAAGATCAGCAGCAACATCGTGGGGAGCCCCGACGCGCTGAACGCCCACAATTGCTCGCAGCCCAGCAGCAGCACCGCCGAGAGCCACGCCACCCCCGCGTCAAACAACTGTCGCGCCAGAAAAAACGTCAGCACGATCACCACTCCAAAAAGCAGTTGTCCGAACATCGCGATGAGGAAATCGGGCTGGTAACGCCAGAACCGTCCGTCCCGGCTCCAAAACGGTTTGGGCGGGCCGATTTCCCACTGGAACGGCAAGACTTTCATCAAGCCCGCCAGCACGCACGGCCACACCGGCGGATTGGCCAGGTCCGGATGCGGTTGCCGCAGCCGCGCCGGGTCGGCGCTCGGGCCGGAGAGCGCCGGGCCGAAACGCTGCTCGTGCCGTTTCTTGAGCAGGTGGATGCTCAGCGGACGGATGAACTGGGTGCTGAAGCCGCGGCCCTCGGCGAGGTTGCGCGCCACCTGCGCGGCGTCCATCGCCTCCTGCGCGGCAAAGTTTCGATACCAGCGCAAATTGTAACCGAAAAACAGCAACAGCACCGCCAGCGTGATCAGGCCGATCTTGAAGTAACGCAGGCCGGGGCCGACCGAGAGTTTGTGAACGAGGTCCTGAAGCCAGAGCATGGTCAAAATCCTTCCAGATGGTAGGCGTGCATTTTGCGGTGGAACGTGCGGCGGCTCATGCCGATGAGTTTGGCCGCCTGCGTGCGGTTGCCCTTGGTTTCCTTGAGGGCGCGGATCATCAACTGTTTCTCCGCTTCCTTGACCGTGAGGTCGCCCCGCGCCAGCAACCGCGCCGCCTCGCTGGCGGCGGTCTCGCCGCGCACCGAGGGCGGCAGGTCGCGCACCGTGACCTTGTCACCGCGGCACAGCACCACCGCGTGCTCGATCGCGGCGCGCAACTCGCGCACGTTGCCCGGCCACGAATAATTCATGAGCTGATGCAACGCTTCCGCCGTGAAATCCGTCACGCGCTTGCCGTTTTCCCGGGCGAACTCCTTGAGGAAACTCAGCGCCAGCAGTGGGATGTCCTCCCGCCGCTCGCGCAACGGCGGCAGGTGAATCTCCACGACCCGCAACCGGAAAAACAGGTCCTCGCGGAATTTGCCCTGTTTGACCAGCTCCTCGAGGTTTTTGTTCGTCGCCGCGATCAACCGCACGTCGGCGGTGAGCGTTTTGTTCGAGCCGACGCGCTCGAAGGTGCGCTCGCCCAGAAAGCGCAGCAGCTTGATTTGAATGGTCGCGTCAATCTCGCCGATCTCGTCCAGGAACAACGTGCCGCCCTGCGCCTGCTCGAAGCGCCCGATGCGCCGCTCGTGCGCGCCGGTAAACGCGCCCTTTTCATGGCCGAACAGCTCGCTCTCCAACAGCGTCGGCGCCAGCGCGGCGCAATGCACGATCACCAGCGGCTGGCGCGCGCGCGGGCTGAGGTGATGGATCGCCCGGGCGATCAGTTCCTTGCCCGTGCCGCTTTCGCCGGTGAGCAACACCGTCGCGCGCGTGGGCGCGACCTGCTGCACGATCTCGAAGACCTCCTTCATCTGCGGCGATTCGCCGATGATGTGCTCCAGGCCGAAGCGCGAGTCCAGTTGCTGCCGCAACTGCACGTTCTCGGCCTCGAGCGTGCGCTGCCGCAACGCCCGCGCAATCCGCATCTCCAGCTCCTCAATCTGCAGCCGGCCCTTGGCGATGTAATCGTCGGCGCCGCGTTTCATCGCCTCCACCGCCAGTTCCTCCGAGCCGTAGGCGGTCATCAAAATGCACACCGGCGGGCGCGAGAGCGATTTGGCGCGCGCCACCAGCTTCAACCCGTCCTCGCTCGGCAGTCGGAAATCCGTGAGCAACACGTCGAAATGTTCCCGTTCCAGCAGGTCCATCGCCGCCTTCGCGTCCTCGGCCAGATACACATCGTAACGTTCCTCCAACGCCGCGCGCAGTCCTTCGCGCGTCGTCTTCTCGTCGTCCACGATGAGCAACGTCGGTTTCATCGCCGCTGCCGCCACGGGCGGGAACGAACCGCCGCCGCCCGTTGCCGGTCCACCGGCCTTTTTGAAGACCCCGGTGGAAAACGCCGCGAGCGCTCCAACCCGGCGCCCGTCCGGCACGTTCCTGTTTCAATGGCGTTCATGCTAGAGCCTCCGGGTCAAAGCGCAATCAGTCGTGCGACGGCGCCTCCAGCAGACGCGGTTTGCGCTCGTGCAACGGCAGCCAGAGGCGGAAGGTTGTGCCGCGCCCGACGTGGCTTTCGAGTTCGATGCGTCCGCCGTGGGCGCGAATGATCCGCTGCACGATCATCAGGCCCAGCCCCGTGCCTTTTTTCTTGGTCGTGTAAAACGGCTCGAAAATCCGGTTCAACTGCTCCTGCGGAATCCCGCAACCGGTGTCGGCCACACTCACCCAGACGCCGTCGGCGCTTTCGCCCGTGGCCAGCGTGAGCGTGCCGCCGCGGGTCATTGCCTGCATCGCGTTTTTGATCAGGTTCACCAGCGCCTGTTGCATCTGGGTCGGGTCCATCGGTGCGACCGGCAGCGTGCGGGAGAGTTTGAGCTTCACGTTCAGGCCGCGGTTGTCCAGTTCCGGCTGGAGGAGCGCGAGGGTTTTTTCGACGACCTCGTTGAGCGAGGCCAGGCGCAGGTGCAGTGGGGCGGGGCGGATGGCCTGGAGGAACTGCGTGACGATGTAATCGAGCCGGTTGACCTCGCCCTTGGCCACGGTCAGGAACTGGTCGAGCTTTGCCACAGCCTCGGCGGCGGCCTCCATGTCGGGGGCGGCCTGTTTCTGGCCGCGCGCGGCGGGATCGGGCACCTCGCCGCGCAGCGCGGCGCGGAGCTTTTTGAGTTGCCGCTCGATCAGTTGCAGGTGGATATGCAGCGCGTTGAGCGGGTTGCCGATTTCGTGGGCGACGCTGGCCGCCAGCAGCGTCAGCGCCTGCAACCGCTCGCTCTCAATGGCCTCGAAGGTTTTCTGCCGCGCCTCGGTCGCGTCGTGCAAAATCAGCGCCACGCCGATGCTGCCGGCGGCTTCCGCATCAAGCGGTGCGGCATACAACCGCAGGAAACGCGGACGCGGAAACTGCACCTCAAATTCCTGTCGCACCACGCGCGAGCCACCGGCCCGGTCGCCGCGCAAAATTTGCTCCCAGTTGACCTCGGGCAGGATTTCGCTCACGGGACGGCCCTCCACGTCGGCCTGGACACCGATCAGGCGCGTGACGGCCTGGTTGAAGTAAATGATGCGCCCGCGCTCGTCCACGACCAGCACGCCGTCCTCGATCGCGTTGAAAAGGTTTTCGAGAAACTGCCGTTCGCGCGCCAGACGCTGGACGACCGTTTGCAGGCCTTCGGCGTCGAGCCGGCTGATGCGGCCCAGCACCTTGTCGAGAAAACTGGATTTGGTGGCAGCCATGATGACGAAGCGTGGGCAGGTGCGCGGCGGAGGCTTTCAGGGTCGGCACGGCCGGGGTTGAGGTGACGGGCCGGCCGGGATGGGCAGGGACTTCAAAACCATTTCTTTTTCTTGAAATACAGGTAGGCGCCGACGGTCGCCGCCAGCGTCAACAACGCCACCGCCGGATAACTCACCGCCCATTCCAACTCCGGCATGTGCCGAAAGTTCATGCCATACCAGGTGCCGATCAACATCATCGGCGTGGTGATGATCGTGAAAATCGTCAGCACCTTGATCACTTCGCCGGTTCGGTTCGACGACATGTTCAAATACACCTGCAAAATGCCCGTCAGCGAATCCATGTAGGCCTGCGCCCGCTCGGCAATATTGAACAGCGCGTCATACACGTCCCGGTAGTAGGGCACCAGGTGCGGCCGGATGAGCTTGAATTCCCCGCGCGCGAACCGGGCCAGCACTTCGCGTTGCGGGCCGATGATCTGGCGCAGATGAATCACCTCTTTTTTGACCTGGAGGATGCGGTTGAGCATTTCCGCGCCCGGCTGGGCCACGGCCTGGTGTTCCAGCTCGGCAATCTCCAGCGCCAGTTCCTCCAGCGCCGGTTTGTAGTTGTCCACGATCGAATCCAGCAACGTGTAGGCGACGCGGTCGGGCGCGCGCGCGATGTGCGTGGTTGCCTTCACCGCGCGTTCCTCCGTCAGCGCCACGCTGCGGCTGGGCCCTTCGTGGTAGGTAACCAGAAAATTTTTCCCCAAAAAAAAGTTCAACTCGCTCGTCGCGAACACGCCGTCCTTGCGGCTGTAATCCACCGCGTGGATGACCATGAACAGGTAGGGCGGAAACCGGTCCTCCTCCTTGGGCGCGTATTCCTCGACCTTGGGCGAGGGGCTGGGCTTGACGCAGTCCTCGATCGAAAGCGGGTGAAAGTGGAACAGGTCCTCCAGCACGAACTTGCGCTCCTCCGGCGTGGGACTTTCCAGGTCAATCCACAAGAACAGGTTCGTGTCGCTCAGCAGCGTCGGCATCAGAAACGTTTCGATGTTCCGACTGTGCAGCCGTCCCTGCGTGGTGAAAACCAGCGACCGGATCATGTTCGGTTGCGTTCGGATGCGCGCGCGCGTCGCGTCAGCTTGTCCCGGAAGGTAGGCGGCAAGGGCCGAAACGCAAGGCTTGTTTGGCGCGCCTGGCCATGGCGCGATTGAGCAACGCACGCCGACCATCTAAGCTCCGCACCGAGGGTTATGAGGGACTTCTTCGAAATCATCCGGGCCCGCCGCTCCGTGCGGGCGTATGAATCACGCGCCGTCGAGCCGAAACAACTCGAGGCCATTCTCGAGGTCGCCAACCGCGCGCCGTCGGCCGGCAATCTTCAAGGCTACGAAATCCACGTCGTGCGCGATGCCGCCACGCGCCGCGCCCTGGCACGCGCCAGCCTTGAGCAGATGTTCCTGACCCAGGCGCCGGTGGCGCTGGTCTTTTGCGCCGACCCGGCCCGTTCCGCGGCCAAATACGGTCGCCGCGGTGAGGAACTGTACAGCGTGCAGGACGCGACGATTGCAGCGGCTTACGCCCAACTGGCGGCGACCGCGCTGGG
The DNA here is from genome assembly GCA_026414705.1 of Verrucomicrobiia bacterium. GTDB lineage: Bacteria > Verrucomicrobiota > Verrucomicrobiia > Limisphaerales > JAOAIM01 > JAOAIM01. Next base: position 5,466 of record JAOAIM010000068.1, on the reverse strand, counting down.
CCTGGCGACCTGCTGGGTCGGCGCGTTTGACGAAACCGAGGTCGCCCGGATTCTGGGATTGCGACGCGGCCTTCGACCCGTGGCGATTTTGCCCGTCGGCTGGCCCGCCGAATCGCCCGCGCCCACGCCCCGACGTGCGCTGAGCGAGCTGGTGCGCGAACACGCCGGCTGAGGCAGGTTGCGCCCGCGACGTGACCCCCGCGCCCAAAGCGCAGGCCGGAAGCTCGAAGCACCACTTCAAGCCGCGGGTTTCTGCACCGCCCCGGAGCACTCGCGAAAAAATCGAGCGCGCCCGGCGGTTGCGAGCATGGCCCGCCTGTCGCTCACAGCCGGGGACGATGTCCGGCGCAGCCCCGGGTCCAAGGCGGGCAATCAGCCGGCGCGGGGCGATCGTGGAAAAACGCGGTGGACATCGCGGGTTAAACGGCTAGAGTCTGCCGCGCTTATGAACACTCCGCTTTCGACGACCGTGGTGAAGGCGCTGTTGGTCGTCAGCCTGGTGTTGTCGGTGCTCTTTTGCGTGCAATACATCATGGTGACACGCGAAGCGCGCACCCTCAGCGGTCAGGTCGCCAACATCAATCTGGTTCGCAACACGCTTCAGGCGCTGGCCAACGATTGTCTCGCCTACAGCCAGACCAATCCCGCCATCAATCCGATTCTCGAATCGGTGGGCATCAAACCCCAGGCCGGCGCCTCCGGCGGCCGGACCGCCAACACGCGTTAATTGCCTTATGAGCGAAATGGACCTCCAGACCGGCAACCCGCCCGAACCGGCCGACTGGCCGGAGCAACGAGCGCTTTTGCAGCGGCAGGTTTTCTTTCTGCTGGTGGCCCTGCTGATTCTGAGCGGCACCGTGACGGTGTTTTTGTTCTGGCAGGTGCGCCATGCCAAACGCGACCTCGCCGCGCTTCGGCCCGTGGCCGCACAGGTCATTCAGGAGTTCAACCAGAGAAAACCCGATGTGGACGCCTTTCTGGCGCGGCTGGCCGACTATGGCCGCACGCACGCGGACTTCGCGCCCATCATCAACAAGTATCAAATTCGGCCCACCACGGGCGCGCCCCCGGCCAGCGCCACCGCGCCGGCCCCGGCAGCCCAGCAGCGGCCGGCCGCCCCCGCCCCGGCCACGCCGCAGCAACCCGCCAGCACTCCGCCTCGACGCTGACCCATTCAACCCGCGGCGGTCGCCCCCGGCCTCGTCGGCGGTTTCAAGGGGCTGCCACAGGCATGGCAGAAGCGCGCCTGCGGGGGACACGTTGTGCCGCATTGCGAGCAGTCGGTGTGCGCCTGCGCGTGTCGGCGGTGGATCACCAGGTTGCGAATGTAGGGAATCCACGTGAACGCATAGGCGAAGATAAACACCGAATCCCGCCGGAACAGCGCGTAGCTCAACAGCAGCCCGGAGCCCAGGAGACTGAGCCACCAAAATGTCACCGGCACGACCACCCGCCCGCGCCGTTCGGTCGCCCACCATTGCACGAAAAACCGCGAGAAAAAAATCAGGTTGCCCGTCCAACCGACGACCTTCCAGGGATGCCATTCGATGCCGAGAAACTTGCCGCCAGGCCAAAAAAGATTCGTTAGCCAGTCCATGCCGGCATCATGCGCCGGCTGACACCCTGCGGAAAGCGAGAACCCGCCACCGTCACCGCATCCCTCGCCGCGGCTCACGCGCCGGGGCTGTCATCGCGTTCGCGCCGCCAGGGGAATTGTTGGACTCCCGAATCTGACGCCACGCCGCCGTGCTCCGACCGACGCGCACCCGGCGCCGGCGAGCTCAAGGCTTTTGCGGCGGCAAAATCTCGACGATTTCCGAGAGCGGCCGGCCCTGGGGATCGGTGATCACCGCTTTGCGACCGTAGAGCGTGGTCGGCCCGCTCAACTCAAACGCCTCGTTGATGATCGCGTCCGACTGCACCCGCAAAAACGCTTTCGCCGCCGTCGCGTGCGGCAGTTGGAAATCGCGCAGAATCCGGCCCAGCGGCAAATCGTCAGCCAGAATCAACTCGCGCAGGTCGTCGGGAAAGCGACCGAGGTAAATCTTGTTCGCGCCGAACTCGACCGGTTGCTCATTGCGCATGAGCCGAAGGATCACCTGGCGAAAGTAAAAATCCCCGCGTCGCTCGCGTCGGAGCACCTCCAGGTGAATGTGCCCCTCGTGAAACGCTTCCAGCGTGGGCGTCATGTCGTTGCCGTGCACCAGCAGCGAGCGATACGGCTCGGGCACGACCTCGCCCGAAATCACCTCCACGGGCGGCAGCGCACGTTGCGCGCGCGCGTAGAATTCCGACAACGGATAAACGTGGGCGGAGTTGGTCGAATCAAGCATAGCGTCCGGTGCGATGTTCGGGTTTGAAAAATTCCAGCAGCAACCGGTCAATCTGCAACAGCCCCTCGCGCGTGACGCCGATGCGGTCGCCGTCCATGACGAGGAAACCCTGCGCGTGGAGCGCGGCCAGGGGCCCGGCGAATTGCGCGCGCGGGTCGGCGCCGAACTTGCGCGCGAAGCGCGACGCGCTCACCCCGCCGAGTTTCAGTTGCAGAATGAACTCCCGGATGTAGCGCTCTTCGGGCGTCGGGCGCAGCGCGCGATAGACCGGCAACCTTCCGGCGCGCACCGTCTCCACATACGGCCCGAAGTCGTGGTGATTCTGGTAATGCACGCCGCCCAAATGACCGAAGCTCGCCACGCCAATCGCCAGAATGTCCGCGCCCGAAAACAACCCGTCGCGGTAGATGAACTTCACCCGCGCGGGATCGCGCACGACGGTTGTGCCGCTGGTCACCGTGTAGCCGAGCCGCTCGAATTCCCGGTAGGCATGATCCACCCACCGGCGTTTCGTCTCCCAATCGGCCACCGGCGCCACCAGCCGCCCCTCCGCCTTCATGCGCTGATACAGCGTCGTGTTGTAGGGCACTTCCATTTGATAGACCGTCACCGAGTCCGGACGCAGTTCGGTCGCCCGCGCCACCGTCTCGCGCCAGCGATCCTCGGTCTCCTCGACCATGCCCGCGATGAGGTCAATGTTGATCTGCGGAAACCCGGCCTCCTGCGCCCAGCGATACGCGCGATAGATTTCCTTGGAGCGGTGCGCGCGCCCGTTGATCTCCAGCACGTGATCATCGAAGTGCTCGATGCCCAGCGACAACCGCGTGACCCCCAGCGCCCGAATCGCGTGCAACTTCGCCTCGCTGAGCGTGCCCGGCTCGGCCTCAAACGTGATTTCCTCCGCCGCGTCCCACGGCAACAGCCGCTTCAAACCCTCCGTCAAATATCGCAACTGCTCGACCGACAGGTAACTGGGCGTGCCGCCGCCAAAATAAATGAAACGCACCCGGCGCCCGGCCAGCGCGGGCGTCTTCACATACGCGGCCAGTTCGGCCAACAGCGCGTCCAGATACGCCCGCACTTCCGAGGAATCCTTGTCGGTATAGACCTTGAAATAGCAGAAGTGGCAGCGCTTGCGACAAAACGGAATGTGCACGTAAAGGCCCAGCGGCGGCCCGCCTTCGGGCGAACCGGTCTCCGGTGGACGCTCCAATGCGTCGAAAAGCTCCGGCACGAACTCCGGCTTCCAAAACGCAAACGGCGGATAATTCGTGATGAAATAATTGCCGGGCGTCGTCGCCTGCGCGGGCGGCAACGTGCTCGGTCTCGACGGCGCTGTGGGCGCGACGCTCATGGCGCTTGCGGTGTCAGAATCACGGCGACGGCACAAGGTTACACACAAACCGCGTCAGGAAAAGACGGTGTCGTCCCGGTCTGGCCGGTCTCGGGGCAAGCCGGTTGACGACCATGCCCGCGCGGGCTTGCATCGCACCCGCCGCCCGCCAGAATTCGCGCACTATGAGGGACCAAACCACCGCAGGCGACCTGGACAATTTCCTGGAGTCTCTGAAGAGGCGGTATCCGGCCGAAACCGAATTTCACCAGGCCGTCACCGAAGTGGCCAAATCGGTCTGGCCGTTCATCGAGCAGAACCCGAAATACCGGAAGGCGAAAATCCTGGAGCGCCTGGTCGAGCCGGAGCGGGTCATCAGCTTTCGGGTCACCTGGTTGGACCGGCATGGCGAGGTGCAGGTCAATCGCGGCTACCGGGTGCAGATGAACAGCGCCATCGGCCCTTACAAGGGCGGACTGCGGTTTCACCCCTCGGTCACCCTCGGCACGCTGAAGTTCCTCGCCTTTGAGCAGGTCCTCAAAAACGCGCTCACGACCCTGCCAATGGGCGGGGGCAAGGGCGGCGCCGACTTTGACCCCAAAGGCAGGACCGATGAGGAAATCATGGTTTTTTGTCAGGCCTTCATGACCGAACTGTTCCGGCACATCGGCCCGGACACCGACGTGCCCGCGGGCGACATCGGCGTGAGCACGCGCGAAATCGGTTACCTCTTCGGTCAATACAAAAAGCTCCGCAACGAATTCACCGGCGCCCTCACCGGCAAGGGCATCAACTGGAGCGGCAGTCGCATCCGCGAAGAGGCCACCGGCTACGGCCTGCTGTATTTCGTCGAAGAAATGCTCCGCACCCGCTCGGAGTCCCTGACCGGCAAAACCGTTGTCATCTCCGGCTCGGGCAACGTCGCCCAGTATGCCGCCGAGCAGGCCACCCTCATGGGCGCGCGCGTCGTCACCCTGTCCGACTCCGGCGGTTTTGTGCACGACCCCGCCGGGCTGAACGCCGAAAAACTCGCCTTCCTGAAGGAACTCAAAAAGGTGCGCCGCGGCCGCATCAGCGAATACGCCGAGCACTTCAAGCTCGCCTATTACCCCGGCCGGTCGCCCTGGGCGGTGCCCTGCCACATTGCTCTGCCCTGCGCCACGCAAAACGAGATCAGTGGCGAGGACGCCAAAACGCTGCTGCGCAACGGCTGCACCTGCGTGGCCGAGGGCGCCAACATGCCCAGCACGCCCGAAGCCGTCCAAATCTTCCTGGACGCAAAAATCCTCTTCGGCCCCGGCAAGGCCGCCAACGCCGGCGGCGTCGCCGTCAGCGGACTCGAAATGACGCAAAACAGCATGCGCCTCTCCTGGACGCGCGACGAAGTGGACAAACGCCTCTCCGCCATCATGAAAGCCATTCACAACCAGTGCGTCCGCTACGGCGAACGCGACGGTTTCATCAATTACGTCCACGGCGCCAACATCGCCGCCTTTCACAAGGTCGCCGAGGCCATGCTCGACCAGGGCTGCGTTTGAGCAACCCGCCCACCGGAGGACGCGCGGAGCGCGTTGGAGCGTCAGAGCGTGCGAGCGTACGGAGCGGAGCGCAGATTGGCAATCTGCTGTGCCGCCGACTGGCAGTCGGCGAGGCGAAAGCGCCGACCCCAGCACATCAAACTTTGAACTTTGAACCTCGAACTTTGAACTTTGAACAGGGCCGCGCGCGCGTCAGGGGTCATCGCTTTGCACATGGACGGCTTGGTCAATTCCCTCTCCCTCGAGGGAGAGGGCCAGGGTG
>JAOAIM010000067.1 GCA_026414705.1 Verrucomicrobiia bacterium | reverse complement strand
TGTATAAGAGACAGGGTGAAGCCCCAGCGCGGTCGGGCCAGCGCCAGGAGCAACAGCGCGATGGCGGCGATGAAACAGGCGAAACGCCAGCGGCGCCGGGCCGGCGCCCAGCCGGACAGCAGTCCGGGCAACAGGCGCGCCTCGATGAACCGTGTCATGAGCCGTTGCCGCTGGCGCTGCGCCCACCAGAAAAAGGGCGCCAGCGCCGGTGGCAACACCAGCAGTGACCAGAGCAAATGGGGCTGGGCGAATTCCATCAGGGCAATTTCCGATAGACCGTGTGGCCGAGCAGCGTTTCCAGGAGCAGCAGCACCAGTCCGGCCAGCACCAGATGCGGAAACAATTCGGTGTGGTGCGTGAAGCGTTTGACCTCGAACTCGGTTTTCTCCAGCCGGTCAATCTCGGCGTAGATTTCGCGGAAGCGTTCGGCGTTGTCGGCGCGGAAGTATTTGCCGCCGGTCAGGTCGGCGATTTTTTGCAGCGTGTCCTCGTCAATGTCCACGGGCTGGGGTTGATAACCGACCTTGCGTCCGCCCATGAACACGGGCATGGGCGCGATGCCGCGGGTGCCGACGCCGATGGTATAGACCTTGATGCCCAGGGCGCGGGCGGCTTCAGCGGCGGTCAGCGGGGCGATTTTGCCGGCGTTGTTCTGGCCGTCGGTCATGAGGATGACGATTTTGGTTTTGGACGGCAGGTCGCGGAGGCGGTTGACGGCGGTGCTGAGGGCCGAGCCGATGGCGGTTTGGTTGGGGTTGATGGTGCCGAGTTGGAGGCGCTCGAGGTTTTGAAGCAGGAAATCGTGGTCGAGCGTGATCGGGCTGGCGATGTAGGCCTCGGTGGCGAAGGCGACCAGGCCGATGCGGTCGTTGGGTCGGCGCGCGATGAATTGTTTGAGAACCTCGCGGGCGATCTCGACGCGGTTGACGCGCTGGCCGCGCAGTTGGAAATCCTCGGCCGCCATGCTGCCCGACAGGTCAAAGGCCACGACGATGTCCACGCCGCTGGCGGTGGCTTTGGGCGTTTCGGAGCGGGTCAGACGCGGCTGGGCCATGGCGAGCAACAAAATCGCCAACGCCAGCCAGCGCAACGCGCCGAGTAGAGCGCCGCTGTCGGTGCGCGTGATTTCGAGCACCGGCCGGAACAGTTGCACGGAGGAGTACAAAAAGGCGGGCGGCTCGCCGCGTCGGCCCTTGAGCCACGCCACCAGCGGCAAGACCAGCAGCAACGCCAGCAGATATGGCTGCGCAAACGTCATTGGCGAAATCATCCGGCGCGATCGGCGCTCACGGCGGCCGCGCTCGGGCTTGCAGCCGCGCTTTCAGATTGCGGTGACGCGCCCGGCGACGCAACGGGTTCAACCGGCTCCGTTTCCTCGACCAGGCGGAGCGCGGCGGCGTGGAGGTCGCGCAGTTCGGGCTCGCCGGGTTGGTAGCGGGCGAATTTGACGAGGTCGCAACGCTGGAGGAAATCGGCCAGGGTGGTTTTCTGGTCGGGCGCCAGCAGGCCGGTGTGTTGGAGTTCGACAAGGAACTCCTCGGTCGTGCGTTCGGGCGCGTGGAAAGCGAAGCGTTCTTCCAGATACCAGCGGAGGGCGTCGGACACGGCGAAGCAGAACGCGCGCGGGTCGTGCAGCAGCGCCAGGGCGTCCTGAAGTCGGCGGCGCGCGCGCACGTGGGGCGGCTCGGGCGGCGCGGCAATGCTCACGTTGCGGCGTGCGCGCCAGCGGTGATAGAGGACCAGGGCGGCGAACGCGACAAGCAGCGCGGCGAGCAGTGCGGCGAACCAGAGCCCGAGGTTGGGGAACGGCACGGGTGGGCGGATGTCGCGGATGTCGTTGGTCGCGACCGTGGCCGGGTGCGGGCCGGCGGCGGGGGGGTTGGTGACGCGGGTCAGCGGCATGGCGGCTCAGCCGTGCAAGCGACGGCGCTCGCGCGTTTCAAAAAATCTGGCCAGTTCGCCCGCGTAGGGCTGGTCGGTGCGCAGTTGGATGGCGTCAATGCCGGCGGCGCGGAACAGCCGCGCGGTTTCGGCCTGAGCGCGCGCCTGGCGTTCGGCGAAGATGCTGCGCCGGCGCGCGTCGCCGGTGTCCAGCTCGATGAGTTCGCCCGTTTCAGCATCCTTGAGCACCAGCCGGCCCAGCGCGGGCAGTTCCTGCTCGAAGCGGTCGGTGATTTGCACGGCCACCAGGTCGTGGCGGCGATTGACCTGTTTGAGGAGGTGAAACGACGCCTGCAGGAGGGACTCGAGGAGCATTTTTTGCGGGCGCAGCGCGCGGCCGTGTTCGTTCTGCGGCACGGCGGGCGAGCCGATGAAGTCGGAGATGAGCACGGCCACGGCGCGGTGCGGCGTGACGTGCATCAGAAAGTCGAGCGCGACGTTGAGGTCGGTGCCGCGCCGCTGCGGTTCAAAGAACAACACCTCGCGGATCACGCGCAGGACGTGTTTGCGGCCCTTGCGCGGCGGGATGAATTTTTCGACCGCGTCAGTGAAGAGAATCAGCCCGACCTTGTCGTTGTTGCGGATGGCCGAGAAGGCGAGGACGGAGGCGATTTCGGCGGCCAGTTCGCGTTTGGAGCGTTCGCGCGAGCCGAAGAGGCCCGAGCCGCTCACGTCCACCAGCAGCATCACGGTCAGTTCGCGTTCCTCGACGAATTTTTTGATGAACGGATGGTTCATGCGCGCGGTGACGTTCCAGTCAATGGCGCGCACGTCGTCGCCGGGCTGGTATTCGCGCACTTCGTCGAAGTTCATGCCCTGGCCCTTGAAGACGGAGTGATACTGGCCCGCGAGCGTTTCGGTGACGATGCGGTTGGTGCGGATTTCGATCTGGCGGATTTTTTTAAGAATGTCGCGGGGAATCATGGGGATGGAAAAGGTCCGGGGCGGGCGCGGGGCGCGGGTTGTGGGAAACCACGCCTTGCCAGCGCATTGGAGGGGGACAGTTTGCGCTCATGAGCCGAGCCGAAATTCTGGAAGAGCTGCGCCGGATGTCGAATCCGGCCTCCAGGCCGATTGGGAAACGGCCGATGCGGCGCGCATGAGCTGGGTCGAACCGGTTGAGCAGCTCGGCAGCACGCCACGCGATCCTTGTCGGAAAAGCCTCGGTCGCTTTCGCGGCGCCGGCGTCATTTGACGCCTTTCTTGCGAGCCACATATTTCACGTCTTTGAATCCCTCGAAGTCTTCGTCCTGCGTCCAGAGCGTTGCGGCATGGGCGCGGGCGGTCGTCAGCATGATGGCGTCGGCCATGGGCAGCTTGTGGATCAAACTGGCCTCGGCCGCCGCGATGGCGAGCGCCGGCTCCAGAACCAGCACCTTCCCGCGCTGCATCTGGGCGACGGCTTCCAGCGCCGCTTCTTCGCCGCGCTCCAGACGCATTTTTTTGAAGACTTCAAAGAGGCTGATGGTCGGCACGAGCAGCCGGGCCGGGTCTTCAATCGCCGGGGCAAAGAATCCGGCGTTCGGTCCGTCGGCGAAGTATTCCAGCCAACCGGAAGAATCCACCACATTCATACGCGGTCGGGCTCGCGCGGCACGTCGGTATTGATGCCCCGGGCAAAACCGCGCATTTGCTTGATGGGCCGCAAAGGAATCAGCTCAATGCGGTTGCCCATGCGCAGCACGCAAAATTTCTGGCCGGGGCGCAGTCCGATCTCCTCCCGGACCGATTGCGGGATGACGACCTGGAATTTGGGCGAAAGTGTTACGGTGTCCATATCGTTGTTGAAGCCGTAAAACAATGCTCGGTTGGATCAGATTCGTCAACCCGGCGCTCCTTACGGCACGGGCAGTTCGTCGAAGATTTTCTGGATGACCGATTCGCTGGGTTTGTCCTCGGCCTCGGCCTCGTAGGTGATCGCCACCCGGTGGCGGAGCACGTCCATGCCGATGCTTTGGGCGTCGCAGGATGCGACGCGGCTGCGCCGTGCAAGAAGCGGTTTTGCGCGGGGCGCGCTGAAATGTTTGGTTTGCGCCTTGCCAAGCGCCGGCGCGCGCAGCACAGTGAGCCCATGCCCATCTCGATGGACGAGATCATCGAAGCAACGCGGGAAATGCCCCCAGAAGTTGTCGCCGAACTGGTGGATCGGATCATGGTGGCGAAATACGGCGGGGTGGACCCCGCCATCGCTTCGGCCTGGGGGGAAGAAACCGCCCGGAGACTGCGGGAGATTGAATCGAGCGGCGTGCAGGGCGTTCCACTGGAGGAATCGCTGGCGCGGGCGCGCAAGCTCGCGGGGCTGTGAAGCACTGGCTGCACCCGGAGGCTGACGAGGAATTCGCCGCGGCCGTCCGTTATTATGCGGCGATCTCGCCCGAGCTCGGGGTCCGGTTTTACCGCGAGATGGAGCGACTGTTTCGCGAAATCTGTGAGCATCCGGAACGTTTTCACCGATTCGATCCGCCTGCTCGACGGCACTTCAGTCGCAGTTTCCCATATGCCGTGGTTTTCATTGAGAAGCCGGGTTGCATCTGGATTGTCGCGGTCATGCACATGAAACGGCGTCCGGGCTACTGGCGCGCCCGGCTGGTCTGACGCTTACGGCACGGGCAGTTCGTCGAAGATTTTCTGGATGACCGATTCACTGGTTTTGTCCTCGGCCTCGGCCTCGTAGGTGATCGCCACCCGATGGCGCAGCACGTCCATGCCGATGCTTTTGACGTCCTGGGGCGTGACGTAGCCGCGTCCGCGCAGGAAGGCGTGGGCCTTGGCGGCGAGCGTCAGGCAGATGGTCGCGCGCGGTGAGGCGCCCAGTTGGATGAAGTCGCGCACCTCGATCTTGTAATGATCCGGGTCGCGCGTGGCGCAGACCAGGTCCACGATGTAGTCCTTGACCTTCTCGTCCACGTAAATGTCGTTGAGGACTTCGCGGGCGTGGAGGATGTCCTTCGGGTCCACGACCGGTCCGGCGGCGGGCAGGCCGCTGGTGCGGGCCATCAGTTCGAGAATTTGCCGCTCCTCGGCGCGGGAGGGGTAACCGATTTTGAGCTTCAACATGAAGCGGTCCACCTGCGCTTCAGGCAACGGATAGGTGCCCTCCTGCTCGATGGGATTTTGCGTGGCCAGCACCAGGAAGGGTTCGTCGAGCTTGAAGGTTTGTTCGCCGATGGTGACCTGGCGTTCCTGCATGGCTTCCAGCAGCGCGCTTTGGACCTTGGCCGGGGCGCGGTTGATCTCGTCGGCCAGGATCAGGTTGGCGAAGATCGGCCCCTTGCGGGTGGAAAACGTGCCGGTTTGGGGGTTGTAAATCTGGGTGCCGATGACGTCGGCGGGCAGCATGTCCGGGGTGAACTGAAGTCGGGAGAATTTGACGTTGATGCAGGCGGCGAGGGATTTGACGGCGAGGGTCTTGGCCAGGCCCGGCACGCCTTCGAGCAGCACGTGTCCATTGGCCAACAGGCCGATGACCAGCCGCTCGGTCAGGTATTTCTGGCCGACGATGACCTTTTCCAGTTCGGTGAAAAGCGGACGCAAGAACGCGCCCGCTTCCTTGACGGCTTCGTTGATGGCGTGAATGCCCGTGTTCATGGTCGCGTGTTGTGCGCTCGCAGCAGAGACAGGTGAAGGCTGCGGCGCGTTCAGAAATGACGGGCAGGCAAAGTGGACAAAGCCGCGGCGACCGGCAAGTCCCGCAGCAGGCGGGCGCCGGCCGACAGCCGCGCGAAAGACCGGGACGGGGCCGCTAGCGACGCTGACGCAGCCGGCCCACCCAGAGCAGGGCACCCAATGCCAGGAGGGCGGCCGTTGCCGGTTCGGGGATGACGGTCACGTAATGGCTCATGCCGCCGAGTTGATCCCAGGTGAGACTGCCGTTGTAGTTCTTGGGGATGCCGTTGAGGTCTTCGTTGAGGGAGTTTTGTTGCGTGGAGGTGGCGACAACGAAACGCAGCGGCGAGGTTTCGACGATGCTGATACCGGCCAAGCGGGACATTTCAGCCACCACGTCCGCGAAGGGCAGCGAGAAACTCACGAACCAATCGTTGTGGCCGTCGTCGTCCAGATCGAAATCGGTGGCCGGCGGATCGAGTGTGAGCGAGACCGGGCCGAAATGGAAGTTGGTGGCGTTTTGGGAATAAACGATCTGACCCGGCGGTGAGTTGACGGTGGTGGTGTTGGGCGAGATGTTCAAGCCGGTGCCCGCGTCCCAGATTTTGATGTGCGAACTGCTGCCGCTGTTGTCGGCGCCCAGGAAAATGTCCAGCGACCCGTTGCCGTCGCCATCCACGCCGATGAACAGGACGGAGTTGAACTGGTTCACCTGGGGTCGGTCCGAGCCGACGCGCACGCGGAAGGCGAGGGTGCCGTCGGTGGGGCTGGGCGTGCCGCCGTTCCAGAACTGGAAATACACCGCCGGGTGCAGGGCGTTGCCCACGATGTCGGACTCCGGTCGGCCGGTTTGTTCGTCGTCGTAGTAATCGGCCTGGTTTGTGGAAGCCGGCAAAATTGGCGTCCAGTTGGTGGTGGGACTGTTGATGATCACCTGGGCCAGGGCTGGCAGAGTCGTCAACCAGAGCAAAATACAACCGGCTCGCACGATTTGGGTCGTCATGGCTGAGTGTGTTTGGGGTTGGTTTGATTAAAACAAGGGACGCGGCCTTTTAGGACATCCGATGGGCATTTTCAAGTTTTTTGTGTTCCGCAAGGGTCATTTCAGGTTCGGCGTGAGGGGGTTGTGCAAGTTCCAAGCCAGTTCCCTGTGGGGACTTCAGCCCGCTGGCCAGGGCCGGTAGCAATCAGGCAGCTTTGTCCTGATTCAAGACGATTGGGCACAGCGGGGGCTTGCGGCGGCTGCCGGACTCAGCTCGCTTTTTGGAGAATGGCCCGCACGCGCGCGATGTCGCGTGCAATTTGAGCGCGGAGGGCTTCCAGACTTGAAAATTTCTGCTCGTCCCGAAGTCGGGCGCCCAAAATCAGTTCCAATTCCTGGCCCGTCAGGTCGCCTTCAAAATCGAGCAGGTGTGTCTCGACGCGCGGCGCCGCCGGCCCGGAATCAACAGTGGGTCGGACACCGATGTTTACGACCGCCGGCCAGAGTTGCTCGCCGAGGCGCACGCGCGCTGCATAGACGCCGTTGGGGGGCAACAACAGGCCGCGCGTGTCGAGATTCGCCGTGGGAAAGCCGAGCTTGCGGCCCAGCCCCGCGCCGCGCACCACCGTGCCCGCCAGCGCGTAATCACGCCCGAGCAACCGGTTTGCCTCGGCGAGGTCGCCCCGCCGGATCGCCTCGCGGATTCGCGTGCTGCTGACCGCCACGCCGTCGAGCAACACCGGCGACAACGCCGCGACTTCAAAACCCAGTTCTGCGCCGAGTTGTTGGAGCAGCGCCACGTTGCCGCTGCGCCGGTGGCCGAAGACGAAGTCCGCGCCCACGCAGACGGCGACCAATTCACCGACCTGCTGCGCCAACCGACGGACGAACACCTCGCCGCTGAGCCGGCTCGTGGCCTCATCAAACGTCATCAACCACAGCACGTCCACGCCCAGCGCGGCCAGCGCGCGCTGCTTCTGGCCGGGCGTGTAAATCATCGGCGGCACGCGGTCGGGCGCGACCACGGCGTTGGGATGCCGGTCGAAGGTGAGCACCAGCGCGAGCGCGTCGCGGGCGCGGGCGGATGTGACGGTGTGGCGGATGATGGCCTGGTGGCCCAGGTGCACGCCGTCAAAGACGCCGATCGCCAGACACACCTTGCGGCGCGGCGCGGGCAGTTCCTCTGGAGAGTGAACGACGATCATGCCCCGGGCGCGAGCGCGGCGAGCAGTTTCAGAAACGGGATCACGCGCTGCTCCAGCTCGGGTTGGGAGAGTTTCAACACCGCTTCGAGCGGGAGCGCGTCGGCGACGTTGAAGCGGCCCGAGGCGACGCGGCGCAGCGAGTAAAGGTGCGCGCCGCAGCCGAGTTTTTGACCCAGCTCATGCGCGATGGTGCGGACATACGTGCCCTTGGTGCAGGCGAGGCGGAACGTGCCCAACGGCTCGATGTAATCACTGAACCGGAACGCATACACGTGAACCAGCCGGGCCGGGCGCTCGACCTCCAGTCCCTTGCGCGCGAGTTTGTAAAGCGGCACGCCGCCTTTTTTGACCGCCGAAACCATCGGTGGCGTCTGCATCTGGTCGCCCAGAAACGTCGCTGCGACCTCGTTCAACCGGTCCAGGGTCAGCGGCGGCACCGGTTTGGTTTCGACCACGCGCCCGTCGGCGTCGTAGGTGTCGGTGGTCTCGCCGAATTTGATCTGGCCCTCGTAAACCTTGTCCTCGGCGGTGAGTTTTTCGGCGAGCTTGGTGCCCTTGCCCAGCACCAGCACCAACAGACCGGTCGCGTGGGGGTCGAGCGTGCCGCAGTGACCGACCTTTTTGATGCCGAAGCGCCGCCGCACCGCGTCCACCACGTCATGGGACGTGGGCCCGCGCGGCTTGTCCACCAGCAACGCGCCGTCCAGGGGCGTGAATTCGTGCATGGTTCGGTTCAAACGACGGCGGGCTCCAGTTCAACGCGGGAAACCGGCGCGCCGTCCTCACCGGCCAAGCTGCGGGCACAGGGTTGGGATTTGAAGCAAAAACTTGGGCCTGGTGGTGCGACCTGAAATCGGGTGGGCGTGTTTTCGGGGCGGCAATGGCCCGGCTCAAGCGGCGTTTGGATCGTCGGGTGCGCCGGGAGCGTTCATGGGCAGGATGAACCGGACCACCGTGCCGCCGTGTTGGCCCGGCTCGATTTCCGCGCGTCCGCCCACGGCTTGAAGTCGCGCTCGCATGTTGGCCAGCCCGTCGCCGGTCGTTGGCGCAGCCGGGCCCAGGCCGCGCCCGTTGTCCTCCACCGAGAGCTGCAACCGCCCGTTGTGGCAGCGCAAACGCAACCAGACTTCGCTCGCCCCGGAATGCCGGGCCACGTTGTTGAGCGCCTCTTTGACGGCGAGAAACAGGTGATGCCGCTGCGCCGCCGACACGGGCAGCTCGGGCAATTCGTCGGGCACGTCAATCCGGCAGGCGATGGGCGTGGGGCGGAAAAACTCCCGGGCGTGGTCGCAGAGGTAGCTTGCCAGCCGGGGCAGGGAATCGTTGCGCGGATTGATGGTCCAGACGACGGCGTCCATCGCGGCGGCGAGCTGGCGCACCTTTTCGGTGAGGGCATGGACCTGCGCGCGAAGTTGGGCGGCCGGCGCGTCGCTCCGACCGGCCAGTTCGCCCATGAGCAGAATTTCCGTCAGGCCCGAACCGATTTCGTCGTGCAGGTCGCGCGCGATCCGGGCGCGTTCCTGTTCCATGGCCTTCTCGGTTTCAAGGCGCGCGAGGCGGCGACGCAATCGCGCGCGTTCGGCGAAGCGGACCGAGGCAGCGACGACCACGAGCAAGAGGGCGACTCCGCCCAGTTGAAACGCGCGTCGCTCCCAGAACCGGGGCACGATCTCCAGGGTCAGGGGCACTTTGGCCGGCTGCCAGACGCCGTGCGCACCGACCATGACCTGGAAACGGTAGAGGCCCGGCGGCAGGCGCGCGTAGGAAGCCGTCCGTTGCGCGCCCGCTTCGACCCACTCGGTATCCAGCCCTTCGAGGCGGTAGCGAAAACGCAATCGCTCCGGGATCTCCATTTCCGGGGCGGTGTAATGGAATTCGATGCGCCGCGCGGTGGACGGCACGCGCCAGAGCTCGTCCACGCGGTCACGTTCCTCGAGCGGGACGCCGTCCACGCGCACTTCCTCCACGACGGGTTCGGGCGGCTGCCGTTGGCGGGGCAGGGCGAGGGGATCAAAGGCAAGCACCCCGCGCAGGGTGGGAAACCAAAAGCGCCCGTCGGGCGAGCGGGCTGAAGCGGGTTGACCGCTGGCGAGGCAGCCCAGATCGGAGGCATCCCCGCCGATGGGCAACGAATAAGCCAGCAGCGGCGGGTCGGTGCCGCGCTCGTGCGCCAGCAACGCCCGTTTGTCCACACCAAAGACCCCTTCGTTGCAACTGAACCACAGGGTGCCGCGGGCATCCTCCTGAATGGCATAGACCGTGTTGTCGGGCAGGCCATCGCGGGTGGTCCAGTGCCGCGTGGCGCGTCCTTTGACGCGGGTCAGTCCGCCGTTGACCGTGCCGACCCACAGCGCATCTTCGGCGTCACAATGCAGGGAAAGAACCAGGGGCCGTGGGAATGATTCCAGCCGTTGCAGGCGTCCGTTCTCCAGCCGGAAGACTCCGGCGCCGCGCACGCCGAGCCAAATCCGGCCTGTGGAATCCTGGGCGATGGCGCGGACTTCGAGCGGCCGAATGCGTTGGGGCGTTTCAAAGACTTCAAAACTCTCGTCGCGTCGCAATGCCACGGCGCCCGCCATGCCGACCCAGAGCCGGCCGTCCCGATCTTCGAACAATGCTGTAATCGTTTTACGTCCGGTGGCTCGATCGGTGATCCGTCGGAACCGACCGTCTTCGAAGCGATAAAGGCCGCGCGCGGTGGCGCACCAGAGGTTGGTGTGGCGGTCTTCGAGGATGGCCGTGACACTGGGTTGTTCGAGGCCGTGCTCGCGTCCGTAGCGTGTGATGACCCCGTTGCCGAAGCGGAAGACGCCCGCGCCGTCGGTGCCCACCCACACGGTGCCGTCGCGCGCCACGCACACGGTGTGCGGCACCCCTTCGTGAGCAGCCACCGGCAGCGACCAGGCGGTGACGTGGCGCGGGCGCACCTGGTAAAGCCCGCGATTGGACGTGCCGGCCCAGAGCACGCCCCCGTCGTCCTCGTAAAGACACGTGACGGCGCCGGTCGGCCGCGGTCGCCGATGGGTCAGCCGTTGCCAGCCCGTTTCGGGATGAAAGCAGAAGATTCCCCCGCCATGCGCGCCCGCCCAGATGCGCCCGTTGCGGCCCTCCAGCAACACGTCCACCGGGGTGCGCGGGGCCGGGGTGTCCTGGCGAATGGAGGAGGCCACGGGCGCAACGCCGGCGTCGGTCACCCGGAGCAGTTGTCGGTCGGCCATCACCCACCAACCGCCGTGTGCGTCGGGCCAGACGGCCTGCCACCGGCCTGCGCCGGCGTCCGCGCCTTCGATGCGCCGCCAACGACCGGCGTCTCGAACCCAAAGCTCGCCCCCGGTGAAGAGCGCCAACCGGTCGGCGGCATCCACGAACAAACGCGCGTCCGACTTCACCGGTGGGATGACTGGGTTGGCGAGCGGCGCACGGGCCGGCTCCGGAGTTCCGCGCTCCTGCGTGGCAAAGCCGACGATGCCGGCGTTGGGGATGGCTGCCCACATGACCCCGGCGCGATCCAGCGCCAGTGCCGCCACCGACACGTTGGGCTGCACCACCGTCAGCCCTGACGCCTGCGTGCTGCCGCGGCGCAGCCGATACAGGCCCGAGGTGGTTCCAATCCACAGGTGACCCGTGGTGTCCGCGCGAAGGCTTGTGATGAAGTCGGATTTGAAAGTCGGCAGATGGTGGGGCGACACGACGCGGAACTGCGCGCCGTCAAAGCGCGCGAGCCCCTGCCGCGTGCCGACCCAGAGAAAACCGTCGGGCGTTCGTTCCAGGGCGGTCACCGAGACGCCGGGCAAACCGCTGCGGGTGTCCCAGTTCTGGATCAGGAACTCGTGGGCGCCAGCGGTCGCCAGGGGGCCCGCGCTTTGTTCGCGCATCAATTGCCCCTCGGCCCCGGCCACGCCCGCGCACAGCAGCAACCCGGCACATCGCCGCACCCGAGCCGCCAGGCCGGGCTGGTGCGTTCGGCTTCGCGCGCTCATGGGCTGCTTTTCACTCTACCGTCACGGCCAAGGCCGCAAAGAGCATTTTCGTCCTGACAAGGAACACGTCAAACCTCGTCATTTCCCGGCCCGATCCAGGGCCGAGCCTGGCAACCCGTTGCGGCAGAAACCTGCCCGGTGCAGCTTGCAGCGCCCCGCCTTGACCCCGAAAGAAAAGGCCCGGGTTGGCCAGGTGCGCCCCCGGCGGGGCGTGGGGCGACCGGCTCAACAACCGCGCAAATCGGTCGGTATCGAAGGACACGCACGCGGTGGTTGACCGCCGACTGCGCACCGAACCGGGTTTTTTGTTGCTCAGGTTTTTCCTGGCGCTAAAAAATCGGCGCATGGCTGAGGTGGTTCTCAAAATTGAGGAACGCTTGAGCGTTGCGATGCTTTTTGCGCGCAACGTCGCAACAAGCCACCCATTCGACTCATCACCCTTTTAACCGCTCATCCTCAACCGACTCACGCGCCATGCCGATTTACGAATTCGCCTGTCCCAAGTGCCGCCGCATTTTCAGCTTTCTATCCAAGCGGGTGAACCCCGACCGGTTGCCGACCTGTCCCAAGTGCGGCAACCGGAACATGGTCAAGCAAATCAGCCGCTTCGCCACCGTGCGCGGACTCCAAGAACCGGCTCGCGCCGCTGAAGGCGAAGAGGGCGGCCCGCCGATGCCGGACCTGGACGACCCGCGGGTGGAGCGGGCGATGCGGGAGCTGGAACGCGATCTGGATCACCTGGATGAAAACAACCCCAAACACATGGCGCACATGATGCGCAAAATGAAAGACCTCATGCCGCCTGGTGCCGTGCCCAAGGAGCTGGACGTCGCAATCAAACGGCTTGAGGCGGGCGAAGACCCCGAAAAGATCGAACAAGACATGGGGGACGTGCTGGGGGATTGGTTTGGCGAGGGTGGGGGTGAAGGCGGTGCGGAGGGCGGTTACAGCCGCGATCCGGGTCTTTACGATTATTGACGCAATCCCTGGCGTGCGAAGAACTCACGTTGCAGCCGCAGGAGCAATGGAATTGAGGCCAGCAGGCCGATCAGGTTCGGGATGGCCATCAGCCCGTTGAGCGTGTCGGCAATGTCCCAGACCATGTGCAGCGAGCCGGTCGCGCCCAGATAAACAAAGGCCAACCACGCCAGCCGGTAGGGCATCGCTGCTTTGGCGCCGAGCAAATACACAATGCCGGTTTCGCCGTAATAGCTCCAGCCGAGCAGAGTGGAAAACGCGAACAACAGCAGCCCGCCGGTGACGACCATGTCGCCGAAGGTGCCCGGCAAACCCGTTTCAAAGGCGCGCGCCGAAAGCGCCGCGCCGGTGGCACCGCTGCTCCAGGTCTCTGTGACCAGGATGACCAGCGCGGTGGCGGTGCAAATGACCAGCGTGTCCACAAACACCTCAAACACGCCATACATGCCCTGGCGGACGGGATGATCGGTGTCCGCAGTCGCGTGCACCATCGGCGCGCTCCCCAGGCCGGCTTCGTTGGAAAACAGCCCGCGCGCGATGCCATAGCGCAACGCCATCATCAACGTGCTGCCCGCAAAGCCGCCGACCGCTGCCGTGCCGGAAAACGCGCCCTCAAAAATCAGTCCGAACGCGCGGGGCAACTGCTCCAGGTGCAACGCCAGCACCACCAACGCGCCCAGCACGTAAAACACCGCCATGAACGGCACCAACCATTGCGTGACGCGCGCGATCGAGCGGATGCCGCCCAAAATCACCAGCGCCGTGAGCACGACCAGCCCGATGCCCGTCATCCATGTCGGCACGTGCAGCGTGGTTTTGAGGGCGTCAGCGACCGAGTTGGCCTGAACCATGTTGCCGATGCCGAAGGCCGCCAGCGCGGTCAACAGCGCGAACACACTGCCGAGCCACGGCAGGCCCAGGCCTTTCTTGAGCACATACATCGCCCCGCCGCGCATGGTGCCCGAAGCGTCCGGCTCGCGGTAATGCAGCGCCACGACGATCTCGGCGTATTTGGTCGCCATACCAAACAAACCCGAAATCCACAGCCAGAACACGGCGCCCGGACCACCGAGAAAAATCGCCGTCGCCACGCCCGCGATGTTGCCCACGCCAACGGTGGAGGCCAGAGCCGTCGCCACCGCTTGAAACGGGCGCACCTCGCCCCGACCGCCGCTGCGCCACATGATCCGGCCCAGCACTTCCCGCAGCGCGAAACCAAGCCGACGAAACTGAACCGCGCCGGTGAGAATCGTCAGGAGCATGCCCGTGCCCACGAGCAGTAAAATCATCGGCCAGCCCCAGACCAGGCTGTTGAGCGTCGCGTTGAGGCGCGTGAGGGCTTCGAGCATCGGCGGGGTGGACTCTAGAATGATCCGGGTGTCGCATCAAGAAATGGCGGGAGAGCGCCTCTTTGGATGACGCGGATCGGCTGTTGCGGGGCGCGCATGCTCGGGCGTCGAGCGGCGGGCGGGTTCCCAATCCCGGGGCCGGATGACGCGCAGTGGTTGGCGGGTCGGCGCGCATCCCGTAAAGTTCGACCTGATGCGCGTGTTGATTGTCGGGTGCGGGTATGTGGGTTTGCCGTTGGGGGAAACGCTCGTTCGGCGCGGGCACGAGGTCTTCGGCCTGCGGCGTTCGACCGTGGCTGATGAGCGCCTGCGCGCCAGCGGAATCGTTCCGTTGCACGCGGACATTTCGCAACCGGACACCCTCAAGGTTCTGCCGCTTGGGTTCGATTGGGTGGTCCACTGCGCGGCCACGCAGGGCGGGGGCGTGGAGGATTACCAGCGGGTTTACCTGCACGGAAACCTGAACCTCATCGAGTGGCTCGGCGCGTGTCCTCCCCGCAAATTTGTGTACACGAGCAGCACCGGCGTTTATGGGCAGAATGATGGCTCGGTTGTGACCGAGGAAAGCCCCACCGCGCCCGGCTCGCCCACGGCACAGGTGTTGGTGGCCGCCGAGCAGGTGTTGCTCGCCGCGGCCAAAGAAGGCCGTTTGCCCGCGGTCATCTTGCGCGTGGCCGGGATTTATGGCCCGGGCCGTGGCTACTGGCTCCGACAATTCCTCAGCGGCCAGGCGCGCTTGGAAGGCCGGGGGCAGCGCGTGCTGAACATGATTCATCGGGACGACCTCGTCAGCGCGATCGAAACCGCGCTGGTCAGCGGGCGGCCCGGGGAGATTTACAACGTCGTGGACGATGAACCGGTGTGTCAGCGAGATTTTTTTCAGTGGTTGGCCTCGCAGACCGGGCTGCCAATGCCAGGAGCAGCAGAAAGCGAAACATCGCCCCTCTCGTCTCGCGCCGTCACCAATAAACGCGTTTCCAATCGGAAGCTCCGACACGAGCTGGGCTGGACCTTGCGGTATCCAACCTTCCGAGAGGGTTGCCTCGCCGAGCTTCAGCGAATAAGCGGCCCAAACGCCGGACCATAGTGGGAGGAAAACCCCGGAAGTCCGCGGCGGAGGGCTTGGGGGGGTGATGCCCGGCGTCCGTGCGAGCGCGCTGGTTGAGCGGATAGCTACCGAGAGCCGCAAAGCCCGGGTGCGTTGATGGCGTAACGGTCTCGATGGCGGTGCAAGCTTTGGACCGCTGGGGGATGGTCTTCTTCGCGCCCCCAAGCGCACAATATGGTTGAACCGGGCAATGGGTCTGGCTAAAGGTTGGTTCAAGACTCTCGATGAACGGCTTGAGCCTCAACCGGGCGCTTTCTTCGGGGCGGGCGTTCACCCTGATCGAGTTGCTGGTGGTGATTGCGATCATTGCGGTGCTGGCGGCTCTGTTGTTGCCGGCGCTGACCCAGGCCAAGGCCAAAGCCCGCCAGATCCAATGCCTCGGCAACCAGCGCCAACTCCAGCTTTGCTGGCAGATGTATGTGGGGGATCACCACGACCATCTGCCGCCCAACGAAGCGGTGCGTTACATTCCGAGTCGGGCCGGGCTGACGACCAAACCACCCTCCTGGTTGCTGGGCAACGCTTACACCGACACCACCACGACGAATCTCGAAAACGGTCTGTTGTTCCCCTACAACCGCTCGGTGGGCATTTACAAATGTCCGGCCGACCAGTCCACGGTGCTGGACCGCGGCCAGGTGCCGCGCGTGCGTTCGGTCTCCATGAGCGTTTACATGAACGGCATCACCGACCCGTCGAGTTCCGATTACGCCAAGACCTGGCACAAGCTCCACCAGATTCAACGTCCCGGGCCGACCCGCGCGTTTGTGTTCGTGGACGAACACGAAAACAGCATCCAGCAATCCACCTTTTGCCTCAGCGCCAATAACTACAACATCTTCGGCGCGCCCAAATGGGCATGGGTGAGCTTCCCGGCGACCCGTCACGGCCAGGCGGCCACGCTCACGTTTGCCGACGGGCACGCCGAGGCCTGGCGCTGGAAAGAATCGCGCACGATCGAAATTGGCAACCAGCGCCGCTGGATCGCCTGGCCACCCAATCCCTCCGCCGGCCCGAACGACCGCGATTTCAACCGCTTCCTCAACGCGGTGCCGGAGCAGGTCCCAATCTTTTGAGTGCCAAGCCGCGCCGGTGCGGGCACGAGCAGGAAAGTGCTTGGGTCCGCCGCGCGGTTTCCAAGCGCGGCTATTTGACCTCCACCGGCATCTGGAGCAGTTCCTCGGGCGTGTAAGGCTGGGTGCGATTGCCCACCTGCGCGCGCACCTTCTGCACCTGTTCGGGCGTGACCGGCGGCGCCTTGTTGCCCCAGGCCTGACGGATGTAGCTCAAAATCGCCGCAACGTCTTCGTCCGACAGCACACTGCCAAACGGGGTCATGCCCGCCGAAAACGTGTAGCGTTGGCCGCTGACTTCGATCGGCCCGGTCAGGCCGTAGAGCACGATGTGGATGAGCCGGTTCGGGCCTTCGGCGTTGACCCAGTCGGCGCCGGCCAGCGGCGGCGCCTGACCGGGTTTGCCCTCGCCGCTCGGCCCGTGACAGAGCGCGCAGGGCAGATCGAACTTCTGTTTGCCCAGGGCGAGGTTCACGCCGCCGCGCGCGCGCGGTTGAAATCGTTCCACGTCGGACAACGACGCAAACGGCCCGTATACTTTCGGCTCAAACCAGCCGCCACGCAGGTCGAACCACACCATGCCGGCGAACAACAGCAGCAGGGTGAACATCAGCAACCACATCGGCACCGGACGCGACGAGACGCCGCCCGGCGCGACCACCTCCTGCGTCTCGGGGCTCGGGTTGTGAGTGCGGGGTTCGGAGCTCATTGGGACGGGGCGGTTGGGGCGGGCGCGTTGGTCGCGGGCGCGTTGGTGCCCGGCGCGCTCGCGGGCAGGGTCATCACCGGCATTTCAAACAGCGGCGCGTCGGCGCGCAGGCTCAACAGATATGCGACCAGCGCCACGGCTTCGGGTTTGGGCACGATTTCGTAACCGGCCGGTGGGGCAAATTCCGGCGGCAGTTGCAGCGCGTCGGGCGACGGGCGCGCGCCGACCTTGCGCACCTCAAACAAAAACCGATACGGCGGCATGGTGGAGTCTTTCACTTCCGCGCGCGGGGCGTAGAGATGGCGCAAATGCCACTGCGCATCGGGCAGGCGCAAACCCACGTTGGCCAGGTCCGGGCCGATGCGCCGCGAACCGGGTTGCACCGGATCGTCGGCCAGATAATCCAGGGCCACCGTGCGGCGCAGTCCCCAGCCGCGCGCAATGTCCGGGCCAACCGCTGACACGAGCACTTCGGCCTTCGCGCCGACGCTTTCCAACGCCTTGAGAGCCGGCTCGGCCGCGTTCATGTCCGGCGCGGTCAACACGGTTTTGGGCAGGCCACCCAAGAGCACGACCGGGTCGAGTTTGCCAAGGTCGGGATTCAGCCGCACCAGGGCCATGACCGTGGCGCTGGCGTTCGTGCCCGCTTCGGTGAGCACAACCTCGACGCGCGCGCCCTCCTGTCGCACCTGTTGGGTGTGGCAATACATGCAGCCCTGCGCGCGATAAACCTCCAGGCCCTGCCGCGCCAGGCCCGGACGGCTTTGCGGATACAACTCCCCGCCCAGCGTTTTGGTCTGCTGGCTCAGGCCCAGTTGCAACTGCGGCGCCAGCACCAGCCCGCCCCAGGACGCCGCCAGCGCCACAAACGCCGCCAGAAACACCAGCGCGCTCGATTTCATCGCGCCACCTCCCCCACCGGCGTCGGCGCCGAAGCCCGCGCCCAGAAGTCTCGGATCAACGACGTGAGAAACCGCGTCGCCAATGCGAACACGTTCAGCAAGAACAGGCCGTTGGCCACCAGCAGCAGCGTGTCGCCCACCGTGCTCAGCCGCAGGAACATCAAGCTCGCCCTGGCCGTGTCCATGAACGGCACCTGCGGTTTGGCAAGCTGGAGTCCCTGCACGACGCCCGCGCCGATCAGCGGCAACGCCAGCAACACCACCCCTCCGAGCGCCAGCCAGAAATGCGCGCGAACCAGCCGTCCCAGCGGCCACTCGATCCCGACTGCCCGCGGCAAAATGTGATACGCCGCGCCGAACAGGATCATCGCCGCAAAGCCGTAAAGCCGCAGTAGCGACTGCGCGCTCGCAAACCAGGTGAACTCAACGATGCGATTCACCGGCGGCAGCGCCGCCAGCGCCACCAGCAACCCGGACAGCACGCTCATCCACAGGCCGAACTTCACAAAGCACAGCGGGCCGCCCCGGCAGGCGCTTTGCGAACCCCGCACCGTCAA
>JAOAIM010000066.1 GCA_026414705.1 Verrucomicrobiia bacterium | reverse complement strand
GCTGAGGGCGTGCCAGTTGCCCTTACGGTCGGCAGCGCGCGGGCGGCCGGGGATTTCCTTTTTCAGCCCGGTTTCGCCCCGCGCCCGAAGCAGGCTGGCGCGGAAGGCTTCGTGCAGCGTGCTGGGAAAAGGCATTCGGCAGCCGGCGCCCTTGCCCTGACCTGCGGACATGGGAATGGCGTCGCGGAAGAACAGCACGTCGGTGGGTTCGATGAGCACAGTGTTCATTGGTCTTCGGAGGTAATTGACGGTTTGGTGAGGCGGGCGATGAAGGCCCAAGTGAGCCAGAAATGCAGGTAGTCGCGAGGGCTGAGGGCGGCGATGAGGGCGGACGTCCAGCGGGCGGCCAGTTCGCGGGCTTTGAGCATTTTCATGCCACCTTGTTGGTGGAACACATGGGCGAGTTCGGCGGTGACGGCTTCGCGCAGCGTTTCATTCCAGTGCTCGGCGTAGCGCGCCCCGCTGTGGCTGCCGCCGGTGACGACGAGAGCTTTCACGAGGCTGGCGTAGCGGTAGGCGAAGCGACCGCTGAGGTCGTGGATACCGGCTTCCAATTCGCCCCAGACAGAGACGACGCCGGTTTGCCATTGAGCGGCGAAGCCAACCGCCTCGCCGGAACGCTTGAGGACATTGAGGCAGAACGCGCCTTTGCCGGGAATCTTCTTGGCGGCCTGTTCGGCGTCGCGGGCCGCTTGGATGGTGTCCTGCATGGGCGAGCGAACATGGCCGATGGCAATGCCGACGGAGGCGGTGGCTTGCGGGCCCATAACCATCAGCGGCCAGTTGGGCTTGAGGTGCGCGGCGCGGCCCACGTCAGCGCGGGCGGTTTTGCGGAGGGTAAGGAAGCCGTCCACGTGGCGGTCGTAGTCAAAGAGGTCGTGCAGGACTTTCTTCACCTCAGCCGAGGCGCGAGCCTCGGGCGCGGCGGGGTTGACGCCACGAAAGGCCAGTTGAAGACCCTGGGCACAATCGAGAGCAGTGCGGGCGGGAAGCATGGCCAGCACGTCGTCGCCACCGGCATAGATAAGCTGGCCCCCGAAGGCCCGCACGATGGGGGCAGCGCAATAGAGGCTGAAGTTCGACAACGCCTCGGACAAGGCGGCGTGATAGCCCGGGGAGAGGGGACGTTTGACCTGGTCGGCGGCGACGCCGGTTGCATCCTGCTTCCAATGCTTACGGAAGTAGTCTTGAGCTTCCCGGGCTAGGCTGTTGACGAGCGGGGCGGCCTTTTCGCCGCTGACCCATTGGCCCATGTCATCGCCGTCCATGGCGAGGACGGCGTAGTAGATCTCCGCCTCTTCATCACCGCCTTCGACGGCAGCGTCCACTTGGGCGACGGCATTGACCGGTTCGAAGACCGGCTTGGCACGGTCGAGGTCCAGTACATCGGGCAGGTAGGTTTCGGGCCAGAGCCGCTTGATGACCGAGATGGCCCCGTAGAGTTGGGAGCCCTTGAACTGACGAGGACATCGCTGCCGGAGAATGGACCAGAACTTTTCATGCTCGCCTCCGCCAAGGACCTCATTCCGACCGTCGAGGTGGTCTTTCGGAATCCCATCAGCGTTCAACGGGCCGCCGGAGTGCCATTGCGCAAACGAGCGCGCGTTCTTGGCGGCGGCGAATTTCCAATCGGTCAGGGCATAATGGAGCGCCCAGGCGAACGCGCTGTTGGAATAGGGGCCGAACGATTCGCGGTGGTCGGCAGGAATGAATTCTGTGGCCCAAATTTCTGCGTGATGGAGCGGATGGGCTTGCCATCCACTGTGCAATGGCGGCGTGCCCCCTGCAGCGAGCTTCAATGCGGTGGACGTGTCGCTCCAGGCATGAACGACCCAATCCACCACAGGGAAACGTTTGACCTGGTCGTGCCAGTGCCAATCCCATCCCGGACACTGGCCATTGATCTGGTTCTCGATGAAGTCGTGCACGGAGGCAGCGATTTTCTCCCAGCAGTTGCGAATGGTTTGCTCGGCCAGGTGGGCCATTTGCCGGGCGCGCGGTGCGGGCACGAGGGCAAGAAAGCGGTTCGGGAGATTGGGCGTGAGCAGTTCATTGGCGTGACTGGCCCGGAGCTTGAGATTACCGAGCAGGCCCTTTTTCCACCAGTGGAAGTCGGCAAGCGGCAGACCGCGAAGTTGGGGAAAGACAATGGCGTCGGGCCCAATCTCGTCGGCAATCGCAAGCATCCCCTGAGCGATGAGGAAGCTGAGCAGGTAGCTGCCCGACCAGAGGTCCTGCGTCTTGCGCGCTTGAGCGATGAAGTCTTGAACGGGGCCAATTTGAAACAGCAGGAAGGCTGGCTGGCCGCCGCAACCAGTGAAGGCAGCGGCGAGCGCGTTGTGATGCCATAGCGTGTGGTCCGGAATGCGAGTGTCAGCAACAAGGTAGGCGTGATGGGGGTTTTGCTCGCGGGCCGCCAGCTCGGGCCAGAGTCGCCAGCCAGCGATGAACTTGCACCGCCAGTCTTCGCGATCGGTGAGTGCGACAGCTTCAAGAGCGTGGGTAATTTCGGTTTCAAGTTGTGCAGCGCTCGGGGCGAACCGCTCAGGATGCAATCGCTCCCCTCCGAGCGGATGGCAAAATTCCAGCCAGCTTCCCTTCCAATCCACCCGCAGGCCGGATTTGGCCGGGTCGGGAAAAATCAGTCGGTCAGCGGCAGCGGCCTGCCAATCCGCGCTGCGTTCAAATTCGGCCATGTCTTTTGCAGTGAGGCCGAAGCGATTGAGAAACGACTCACGCTGTCGTTCGTGGTTTTGAATGCCCACCGGCTTGTGCGGCGGGTCGTGGAGGTAGGCGGCGAGTTTGCGTTTCCAGAATTCAGCGTTCATGGGACAAGGGATGGCGCGCGGTGGACTTGAGCACAAGAACCCGGACATGCGCGGATGTCCGGGGCGGCAAGGGTTGCGACGTGGCGAGGATTGTCGCCGGGGGGTTCAGGGAAACTGTCGGGCCGGCTCAACGCACAGGGCAGGGTAGCAGCCCCAAGACCCGGGTGGCTTCGCAAACCCACAACGGTGCTCACGGCCAAAAGTCTGAGTTCGGCACGGGATGGGTGAACCGCACGCGCCCCGCCTGCGTCATGCTGCGTTCACATCCTTCCGAGAACGATGCGAGTGTAACGAGCTGCTCGCCGTTGTCAATTTTAGCGTGACGCGCCCGGCGCTACTTCAATTGCGCGGCGACGTGTTGACCGAGGGCAACGGGTTCGTGAAGCGGGCCGCGCGCTTCGGCGCGGCGGGCGGGGCCATCGCGAAATGAAACGGCACGCAGCCGGAGTTGATCGCCGACGACCTCCGCGCAGGCGGCGACGGGGCTCTGGCATCCGCCACCCATCGCCTGAAGGAATGCGCGTTCAGCGGCGACGCATTGGTAGGTGTTGTAGTGATTGAGACGTTGACAGATGGCGGCGAGGCGTTCGTCGTCGGAGCGGATTTCGATGCCGATGGCGCCCTGGCCGACGCAGGGCAGCATCAGGTCCAGGTCGAGAATCACTGCCAGCAGGCCGTCGGGGACGGCGTCGCCGCTGAGGCGTCCGTCGTTTCCGATTTGAAAGTTGAGGCGTGCGAGGCCCGCGAGGGCGAGGACGGTGGCGTCGAGTTCGGCGCGTTCGGCGACTTTTTGGAGGCGGGTGGGGACGTTGCCGCGGATTTCGACGACGTTGAGGTCGGGTCGGGCGGCGAGGAGTTGAGCTTTGCGTCGGGTGCTGCTGGTGGCAATGGTGGCGGCCGGGGGCAGGTCCTGGAGGCGCAGGCCGGGGGCGAAACCGCGCAAGGTGTCCTGGCCGGGTTGCCATTCCTGCGGGGCGGGCGTGGCGGCGCGTTGGCGCAGGAAGGCGGCGTCGCGGTAGATGAGCACGTCGCGCACGTCGGCGCGTTTGGGGGTGGCGGCGAGCGTGAGGCCGGCGGGCAGGTCGGTGGGCAGGTCTTTGAGGCTGTGGACGGCCATGTCGGCCCGGCCTTTGAGGAGGGCGACTTCGAGTTCCTTGGTGAAAAGGCCCTTGGGGAGCGAGCCTTCACGTTTGGCCAGGGAAGCGCGTTGGAGTTTGTCGCCGGTGGTTTTGATGATTTTGAGTTCGAAGCGCAGGGCGGGGAAGGCGGCGCGGCATTGGGCGGCGACGAAGTTGGCCTGGGCGAGGGCGAGGGCACTGCCGCGGGTGGCGATGCGGATGGTGTTGGCCGGGTCAGGCATGGGCGGTGGAGGAGCGGGCGTCGTCGGCAGCGGGCGGCGGTGGCGCGAAGGTGATGGAGGGGCCGGAAGTGAGGGCACGGACTTTTTCGGCGATGATGGCTTCGCAGCGTGCGATTTCCTGTTTGCGTAGCGCGAGGGCGTCGTCGGCGATGCTCTGAAGGTCGTCCACGTTGTAGAGGTAAACGTTTTCGAGGAGGTTGGCTTCGGGATCAATGTTGCGGGGCACCGAGAGGTCAATGAGCAGCAGGGGGCGGTGGGGGCGGCGTTTCATGAGCGACTCGACGGCGACGCGGTCCAGGACGTAGTGGGGCGCGGCGGTGCTGCAGAGGATAATGTCGGCGTGCTCGGCTTCGGCGAGCCAGTGCTCGAAGGGGACGGCGTGGCCGCCGAGTTCGCGGGCAAGGGTTTCGGCGCGTTCGGGGGTGCGGTTGGTAACGGTGAGGCGGCGGGCGCCGCGGGACAGGAGGGCGCGGGCGGTTTTTTCGCCGGTGTCGCCTGCGCCGAGGATGAGCACGTCGTGCTGGGCGAGGTCGTTGAAGATTTTGCCGGCGAGGTCCACGGCGACGGAGGCGACGGAGACGTTGCCGCGCTGGATTTGGGTTTCGGTGCGGACGTATTTGGCGGTGTGGAAGGCGCGTTGGAAGGCGCGGTTGAGGCGCGCGCCGGTGTGGCCGTGGCGTTGGGCGATTTCGTAGGCGCGTTTGAGCTGGCCGAGGATTTCGGTTTCGCCGAGGACCATGGAGTCGAGCCCGCAGGCGACGCGGAAGAGGTGATGCAGGCTCTGGGGTTCGTGCATGTGATACCAGGCGGAATCGGGTGGGCGCGTGCAGGCGCGCGCGCGGCAGAGGAACTCGGTCCACTCGGCGAAGGCGCGTTCGGGCTCGAGGGCGGTGGTGGCGTAAAGCTCGACGCGGTTGCAGGTGGAAAGCAGCACCGCCTCCTGAGCGAGTCCGGCGGTGCGGAGGTCAGCGAGGGTTTGGGGCAGGTCCTGCTCGGGGAAGGCGAGGCGCTCGCGCACTTCGACCGGGGCGGTGCGGTGGTTGAGGCCAAGCAGCAGGATCATGGGCGTCGGGTGGGGTGCAGGGGGCGCAGCGAGTCTGGCGCCTGCGGGGCGGCGCGCGGGATTGCAGGATGAGTTGGAGCAACGCGCCGGGGGTTCATGGATGATGAATGGGCGAGAGGAGGTTGGTGCCCCAGAAGGTCAACAGCAGGAAGGTGAAGATGCCGACAATGCCCCAGGCGAAGCGGCGGCCGGAAAGCGTCCAGCGCCAGCGCGCCAAAAGCAGTCCCAGGTACAGCAGCCAGATCAACGCGGACCAGCGCACTTTGACGTCCTGCCAGTAGGCGACGCCGGCGGGGCGCGGCAGGTGCGCGCCGCAAAACAAACCGGCCGTGAGCAACACAAAGCCCACCAGCGCCAGCACGCCGGTGACGCGGTCGAGTCGCTGGATCGGCGGCAGCAGCGACAGCACGGCGCGGAGTTTGTTGAATTTGAGGTTGTGCTGTTGGGAGAGAAACATGACGGCGGCGACGGCGCTGAGGCCGAACGCACCGTAGGCCAACAACACGAGCGAGGCGTGAAGGCTGACGAGCCAGCCGGTGGTTTGAAGCGTCGGGCCCGGCGGTGTGTCCAGCGGCGGCATGAGGGCAAAGACGCCGACGCCAAAAAGCAGCGGCGCGGCGAAGGCGACCAGGAAACGCAAGCGCGGGAGCAGGGCGACAACGAGGCAGGCCAGCGCCAGGCCCCACGCCAGGAACATCGTGGCTTCGAAGAGGTTGTTGACCGGACAGCGATTGAGGGAGAAGCCGCGCTGGATCATGGCCCAGGTGTGCAGCGCAAATCCGCCCAGCAGCAGGAAATAGTTCACGTGTTCGTCCCGCCGGAATCCCCTGCGCCAGAGGAAGACCGAGTAGGCCATGCTCACGCCATAGACCAGGACGGCGAGCAGGAAGGTGCGGCGGTCGGTGAGCCAGTTCACGCTGACAGGGTAATCCGCCGGGAAGGACGGGCAAGTTGCATGTGGGCGGTGGCGCTGGCGGTGCGCGGGCCGTGTGGTGGAAAAGGGCCGTCCGACCGGTCAGAGCGATTCGGCTTCGGCCGGCGTGAACGCCCAGGCGCCGTAGCCGACGACGCGTTCAGGCGAACCGGCGGTGTCACCGGAGTTGCGCAGGTCGAGGGTGTGGGCGCGGAGGCCGCGGGCGCGGGCGGCGCGCAACATGCCGCGCAGCGGGGCGTGGCCACAGGCCTGCTCGTCGGTGATGTGTTCCGGGCGGAGTTGCTCGATGGCGCGGGCGGTGGCGGCGTCCACGCGCTGGGCGGTTTTGTAGTCGAGGTAGTGGCTCAGGTCGGTGCTGATGACGAAGCGTGTGGTGTCGCCGTTCCAGAGGTGCTCGAGCACCTGGGCGACCTCCTCGTCGGCAGCGTCGCCGACGACGAGCGGGATGAGTTTGAAATCGCCCAGGGCGATCTGAAGGAAGGGAAGCTCGACCTCGAGGGCGTGTTCGCGGGTGTGGGCTTCGTCGAGCACGCTGACGTGGGGCAACTGGCAGAGTGCCTTGAGGGCGGCAGTGTCCACGGGGATTTCGCCGAGCGGGGTTTCCCAGACGCTGGCGCTGCAGGCGGCCAGGCCGCGGAACGGCACCCAGTGGGAGGGGCCGATGACGACAACGCGGCGGATGCGGTCGCGATCGGGGGCAAGCGCGGCGAAGGCGCTGCCGGCAATCGGGCCCGAATAGATGTAACCGGCGTGGGGCGCAACGACGGCTTTGGGCGAAGCGATTGGCGTCGTGCGGGCCGCGGTGAGGAAGCGTTCGACCATCGCGCGGAGGCGCAAGGGGTTTTCGGGATAAAAACTGCCGGCGACGGCGGGTCGGCGGATTTGTCCGCTGCGAGTTTCAAACAGCCAGCTCATGGTGCGGTTGGGGTTTCAAAGGTTGACGCGGCGCGGAATGCGGCGTTGTGCGTCGAGCCACGAATTTCCCGTGGGCACTTCCGAGGCCCCGCCGTGGGGCCAGACGCCGGGGATGAGGTGGTTGCAGTCCGGGCAGCGGCCCGAAGGGGTGATGTGATAGCTGCGAACCAGGTAGCCGGTGCGTTCGATGAGGAGGCGTTGGCAGTGGGGGCACCAGGTGTTTTCCCAGCGGCCGACGCGGCCGGGAGCATTGCCGGCATAGACGAAGTGCAGGCCTTCTTCGCTGCCGATTTCCGCGGCGCGCAGGAGCGTGCGCACGGGCGTGGCGGGCGTGTCGGTCATCTGGTAGTCGGGGTGAAATGCGGTGACGTGCCAGGGGATGTCGCGGCTGACGGAAGCGATGAAACGGGCGATGGCGCGCAACTCCTCTTGGCTGTCGTTGAATCCCGGCACCACCAGCGTGACGATTTCCAACCACAGCCCGCGCTCGTGCACCCAGCGGATGCCGTTGCAAACGTTTTCGAGCGTGCCACCGAGTCGGCGATAGCGCTGCGGATCGAAGCCTTTGAGGTCAATTTTGTAAGCGGTGAGCCACGGGCGCAGAAAATCGAGCGCTTCGGGTGTGGCGTTGCCGTTGGAGACGAAGGCACAGGCCAGGCCGGCGGGTTTGGCTTCGCGGAAAACGGCGACGGCCCATTCGGCGGTGATGAGCGGTTCGTTGTAGCTGGAGACGACCAGGCGCGCGCCACTGCGTCTGGCGGCCGCGACGATTTGTTGCGGTGTTAACTCGACGATGGGCGCCCCGGCGACGGCGTCGCGCAGCGCCTGGCTGGTGACCCAGTTCTGGCAGTAGGGGCAGTGGAAATCGCAGCCCAACATGCCGAAGGTCAGCGCGTCACTGCCGGGATAAACGTGGAAGAAGGGTTTTTTCTCGACCGGGTCGGAGGCCAGTCCGCCGGCGACGTAGCCGAAGGGCACGCGCAACTGGCCGTTCTGGTTGAAACGCACCTTGCAGATGCCGCGTCGGCCCGGGGCGATGCGGCAACGGTGACCGCAGGCGACACAGCGGATGTAACCGTCCTCGGTGACACAGAGCGAGCCGGGGGCGGTGAGGCGGTCGAGGACCTCGGCGAGGGCGGGGTTGGCGGTTGCGGCGGGCCGGGAGGCGGCCGGTGCTGCGGATTCGAGGGCGTTGGTTGTGAAGGTGGTCTGGCTCATGTGCTCAGGCCTCCACTGGGCAGTGTGCGTGCGCGGGGGCGAAAAGTCAAAGGGCTGCGAAGTCTGGCTGAAGCGCGAAATGTTCTCGAGGTGCAGCGGCGGTGCGCGGTCGGTTGCGGTCTTTGGTGGCTTTGTGATGGAGGCGAGGCTTTGGGGGGGAATCGGCTGCATGGACGCGCCGGCTCATTTCCGCTCTTTGAATCAAATTTCATCAGCATTGCGGTCGAACGCGATGAAGCGAGGCGGCACGGTCTGGCAACGGTTTCAACCGCTTGAAGCGGGGACGCGGAAAACGGCGGAAACCGTTTCTGGCCAACGCCGCTGCGGTTCACCCGGCTGAAGCCGGGTCGCCGGGAGGAGAAGGGGTTCTGCACGAAAGTCCGATGCGCCCGATTCGGGAGTGTTGATGTTTTCGGCTGGTTTTACTGATGGAAGCGGTTAAGGTGAGAGCGAGGCGACGCCGGGCTGGCGGCATTGCGGACGATGAACCTGCTGGTGTTTGTAGCGTTTGCGGCGGTGGGGCTGGGCACCTGCCTTGCGCTGATACCGTTGCTGCGTCGGCAGACCGGGCCGCGGGCGATCTGGACGTTTCATCACACGCATCGGGTGGCGGTGTCGCGGTTTGGGGGTGTGGCGCTGGCGGCGGCGTTTGTGACGATGTCGCTGGCGATTTTCTTCGGTCACTCGGTGGCGGAAGACCCGCTGCGGACGCGGCTGGTGATTTTTTTCAGCGCGCTGGCGATGTTCGGGCTGGGGTTGTGGGACGACATTCGGCCGCTGGGGGCGCGTCGGAAACTGCTGGTGCAGGTGCTCATCGCGCTGGCGGTGTGTTACAGCGGGGTGCGGATCGAGAAGTTTCAGAATCCGCTCACGGGAGAGATTCTGGAGTTGGGGGCGTGGGGCTGGGTGGTGACGGTGTTGTGGCTGGTGGCGCTGACGAATTTGATCAACATCATTGACGGGATAGACGGGCTGGCGGCGGGCATCGGGTTGATGCTGATGGGGTTGATTGCGTATGTGGGTTTGGGCGGGGAGTTGCTGTATCCGGTGCTGATTGCGGCGGGGATGGTGGGCGCGCTGGCGGGTTTCCTCTACTACAACTTTCCACCGGCGAAGATTTACCTGGGCGACGGCGGGGCGTATTTGATCGGGTATTTGATTGCAATTTTGACGCTGGTGCATTCGCAGAAGGGGACGATCGTGGCGGCGTTGATTGCGCCGTTGTTTGCGCTGGCGCTGCCGATTGTGGATGTGAGTCTGGCGATTGTGCGGCGGGGTCTGCGCGGGCTGCCGATCTTCCGACCGGATCGGAAACATCTGCATCACAAGCTGCTGGAGGTGGGTTTTTCGCGCACGCGCGCGGTGCTGATTTTGTACGGCCTGTCGCTGGTTTTTTTGTTGATGGCGTTCGGGGTGTTCTGGTCGCAGGGCCGCTGGGTGCCGATTTTGTTCGGTTTTTTGTGCGTGGTGCTGCTGCTTTCGGCGCGGACGTTCAACTTCAGTCGGGACTGGTTCGCGGTGGGTCGGGTGCTGGAGAACTCGGCGGAGTTGCGGCGGGAAACGCATTACGCGCTGGCGCTGACGCGATGGTTGGAGCTGGAGGCCGATCGGGGCGCGGGGCTGGAGGAGTTGTGGTCGGATTTCACGTTCATTGCGCGGAAGCTCGGGTTCAGTCGGGTGCAGTGGCAGTTCAACGGGCAGAGCCGATGCTGGGAGGACTCAGAACGGCCGGCCGCCGGGGAAGCGTTTGAATGTGTTCACGAGCTGGGGGCACACGATGCGATGGTGCTGTCATTCGAGGGCGACGGGCGGCGGATGTCTCGTCGGGTCTTTGAACATCTGGCCGAACTGGCGGCGGAGGGATGGCTGAAGGCGGTCAACCGCAGCATGGCGGTGAACGGGGCTGCGGCGCTGCCAACATCGCCGGGGCCGGCCCGGACGGGGGCGGGCACGGAAAAGGCCGCGAGGTCGTGATTCACAACCTGCCTTTTGAGGCTGTCGTCAAAGGAGGCATTCGACCGGGCAACAGGGCGGCCAGGTGTCCGTCGCACCAACTTCCAGGGGCAGGGAGGTGAAACGCTGGGAAAGGCGTTGGAATCGTGCCCGCTTTGTGCCGGTTTGAAAAAACGGGTGCGGTGGGTTGCCGCTCTGGACCGCGAAGTTCGGCCTACCGTTGCGGTGAAGGCGGCATTGCGCGCGGGTTGTGCTCGGTGACGACGTGTTCGATGGGCAGTTGGGCGGTGGTTTGCCTGCCGAGGAAGTCCAACAGCACGCTCACACGGGCGCGGGCGGGCATGACCTGCGTGACGACGGCGCGCAAGCCCTGAAACACGCCACTGGTGATCAGGACGGTGTCGCCGACGGTCGGCTCGGCCGGAAGCGTGCGCAGTTCTGCCGGGCCGAAGAGTTGTTGCAGTTCGGCGATAACCGCGTCCGGGATCGTGGGCCAGCGGTCGCCGAAATGCACGACCCCGGTGACGCCCGGGGCGTAGTGCACGCGGCGGAGCGTTGCGGCCCAATCAAACCGGGCGAACAGGTAGTTGGGAAACAGGGCCTCGGTGGTCCAGATCGCGCCGCGTCGGGTGGCATGGCGGAAACGAATGCGCGGGAGAAACACCTCGACGTTTTCGATCCGGCGCAAATGTTGGGCGGCGATGTGTTCGTGTTTGGGCCGGGTGCGCAGGCAGAACCACGCCGGGCCGGGCGGGAGATTGGGCGAACCTGCGGCAAGGGGCATGGCGGGTGCGGTGCGAGGGTGATTTTGAAGCCGGGAAAAGTGCCGGCGCCAGTGGACAACACGTCTCACGCGGTTTTGCGTTCGGCGTAGTAGTCCTTGTAACGGTAGTAGTAGTAGTCGGAGGAATTGGCTTCGACGCCGTTGAAAGCCAGGCCCAGCACGCTCACGTCGCGTTGATAGAGCAGTTCGAGGGCGGCGCGGGCGACGCGGGCGGAGGTGAAGTTGGCGCGGATGACGAACACGACGCCCTCGACGTGCGGGGCCAGGGTGGTGACGTCGTCGGCGGCCATGACCGGCGCGCTGTCGAACACGACGAAGTCGTATTCGGCGGCGAGTTCGCGGATGAGTTGGAGCATCGCGGGCTTGAGAAACATTTCGCCGGGGTTGCGGGCGGTGTTGCCGCGCGGCAGCAACCAGAGGTTTGGCGTGGGTGTGGCTTGAACGACCTCACGCCAGGGTTTCTCACCGAGCAGGACCTCGTTGAGGCCGGGGGTGGAATGAAGGTTGAAATGGCGATGCAGGAGACCTTTGCGCAGGTCGGCGTCCACCAGCAGAACGCGCGAGCCGGAGAGGGCGAGGATGACGGCGAAGTTGGCGGCGGTGAGGGATTTGCCCTCGCTGGGGATGGCGCTGGTGACGAGCAGCACGCGGCGTCGCTTGCCCTCGCTGGCCATGTAGAGGAGTGAGGAGCGCAGGTTGCGGTAGGCCTCCACGAAGGCGTGGCGCTGGTCTTCCAACTGGAGCACGGGCACGTGGCGGTTGCGTCCGTGGCCGTGTTCGAGGGGAATCTGGCCGAGCACCGGCTCATCAAACGACTCCTGCAGATCGGAGAAGGTTGCCGGGCGGTCGTCGAGTCGTTCCATGACAAAGAGGATGCTCAGGCCCGCGAGCAGGCCGGCCAGCGCGCCCAGGAGCAGCATCTTGGCAATGTTCGGCCCGGCGGGCACCAGGCGGGCCGGCTCCAACACGGTGACCGGTTCCTGGGCAAGGCTCTGGTCCACGTCAATGGTCTGCATGTATTTGAGCAACTGGTCGTAGAGTTGCTGGGTGCGCTGTTTTTTGGTGCGGATGTCCTCGTAAAGGGCGAGGCGACGATTGGCGTCGAGGGCCTTGGCGGTCCATTCCTGAATGATTTCCTCGAGCGTTTTGATTTCGAGGGCGACGGAGTTGACGCGGTTGGTGAGTTCTTCGAGGCTCTGAGCGCGGAAGATTTCAAGGAGGTCTTCGCGCCGGGTGATTTCGTTGCTGAGGGCGACCATGCGCGGGTGCAACGGCTTGAGCACTCGGGCCCAATCGGCGTATTCGGCCTTTCGCAACTCCAGCTCCTGCTTGGCCTTGAAGTAGTCGCGGTGGAGCAGGCGGACCGATTCGCTGCCCGAATCGGCGTCGCCGCCTGCGGGTGCGCCGGTGGCGCGGGTTTGTTGCTGGCGTTCGAGGTTCTGTTCGAGGTTCAGGCGGGTGAGCAACTGATGCTCGGTTTTGAGGCTGGCGAGTTTGGCGTCGAGTTGAGCGAGGTATTTGGCGGCGGTGTTGCCCTGTTCCTGGATGAGCACGAGGCTGTTGGAGGACTTGAAGTTGATTTCCTCTTCCTCGTAACGCTTGAGTTCGGCTTCCAGGTCGGCGAGCTGGCGGTTGATGCCCTGGAGAACGTTTTCGGCGACGTCACCGCGCATTTCCTTTTTAAGGAGTTTGTAGGACTCCATGGAGGCATCGAGGAAGAGGCGGGTGTATTCGGGGTGCGACCCGGTGGCCAGGAGGTTGAAGACGGCCGTGCGGGGTGAAACGCTGATTTGCAGCTCGACCGGGCCGGCGGGCAGGTCGGGGCGCAGTTGGCGGACGCGGCGCGCGGCGTCTTCGGTCACGCGCGCGCTGCGCATCAGTTCGCGCTGCGTGCCCAGGAAGTTCATGAGTTCCTCGGTGGGGGTGGGGCCGGATTGAACCGAGAGTTTGTAGCCCACGACCATGCGGCTGAGGGCGGCGAATTTGGGCGGCGCGGTCCAGAGCCGGTAGCCCTGCACGGCGATGCCTAGGAGCATGGTCAGAGGCAAAATCCACCACCACTTGAGCAGAAGGGTGCGGTAGCGGTGCAAATAATTGAAGAAACGCGCCGAGCGGGCCGAGCGGCTGGAGCTGGTGACCGTGGGGGATGCGTCTTGCATGGAACAACACGGGCGGGTTCAGAAGTTGATCCCGCGCTTGGGAACGATGATCAGGTCGTTCGGTTCAACTGGCACGTCTTCCTCAATGCGGCCCTCCTCAAAAACGTTGCGCAGGTTCACCTCAATGGTCCTGGTGGCGCCATCGGGCATTTTGCGCACGATTTGCACGCGTTTCATGTTCGCGAAATCGCTGAAGCCGCCGGCTTTGAGAATCGCGCGGCCCACCGTGAAGTTTTCGTTCGGCGGAATCTCCACCGGGCCGGGCAGTTTGACGCGGCCGACCACGAGCACTTTGCCGGCGACCTTGCCGAGCGCATCCAGGCCGATGATGACCGTGGCCTGGTGGTAGTAATCTTTTTCGAGCGCGGCCTTCACCTCGGCGGCCAGTTGGCGGCAGGTCTTGCCCGCAACGCTCATCCGCCCGATGTATGGAATGTCCAGTTCGGAGGACTCGGTGACCACCAGCGGGATGGCGTTGGTGCGATCCTCCTTGATGAAGAAGCTCACGCGGTCGCCGGGCAACAGCCGGTGTTTGTCGTCCATGATGTAGTCGGGCACCGTCACCGGGTTGGGTGCGGCTTCGGAGGCCGGGGCCGCGGGGGGCGCAGGCGGGGCAACACTCCGCGATTCCACAGCGAGCGGCGCGGCGGGTTGGGCTGAGGAGGCGGGATTCTCGACGGCGCCGCCGAGCACACCCGGCACGCCCAGCAACAGGCACAACTGCACAACCCGTCGGTTCATCTTTCCTTCAGATTAAAACGTGTAGGACAGACTCAACACAAGCCGATTCTGCACGTATTCCTGATCTTCGTCGTCGCCCATCCTGAAATAGCCCTGATAACTCAGCGAGGCGACGAGCCGTGGGGTGATGCCTCGATGCAGGCTGAGGCCGACGCCGAATCGCTCCAGGCCCTCGAACCGTGCACTCGTCGAGGAGGCGAACTCGTAGGAAAACGACGTCGTCAGCCCGGTCTTTTCAAACAGTCGCCACACGGCCTCGTAACGAACGTAGAGCAGCTCAAAGGTGCTGTCGCCCACGCCGGAAAGCACCTGGTTGCCCGCCGAGAGCGTGTGGGTGAGGAATTCGGTGAGCCGGTTCTGCGCCCGCAAATCGAAAAAAAAGCTGCTCAACGTCGAGGCAGGCCGGTTGGTGCCCAGCGCCTGGTTGAAATACGTCGTGTAACCGGCGGCCAGGCGCACTCGCGTGTAATCGCTCACCACCCATTGAATGAACGGTCCGCCCGCCACATGCACGTTGTCCCGGAACACCGGCTCGTCGAAGTCTGTCATCCCCGCGCCCACTTGCAGGCCCGCAAAAAAATCCGGCGCCAACCGCAACGCCGCGCTGAACGCTCCCAGCTCCGAAACGTGGCTCATGTAGGAAAACTCCGGCATCGTCGCCACGTAGGTCAAATGATCGTAATTGAACGCGAGCACCAGGTCATACAAATCCCACCGCACGCGCGTTCCGGACACGTTCACAAACCGGTTGAGCGTGCCCACGCCGCTGGCGGTCGGGTCCGCCGTCGCGTCCTGCGAATACGTGAAGCGACTGTGCAGGTTGATCTCGAAATCTCCGATCCACACGTCAAAATCCAGGTCGGAGCCCGGCGTGATCACCAGATTGTCCGGCTCGGTGCCCTTCAAATACGTCACGTAACCGACGCCCAGACCCAGGTTCAGACTGTTGCGATCCGAAACCCGCCACACGCCGTTGATGTTCACGCGCGGTCGAAAAATCAGGTCCTCCTTCTCATCCCGAACCTCACTGCGCACGTTGTCGTTGGCCTCCACCTCCAGCCCGCCGCCGAACCGCAATCCCAACGTGCCCCATTCCACGTTGAACCGTTGCTGCGCCAGCGCCGCCCGACGCGCCGCCGCCGCCTCCTCACCCGCCAGCGAAATCCACACCGATTCCTGCGCGCGCAGCGAACCCGCCCACACCCAGAGCCAGCCCAGCCACATCACCACGCCCGCGCGCAGCCCGGCTCGCAGCCGCGTCCGTGCGTTCTGGCATCCGGCCGCCGGCGCGCACCGCTGGCCACGAGGCCCCGGACGGCGCGGCAACACGTGGCGCAACGACCACCCAGACCCCGACAGGCAGCAACGTTCAAACGGGTTGGGACTCATGTGAGGCGCACGCTGCCCGCGGCAGGTTGCGCCCGCTCCCACCGCGGCCAGGCGGCCCGCAAGCTACCCGGCCCGTTCACCGGGTCAAGAAGGCGTGGAGCGTGGAGCGTCAGAGCGTAGCGCAGATTGGCAATCTGCGGTGTCGCCGACTGGTAGTCGGCGGAGCGAAAGCGGCGACGCCAACCCTCAAAACTCTGAACGTTGAACACGCGCTCGTTGGCCAAGGGTTATGGCGTTGCCATTGGACGGCGTGCGGAATTCCCTCTCCCTCGAGGGAGAGGGCCAGGGTGAGGGTGAAACTCCGCGGGCATGTGGACACCCTCACGCCCACGCCGCGTTCTCCCTCACCCCAACCCTCTCCCGCTGGGAGAGGGAGCCGGCGCGGCTGCCGCTGGCAAACATCGAACAACGAACATTGAACATCGAACATCGAACGAGCCGACGTTGCCGCGGGCCATTCGGCGTTCGCGGTTCGCTGTTTTGAGTTGGCGCAATGCCCTGGATTGACCAAACACCGCGCGCGCGCCGCCCCGCCGGCGAAGTTTGGGTCTGGTTCACCGCCATGGGCCTGACGGTCGGCCTGGCGATGATTCTGGGCCTGCTCGCCGTGGTCCTGGTCAACGGCTTGCGCGCGTTCTGGCCGGGGCGCGTGGTCGAAATCACCCTGCGCGAAGGGCCGGCCACGGCGACCGGAGGCCCGCAGCGGCTGGCCGGCGAAATCGTCCGCGAACAGGTCAAGCCCGTCCACACCCTCGATGCGCCCGGCAGCGGTCAGCGCCCGCGCGAGTGGCAGTTGTTCCTCGGCAACAAGGACGCTTACGGCCTGGCGTTCCGGTTCGTGGATGTGGACCAGATCGCCACCCGCGAACAACCCCGCGCGGTCATCCGCATCGAACGGCTCGAATACGGCCCCGCACTGGGCTTCCCGGTGGCGCTCCGACTCAAGGACCGCCCGCCGATTCCCGCCGATGCGCCCGAATTCCGCGCCGAACTCCGGCGAGTCGTCGCCGAGGCCGCACAACGTCGCGCCGAGTTGCGCCGCGTCGAGAAACGCGACATTGGCCGCATCAACCAGCGCCTGGCGCGTCTGCGCCTGCGCGAGCGCGCGCTCGAACGTGAAGCGGCGGCCGGACGCGACGTGGCCGCCGAACGCGGGCGCATCAGCGCCGAGCAGGCGGCGTTGCAGGCGGATTACGAGCGCCTGGCCACGCGCGCCCGCGCCCTGCGCGCCGCCCAACAAGAGCACGCCTTCGTGTATCGCCTGACCTCCGGCGAGGAACGGCAACTGCCCGTTGGCCAGATCGTGGATTTTTATTTCCCGAACGAACTAACCGGCGGGCAACGGCTGGCCCGGTTCGGGCGCAATCTGGTCGCGTTTCTGACCGAAGAACCGCGCGAGGCGAACACCGAGGGCGGGATTTTCCCGGCGATTTTCGGGACGTTCGTGATGACGGTGCTGATGAGCGTGGCAGTGACGCCGTTGGGTGTGCTGGCGGCGATCTACCTGCGCGAATACGCGCGGCAGGGCGCGTTGGTGCGCGCGGTGCGCATCGCGGTGAACAATCTCGCCGGCGTGCCCTCGATCGTCTTCGGCGTCTTTGGTCTGGGCTTTTTCGTGTATGTGCTCGGCGGCACGGTGGACGCGTTGTTGTTTCGGGATGCGCTGCCGACGCCGACCTTCGGCACGGGCGGGCTGTTGTGGGCGTCCCTGACGCTGGCGCTGATGACCGTGCCGGTGGTGGTGGTGGCGACCGAGGAGGCGCTGGCGGCGGTGCCGCGCGGCGCGCGCGAAGGCTCGCTGGCCTGCGGCGCGTCCAAGTGGCAGACGCTTCAGCGGGTGGTGCTGCCCGCCGCCGCGCCCGGCATTCTCACCGGCGTGATTCTGGCCATGGCGCGCGGCGCGGGCGAGGTCGCCCCGCTCATGCTCGTGGGCGTGGTCAAGCTCGCGCCCGAACTGCCGTTGAACCTCGAGCCGCCGTTCCTGCATCTGGACCAGAAGTTCATGCACCTGGGATTTCACATCTACGACCTGGGCTTTCAATCGCCGGACTCCGAGGCGGCGCGCCCGATGGTCTTTGCCACGACGCTGTTTCTGATTGCGCTGGTGGTCGTGCTCAACCTGGGCGCGATCTGGATTCGTGAAAAACTTCGTCGCAAATACGCCCTGGGCGCGTTTTGAATCCATGGATTGGTCCAAAACACAACCCAAAGAGGAGGCAACGGGTGGCGACCATCGCGCAGCGCTCAATGGCGTGTATTTCGATGATTTGCCGTGCCGCCGTCGCGGGCCGGCCCTGCGATTTCAACCGGGCATTCGCCCTCACCCCAACCCTCTGCCGCCGGGAGAGGGCGCGCGAGCGGCGCGCGCTGGAAAACATCGAACACCGAACATCGAACACCGAACATCGAATGGGCGTGGAGCGTGGCGCGCAGCGCAGGCTTCCAGCCTGCTGGTTTGCCGACTTCCAGTCGGCAAAGCCAAAGCGGCGACTTCAACCCGCAAAACTCTGAACTCTGAACCTTGAACTTTGAACTATGAACAGGGCCATGCGTGAGCACCGGGCGAACAAGCGGGCCAATGGCGGCCTGGCGAATTCCCTCTCCCTCGAGGGAGAGGGCCAGGGTGGGGGTGAAACTCCGCAAACATTTGAATACCCTTTTGTCCACGATGCGTTCTCCCTCACCCCAACCCTCTCCCGCTGGGAGAGGGAGGCCCCGCAGAGCGGTGAACATCGAACAACGAAGGAGGAACTCAGGAACGGGGGAAACACGAACAAGGGAGCGCGCGCGTCTCGCATGCCGTTTTCGGCGTCCCGCCGAAAACAGCGTTTCATCAACGGGTTTGAGCGCCGAAGGCGCGACCACAAGGCGAGCCCAGGGCAACGCCCTGGGGTTGGCGACGCCCCCCAACCCTCTCAAGCCCCGAAGGGGCGCAACAGGTTTGAGCGCGCGTCGGAGCGTGAGGAGCGTCAGAGCGTCAGAGCGTGGGAGCGTGCGAGCGTAGCGCAGGCTTCCAGCCTGCTGTTTCGCCGACTTCCAGTCGGCAAAGCCAAAGCGGCGACTTCAACCCGCAAAACTCTGAAC
>JAOAIM010000065.1 GCA_026414705.1 Verrucomicrobiia bacterium | reverse complement strand
TGTCCATGCCCTGGCGCAACGCGACCGAATTGGTCACGCAGTCCACCGGATGGATGACGAAGATGTAGTTGGTGAAATACGTGATCGTGGCCTGATCAAACTGCTGTCCGAAGACGTTGGTGGTGCCCGGCACGTTGGTGGCGACGACGACCGGGTTGGTGACCGCTGTGACGTTGACCAGTTGCGTGCGCACGATCCAGACGCCGCAGGGCGCGTTGGTGGGAAAGATGTAGAAGTCCCCGGACAGCAGATTGGTCGCGACAGTCTGGAAGCTCACGTTAG
Source organism: Verrucomicrobiia bacterium (assembly GCA_026414705.1). Classification (GTDB taxonomy): domain Bacteria; phylum Verrucomicrobiota; class Verrucomicrobiia; order Limisphaerales; family JAOAIM01; genus JAOAIM01. The sequence goes on along the minus strand of JAOAIM010000065.1, from coordinate 18,185 downwards.
TGCAAAGCAGTCCGGGCGGCCCCCAGGTGCACGGCTCGACGCGGGTGGTTTGCAGGCGCATGATCCCGTTGGTGAAAGCCCGGTTGGTGACGACGTTGGCGAAGGAGTGCCGATACCAGGTCACGACGTTGGTCGTGAGGTTGGACGCGACCACCAGCGACGCGGGGCTGCCCGCCGGCGACCAGGGAAAATTGGTGAAGTAGGCAAAAACGTTCGTGGTAACGAGGTTGGTGAAAATCAGTTTCGTGTCGGTGATGATCAGCCCCGGGTAAAGTGCGGTGAGCGCCGCTGCGTCATTGGTGAGCGCCTGGGCGGCAAACTGGGCCAGGTTGGACGTGCCGAGCAATTGAACGGTGTTAAAATTCGTCGCCAAGAGCACGCTGTCGGAAGAGACCCCCTCCCAGTTCGCGTTGTTGGTGCGCAGCATGTAGCGCAAGCCGCCGACGTCATCGCGGGTCAGGCCCAGATAATAGTCACCGTAGCTCAACCCGAACTGCGCCACGGCGGTTGGGTCGGGAGCAAGCGGATCCACCAAAAACTCAATCGCATTGGCCAACGGGTTGTCCCCGGTGCAGCGTTCGAAGATTTCATAGCTGTAAAGCGTGCCGTTGACGTAGCGGGAATACTCAAACGTAACCGGATCGAAATTCCGCATGATTACGTCGTAGTGCATGAACGGGCAGGATTGATTCGGCAGCGGTCGCCGGTCGCGCAAACACCACGTGTAGCGCACCGGGTCGGCCAGTCCCAATTCTTCCAAGATGAACGAGAGGGTGACGGACTTGAGGTCCATGAGATTGAGTGCCGCCGCTGTGTAGTTGTTCCGCGTCACCTCCAGCGGGAACTCCGACAGATCGGCCGACATGGCCGAAAAATTCGTGAGGTTGTTGAAGATGGCGATGGCCTGTTCCACGGCGAACACGCCGTTCGAGCCGAAGTAATCCAGGAACGACGTGTCGAAGGCGTAAAAGAGATTCGGCGTGTTCCAGCGATATTCCTCTCCGAGGTTTTTCGGCCCGCCGATGTCGCCTCCCAGATGGTAGCCGATGACCGGTTGTTGATACCCGTCGGGCGCACTGCTGCTCGCCGGCGGAGGCCCCAGCAACGAAAACGCGGCGGCGGGCCGGGCCGCCAACGCCAAACCCAGCGTCACCAGCAAACTCTTCCAGTTCAAAACACGCGCCATACAAATCGCTCGTTAACGCACCCGCAGCACGCGGTAGTAGCCGGCGTTGCCGCCGCCGACATACATCGAGTCCATCTGCCCGGCGGCAAACCGCGGCCCGCCGACGTTCACCCACGCGCCCAGGTTGGTCGAAACCTGCACCTGATACAGCAGCCCGGGCTGCGTGTTCCACGACAAATACAGCCCCTGCGGCGTCGGATGCAGACGCATCCGCAACACGCTGTTCGGGTCGGTCGGGTCGGTGCCGGCCAGAAATTCGTTCCGGTTGGACACCCCGTCCCCGTCGGTGTCGGCAAACGGCGAGGGCCACGCAAACACGTCCGTGCCGAAGTAAAGCTGCATCCATTCATACGGGATGCCGCCCCAGGTCATCACGCCGTAGGTGGTGTTGGTCGTGGCGCCCGACAGCGGCGAGCGGCGTCCGTCGGCCAGCACGTAGGCGATCCGGAAATAATGCGTGCTGGCCGGCGCCAGGCCGGTCATCGTCCAGGCGTTGTTGGTGACGGTGGCGGTGGGCGTGCCGGCGCCGTCGGCATACACCTCGTAATGCGCCACGTTGAATCCGGCCACCGGCGGCCAGGTCACGCTCAGCGCGTTGGAGCTGAGCACCGAAACATACGGCGGATCGGGCGCAAACAGCGGTTGATTCGTTGAAGCATAGCGCTGCGCGAACAGGTCCATGCCCGGCGTCACGCCCACGAAACTGCTCCACACCGCCAGAAACCGTTCAACGCCGTCGGACGCGACCACCGGATGCAACTGCTGGCTCACCGTGGTGGTGTTGACGCGGAATTCATCGCCCGCCGGCACGCCGTCGCCCCGGAGCACCCGGCCAAAGACGCCCTCGCGCGAGCCGTCCTGCCCCAAGCTGGTCCAAACCACCAGGTAATCGGTGCCGAGGGCCGCCACGCGCGGGGCGACCTGATCTCCGTAGAGCATCGCGTTGATCCGCCGCGCCGTGCCGCCCCAGCCGCTGCCCGCAAACGCCCGCGCGACTATGTCCCAATTGTTGCTTCGATTGAGCCAGTCGCGCTCCGACCACACGGCCAGGAAACCGCCGTCGCTGCCGGCGGCCAGCGCCGGATGCGCGCACACGTTGGTGGTCGTGTTGAGCAGAATCTCGCCGCTGTCGGGCACGCCGTCGGCGCGATAAAATCGCGCGTAAATGTCCGCGCCGTTTTCGTAGCGTTGCTGTTCGCTGACCCAGGCGATGACGAAGCGCCCGTCGGCCAGCGCCGCCACGGCGGGGTTGCGCTGATTCCAGGCGGTGAACTGGTTGACGCGGAATTCGCCGCCCAGCTTCTGGCCGGTCGGGCTGAACCGCTGCGCAAACACGTCCTGCAGGCTGTTGGTGCTGACCTGGTTCATGCTGCCCCAGGCGACCACGACCGTGCCGTCGTTGAGCACCGCCACGGCCGGGTTGCGCTGAAACACGTTGGTCGGCGTGTTCACGCGGATGTCGCCCGTCAACCACGTGTTGCTGGCCGAGAGAAACCGCGCGTAGATGTGTTGATAGCTCTGCCGCCCGCCCTGCCAGACGAAGACCGCTCCCCCGTCGCGCAACAACGCCACGCGCGCGCGCTCCTGATCAAACGCCGCCTGCTGGTTGACGCGAAAGCTGCTGAGCACGGGCGAAAACCCGCTGTCGAGCCGTTGGGCGCTGATGCCCAGCCCCTGGCCGTCGGTGAAATTGTCCTCCCACACCACAAACCCGCCGCCGGGCCGCACCGCCACGTCCGGGAACACCTGATCGCCCGACAGCCCCGGCGCCAGCGGATACTCGCCGCCCTGGGTGACGTAACCGCTCTGGGCGCACGCGCTGGCGGCTGCAAACCCCAGCACGGCCACGGCCGCCACGTGCAACGCGTGCATGAGCCGGTGCAAGCGTGCGCCGGGGAGACCGCCGGCGGGTGGGTCGGCGAGTCGGCTCGGCAGTGGGACGGTGAGCCGGTGCGGGCGAACCGCTTGCCGATTGACGATTGACGATGGACGCGCCCGGCCCGGTCCGTGCGCCCGACGCGCCAACCGCAAATCGCAAATCGCAAATCGCTTCATAATCAAACCGTGTTTCTGTTCAAAGCAGCGCACCTTGCTGCGTCGTTTCCAGCTCCGCCAGCATCGAGCGGAAGCCCCAGCGCGCAAACAACTCGCGCAGCCGCGTCGTGTCCGGCGCCCGGAGCGCGAGCGCCTCCGGCGAAAATTCGCAATCCAGATCGGCCTTCAACCGCACCAGTTCCACGTTGCGCCGCACCACGTCGGCCGCCGCAGCCAGCGCGGCGCGCAGTTTCTCGGACTTCCCCCCGCCCAGGCGCGCGTAGAGTTGCTGGATCGAGCCGAATTGGCGGAGCAGTTCGGCGGCGGTTTTGGGCCCGACGCCGGGCACACCGGGGATGTTGTCGGAGGCATCGCCCACCAGTGCCAACCAGTCCACGATTTGCTCCGGGGCGACGCCGGTTTTTTCGCGCACGCGCTCGACCGTCCAAACCGTCTCGGTCTTGTCGTGCGGATTGAGCAGGCCAACCCACCCCGCCACCGGCCGGCCCTCGGCCCTCGACCCTCGACCCTCGACTGCCGTCACCAACTGCATGAAATCCTTGTCCGAGCTGGCGATGATGACCTCCCAGCCGGCGGCCACGGCGCGCTGCGCCAGGCAGGCGATGTAATCGTCGGCTTCCACGCCCTCGCGGCAGAACGACGCCACGCCGGAGGCTTGGAGGTAACGGATGATTTCGTCGAGTTGCGGCACCAGTTCGGCGGGCATTTCGGGGCGTTGGGCCTTGTATTGGGGCAGGGCGGCGGTGCGTTCGGCGCTCAGGCCGCCGTCCCACACCACGATGGCGTGGGTGGGGGCGAGGGCGGCGCGCATTTTGGCGAACATGCGGATGAAGCCGAAGAGCGCGTTGGTGGGCGCGCCATCGGGCGAGCGCAGCTCACGGATCGCGTAAAACGCCCGGTAGGCGTAAGCGTGTCCGTCCACGATCAAAAAGCGCGGCATGGCAAAAGCCTCGTGTGCACGGTTAGCGCCAGCCCGTAGCGCAGGTTTCCAACCTGCTGTATCGCCGACTTCCAGTCGGCAGAACCAAGCTTCGCAGCTTGGAAAGCTGCGATACGGCAGACTGGAAGTCTGCGCTACGGGCGCGGTGGCGTTGTGGGTGCACGTCCCCATTGCGGCTCATTCCCTGGCGGCGGGCTTTTCAGGCGGCTGCGTGGCGACCGGCGGCGCGACCGGGATGGGCCCGGTTTCCTTGGGCTGCGGCGGAATGGTCGAGAGCGCAAACGGCATGTCCTCGTCGGTGTGCAGCCGATTGCCCGCCGGATCAATCATCGTCGGCGTCACGAAAATCACGAGGTTCTTCTTGTTGGTGGTTTTGGACTCGCTGCGGAAAAAGCGGCCAAGCAAGGGCAGGTCGCCCAGCACAGGCACCTTGTCCTTGATGCTCTGAACCTTGTCGGAGAGCAGGCCGCCGAGCACAACGGTTTGGCCGTCCCAAACGTTCACGGTGGTGACCACCTGCCGCACGGTAAATCGCGGCAGGACGGTCGGCACCAGGACCGTGCCCGGGGGCAGGTTGCCAGAGGCCAGCACCTCTTGTGGATTATCGTAGCCCGCGAACTCGGCCAGCGAAGGAATAAGCGTCAGGTTGATCGTGTAGCCGTCGGAGAGCACGTTCGGGATCACGTCGAGCACCGGGCCTTGTTCGACCTGTTGCGGGATGGGATACACGAACGCGTTGCCGACGGCGGGTTGAACGACCTGGGCGCGCGCCGTGAAGAGGCCAAACAAGCCGAGAACTGCTCCGAGGAGCACCGCCGGGACAATCGAAATTTTTCGCGTCTTCATGGTTAATCTCACGTCTTTCAACAAATCCAGTTCACAATATCACGGGCCGGCTCCGCCAGCGCCACCGGTCGTGGTCACGCCGCCGCTGATGGCCTGGCTGAAGTCGTAGTCAATGATCACGGTCTTCACATCGGTCGCCTTCATTTGGGCCTGCCGCCCGCTGATAACCGTCACCTCGGTCGAACTGAGCACATCCACGCCGCCCCGTTGTTCGAGCGCCCGAATGACCACGCGGAACTGCGGATCGGTCAGAATACCCGTCAACGTGAAGAGCGCCGTCTGTGGGTTTCGCAAGCCGCCGGTGAGCAACTGGTCGGTTTGGGCAGGGGCGATCGTTGTGTTGCCCAACAGCGAGCCCGGGAACACGCCCTGAGGATTGGCCGGTGTGGATTGTCCACCAAACGACGGTGCGGTGCCGCCCTGCAAACCAATCGCGCGATTGTTCATCAGGAAATTGCCCAGATACCAGTCAAAGCCCAAACCGCGATTGTCGTCTTGTGTAATCTCCACAAACTTGGATTTGATGTTGACCTGGGGTGGGACGGTGCAGAGCACCTGCATGGCCGCTTCGATCATGTCCAGGTCCTGGAGGGTGGCGCGCACCAGGAGCACGCCGGCGCGGTCGTTGAAAAACAGCGCCTTGGGCGGGGTCAGGTCCACGCCCACGGTGGTGAAGAAGTTTCGCGCGGCGGCCTGAACTTCCTCAATCGTGTTGGTGCGGGTGATGAAGCGGATGCCGCCCTCGCCACCGCCGGCAACCTGGCCGCCCTGACCGCTGACACCACCGCCGCTCACCGCACCGCCGGCCGGGCTAACGCGCGCGATGATGGCTCCGATCCCATACTGGCCACCCCCACCGCCATAACCCCCACCGCCAAAGCCGCCACCGCGGCCACCACCACCAAAACCACCACCGCGTCCCCCACCGCCGAAGCCGCCGCCGCCACCACCGTAGCCGCCATAGGTGCCGCCGAATTCCAGCGCGCCAACGTTTTCAAGGCCCTGGATGAACGTGTTCGGGTCCACCTTGAAGGTGCGGGTGTAAAGCTGGGCGGTTTCCGGCCCGCGCTGGGAGAAAACGATCGCGTAGTCTTCGATGGAATACTTGATGGGTTTTTCGGCGACGCGGACGATGATGTCGAGCACGTCGGCCAGGCGCAGGTCGTTGAGGGGCGGGTTGATGCGGATGTTGATGGTGCCGACGTCCACGGCTTCCTCGGTGGGCGTGGGCAGGGTGGTCACCGGCAGGCCGGTGGTGGGGTCCACGGCCTGGGCGGTCGCCACCGGCAGGCTCGGCGCCTCGGCGTGGGGGCTGATGATGAAGTTGATGCCCTTTTTCTCGGGGTCACGTTTGCGCGCCTCCTCGCTGAGGATGCGAATGACCTCGCTCAGGGGCAGGTTGTCCCACGGGCCGACGGTTTCGATGCGGATGCGGTCGAGTTTGCTGATGATGGCCTGACGGCCCTTGCCGGTGTGGACGAGGTTGGTGGTGGCGTAGGGGTTGGGCACGGGGAGCAGCTCGCGTTTGACGGGTTTGGCCCATTCCTGCTGCACCTCGACGATGCTCTGGCGGGAGTCCTGGTTGCGGCGGCGGTCGGCCTCGGCGAAGCGTTTTTCCTTGAGCAGGCTCAGGTAGTAGTAGGCGGCGCGGTTTTCGGGGTCGAGCTGGACGGCCTGTTTGAGTTTGGCCTCGGCTTCGTCAAGCTTGCCCGATTCGAGCAGCAGGCGGGCGTCCTGGACAAGGGTGTTGGCCTCGATGCGTTCCTTCTGGGCGGTTTTGGCGCGTTCGATGGCGGCGGTGGTGGGGCGCAGACCCTTTTGTTCCTCGATGAGCTGATCGTTGTGCTTCTTGAAGGCCAGCGCGGCCTCGTCCTGCGGGTTGATCTTGAGGACGCGGTTGACGTGGACGGCGGCTTCTTCGAGGTCGCCGCGTTTCTGGGCGGCGCGGGCCATGTCGAGCTTGATCGCGGTGAGGCCGGCGACGGTGGCGCGGGCTTCGGGGGTGGTGAAGTCGCCGATGCTTTCGACCAGCTTGTAGGCTTCCTCGTAAAGTTTGGCGGCGGCGACGGGGTCTTTGCGCTGCTCGGCGCGGCGGGCTTCATCGAGTTTTTCGCGGAGGGCGATGGTGTTGGCCTGGCGGCGTACGGCTTCCTCGACGGCGAGGGCGGTGGGTGAGGTTTGAGCCGGGGCGGGCGCGAGGGCCGCGCAACACAGGAGCAGACCGATGGAGACGGAGACGGATTTGGTCATGGGTTGACTTGCGTTAAGACGACAAACAAAAACTCGCCGCAACACGGTTACAATTCGGGGTTAAAAGGTCTGGACGTTTTTTTGCCCGACGGCGCGGACAATACAACCTCGTTTGCGGTGATGGCAACCACGTTGTAGTCCTCTCCGGCCAGACGCAGGCGCGCGCCGACCCGCTGGGCGGGCCAGGTGCGGTTTTCGGGCGGATAGCGCAGGTCGGCGGTGTAACCGTCCACGCGCCGGATCGGGTTGGTTTTGCTGAGGCTGACGCGCTCGCCGGTGTCGGTCAGTTCCAGCACCAGTTCGGTCGGCTCGTTGGCCGGGCCGCGCACCTCGCGAATGATGAAGCCCTCCTTGGTGCTTTCGTTGAGACTGGCGCCGACGGCGCGCTTGCGGCGGTCGGCGGGTTTGGCGGCGGCCTGACGCTCGATGCCGATGATGTAACGGGCGCCGGACTCCAGCACGTTGATGTTTTCGAGGGTGAAAATCGTGTAGAGCGGCGTGATCTTGGTCACCACCACCGCCTCCGGCCCGACGCCGCGCCCGGCAGCCACCGGCGCGATGCCCCCGTCGGGCCGCCGCTGCCAGGGCGTTGACGGATTGAACAGCTTGCTGCCCGTGGAGAGGTCGAGCACGACCGGTGTGCCCACGCGCTGGAAGAGATTGGTCGTGGCCGAAAGGTCCAGGTCGGGCAGGGGCTTGGGCGGACGGCGGATGATTTCGTCAGCCTTTTCCTGAAGGCCGCGCCGCTCGCTGCTGATCATCAAGGGCAGAAGCGCCGCGCCCACGGCCAGGCCGACCAGCACGACGCCCAGCAGGACTTTTTCGTAATGCTTTTTGAGGAAATCCATGCGCGGCTACTTTTGCGGATGGAGCTTGACGACCTCGACGAGCATCGTGACCTGCAAGGGCCGCTCATCGAGCACGATTTGCGGGCCGGGCCGGGCCGCGGGAGCGCCCGGCGCCGCCGGCGCGGTCACCACCGGCGGCGTGTAGGCAGGCGGCTGCGGGTAACGCCCCGGCGGCACGCCCGCACGGCCATACAGGTCCGGGCGCAGCGCGGCGCGTTCGCGCGCTTCGGCCTGTTCAGCAGCCAGGGGCGAGGGATAGCGCGGCACGACCGGCACGGGCGTTGGGGTCACGTAGGTGACCGGCGGCGCGGTGGGGGTCTCGGTGGGTTCAACGGGCAGAGCGGAAGCCGGCTCGACCTGCAAGGTGTGAACGATGAAGCCGTGCGGGGCGTTGGCAAAGCCGCTGATGACCTGGGCCAGCTCGGCACTGAAGGCGCGGAAGACGATTTGATAGGGAGTGAGCACACCCAGGTCGTTGGTCTGGGGATGGGCTTGGAGGTAATCGGTGACCGGCCCCTGGAGGTCGTCGGGGGAGACGCGCACGCGCTGAAGCATGTCGAGCGAGTTGACCTTGGCCCGGATGAGGACGTTGCAAATGGCGCGCACCTCGCCCAGTTGAGCGGCCAGGGCGGGCACGCTGCCGGGGGCAAAGGACAATTGCCGGAACTGCTGGGAGAAGGAGAACTTGAAGTCGGCGGGCAACAACACGCTGGCGCTGTTGGCCTCACGGGTGAGCTGGTCCACAGTGCGCCGGAGGGCGGCGGCGAACTCGCCGTCGCTGGGGTTGGGCGAATCCGGCACGGGCGCGGGTGGCTGGAAATACTGGGTGGCGGCGGCGAGGACGGTCTGGAGGCGCTGCTGTTGTTCGCGGGCCAGGCGGATGTTGTCCACCTTGGCACTGCCGGAGGCGATGGGCAGGCTTTGCAAACGTTTGAGTTCCTCGTAGGCCTTGTTGAGTTCCTCGCGGGCGGCGGCGTTGCGGCTCCAACGCGAGAAACTATACCAGCCGGCCACGCCCAGCAGCGCCACCGCGATGACCGCGCCGACGACAAAGAGCGGATTGCGTTTGATCCAGTCCATGCGCCTAGAGCTTGAGCGGTTGCTTCAAGGTGGCCTGCACACCGAAGGTGAACGTGCCGTTGCTCTCGTCCTGCACGATGCCCTCGCTGGTGAACTGGGTTTTTTCAGCCACGAACAACGGGTTCTTTTTCAACTCCTCCAACAGCGCATAGGCGATTTCAGCATCGGCCGAGGGATTGACCGAACGCAGGCTCACGGCGCGGAAGGTCATCGTGACGGCTGAAATCTCGGTGGGCACCACACTGGGCGGTGGCCCATAGCCGGGCATGCCGCCTTCGGCGGGCACGGGCATGTCCGGGTAACGCGGCATGTCCGGGTAACGGGGGATGTCCGGATATCGGGGCACGCCGCCTTCAGCCGGTGGGGGAGCGGCCCCATACTGCATCTCGACCATGCGCCGGCGGAGCATCGCGCGCTGTTCGGGCGTGAGCGACTCCGAATCGTAGCCCGGCGGCATATAACCGGGGGATGGCGCCGGGGCCGCGCCGGGCGCCGGCGGTTCGGCGGCCACGGGCGGGACGCCACCGGCCGCCTCGCCTCCCGGCGGCACCTCGGCGCCGGGCTGCGCCATGCTCGGATCGCCGGGCAACGTCGCGGTCAGGGCCGCGCCGGGATAAAATCGCTCAATCCAGACCGCCACGTCGGTGTGCAGCTTGAGCTTGGTGCCCTCTTCGACGGCCATGAGCGTGCGTTTGAGCGCCTGGAGCACGTCGAGCCAGTAATAGCGCGCCGCCAGCCAGGTTGTAACCAGATCGAGGTTCTGTTTGGCGCGGTCGAGGTCGTTTTTGGCGCGCTTGAAGGCGACTTCCCTGGCTTGAAGGGGTTTGATGGTTTCTTCGAGTTTGGCGGCCTGCTCGCGTTTGACGAGGGCCAGGCGCTCGAAGAGGTAGCCGACGGCAAAGGCCATCAACACCAGGCTGGCGAGGGTGGCGATGAAGTAGGGCTTTTTCTGGTTGAACCGCTGCCAGCGCAGGGTGCTTTCGGGCATCAGGTTCAATTCCACCGGGCAATGCGCCAGATTGCGCAGGCCCAGCCCGACCACTTCGCCCAGCGAATGCGCCACGCGCGCGAGTTCTTCGAGATTGACCGCCGGATCAATCTGCACGTTGCGCAGCGGGTTGAAGTATTCAACCGGGATGTTGAGTTTTTCGGCGAAGAACTGCGCGGTGTAGGGCATGATCGAAGCCCCGCCCGCCAGGAAGAGCCGCTGCGGCGCCGCGCCACCCTGCTGGCCGCGATAAAACTGCAGCGTCTGGTTGACCTGAATGTGCAGGCGCGTCATGAACTGGCGCGCGATTTTGGAAATGGCGGCCTGGTGCGGATTCTCCGGCTCTTCATAGGCGCCGCCCAGGCTTACGAAGCCCTCCTCGATCTTGATCTTTTCGGCGGCGTCGAACTTGAGCTTGGCCTCGGTGGCGAAGTCCTGGGTGATGGAATTGGCGCCGAGGTTGATGCTGCGGGAGAAGACCTTGCCCTTCTCGAAGAACAGCACGTTGCTGGTCTTGGCCCCGATATCCAGCAGCATCGTGCAATCCTCCAGGTCGCCGTAGTTGTAACGGAAGGCGTTGCAGAGCGCGGCGGGGGAGGCGTCGCACAACTGCAGGCGCAACCCGGCCGACTCGGCAACGCGGAAGTAGCCCTCGACGATCTCGGACTTGATGGCGACCAGGAGCACTTCGAGTTCGCCGCCGGGGGAAGTGCCCAGTATCTGATAATCCCACACAACCTCGGCGAGCGGGAAGGGAACGTTCTGCTGGGCCTCGTACTGGATGATCTGGGTGACCTTGCCCGTGTCCACCGGCGGGAGCTTCACGAACTTGGAGAAGACGTGGAAGCCCGGGGCGCAGACGTTGAGGTCTTTGGCTTTGAGGCCGCGTTCGGCGATGATTTCCTGCAGGGCCTTGAGCAACGCGGCTTCGCGCTTGGATTCCTGCGAGCCTTCCAGCCCCAGCGGGCGGATGGCGAACTGCTTGAGCCGAAGGCCCCCCGCTTCGGTGACCTCGAACTCGGCCAACTTGAGGCTGCCCGCCCCGAAGTCCGCCGTCAGAAAGGACTTCACGTTCATGGTGACCGTCGTCGCACGGGAAATTCGCAGGACTCCAAAACCCCAATTTCGGAGACCGATGCTGCTGGTTACGTCAAGGCCGCCGGGCGGTCAAACCAAAATTTTTTGCGCGCGGGTTGTTGAGACTCGCGGGCCGCAGCCGCCGCGCTTCAGCCCGAGGCGCGCCGGCGGCTCAGCGGCGAGTCCCAGTGCCCGAAGCGGTCGGTGGGCAGGCGCGCGCCGGGCGGATAGACCAGATAAACGGTGTTGTGCTTGTAGGCCCAGGCGTGGATCAGATTTGCGCGAGGGAACGTTTTGCGCACGTTGCGGCGCGTGCCCGGATCGTTCACCACCACGTCGCCGTTTTCAGTGAACCCGACGCACACGACCAAATGCCCGCTGGGTTCGTTGCCGCGCCCGCGCAGCCGGTTGTAACACAGCGACAGTCCCACCGGGATGCCGCGCGCAATCCAGGCTTCCAGTTCAGCCACGTCGCTCAGGCGCGCGGTGTAGGCGCGCAGGCCCTCGAACGCGCCCGCGTAGGCGGTGTTGAACACCCAGTTGCCCGTGCCGCCCCACTTGGGGTCGAAGACCCCCGCCGCCACTTCCGGCACGTCCCGATTCAACTCCGGTCGCCCCAGCCGCTCGCTCCACCAGGCCAGCAACATCGAGAGCGTCGTGGGACTGCACAGCACGTCGCCGTTTTCATAGAGCATCTGCGAACGTTCGGGCACGGGAAGGGTTTTGCCCCGGGCGGCGCGCACCGGCGGCAACGGCGCCGGCCGCGCGTGGGTGTCGGTCAGGCAAACGCCGAGAAATTTGATCCGGGGCCGCGCCGCACTCTCACCGCCAAGGGTCAGGCGCAACTGAAACCGCTGGGCCGGCTCGCGCAGCATCAACGTGTCGGTGTCCACGTCGCCGTCTGCGTCCTTCTGGCCGGGGACGCTCTCGCGCGGATGGCGTTTCGCGTCAGCCGACCACACACCGAGGCAGTAAAACTTCGTTGCGCGGTCGGGATACAACGCGCGCGCCTCGACCCTCAGAAACGTGCCCGGCGGTGCCTCGGCGTTCCAGGACACGATCATTTCGTCCCAGCGAATGCGGGCCCGGATTTCCGGCGAGAGCTGCACGGTTCGGTCTGCTTCGGTTGCGGCGACGCGCTCGAACCGCGCCAGCGAATGAAACGGAATGAACTGGATGCCCCGAGCATCCACAGATTCAGATCGGACCCCCACCGTCGTCATGACAAGGGCGCTCAACGCGAACGTCACACTGCGTGGCCGTGTGGTCATCGCGCCGGGAAAGTGATCCGGTCGCGGGCGCTGCGCCAGCCCAAACCCGGCCCGGGGGCCGACGCCTGCGGCCGGGGGCATCCGGCGCCGGAATCGCGTCGCTCCTGCGGAGCATGCGGGTTGCCAGTTGCCGCCGGGCGCTTGTGGTGCCGTCGAAAAAACACTTGCAATCCCGCCCCAAGCCCTCATGCTCGCGCCATCTGCCAGAGATGCTTGTCACCTCCACGGCATGGTAAATCTTCATGTGAACTCGGTTCAGTGATGATTTGAAACCCGGCGGTCGGGAACAGTCTGGAGCAGCGAGCACATCCGGGCAGGATCGAAGAGACATGAGTACGAGATTGTTTGTGGGAAACCTCTCCTACAACACGACTGAGAACGACCTGCACGACGCGTTTTCGGCTCACGGGACGGTCGTGGAGGCGACGCTGATGCTGGATCGCACCAGTGGCCGCTCGCGCGGCTTTGCGTTCGTCACGATGAGCACGCCCGAAGAGGCGCAACGGGCCATCCAGGCCATGCACGGCGCGCAACTGGACGGCCGCCCCCTGACGGTCAACATCGCGCGTCCCCGCGAGGAACGGCCTTCCGGCGGCGGTCGGCGCGAGTTCCGCGGCGGCGATCGCGGTCATCGTTACTAAAAGCCTCACCTCGGGCGGAGGGCGGGATGGTGCGCCCTCCGCCCTTGCATTTTCAGCCGACGCTGCCCGGCGGCCCGCGGCGCACCGCCGGCTCGTCCGAACCTCCGGCGTCGGGATTGACAAGCCCGCGCCCCAGCGTAGGATTTTCGCGTCTGTGGCGCGTTCGTCTATCGGCTAGGACACAGCCCTCTCAAGGCTGAAAGACGGGTTCGATTCCCGTACGCGCTACCAATTTTTTGTGTCGGGTGGCGCGCCGGATTCGCGCGGGAGTCATGATGCCGTTTCAAATCATTTTCAATCCCACCAGCGCCGCCGAACTGGCCCGGATGCCGCGCGAGCTGCAGTTGCAAATTCTGGGCGAGTTTCGGGGACTGCCGCAGCAGGTGCGCGGCGCCGAGCTGGAACAGTTCGGTCGCCTCGAACGCGGCGGGCGCATCCTCTACCGGTTTCGCGTCGGCGACTACCGCGTCTATTTCGAGCGGCACGAGCTGGGGGTGGTCGTGCATCGCATCCTGAGCCGGCACACGCTCAAGGATTTTCTCTACCGCTCCGGGCTCAAGGTGAAGGAAGACGAGGCGCTCCAGGAAAACCCGCGCTTTTGGGAAATGATTGAAGCGGCGCGAACCGCCGCCCGCACCTGAGCGGCCCGTGCGGCAGGGACTCAGGACACGTCCTCGCCCAACTCGACGTTCCAGTAGGCCAGGTCAATGAAGTGCTTCCAGCTCTCGTGCTCGTGGAGGGTGAGGTTGACCTGCACGAACGGACGCCACTTGGGCCGCTTGGGCTTGCGGATCAGACGCATCCCGGCCTCCTGCGGCGTGCGGTTGGCCTTGCGCGTGTTGCAGTCAATGCACGAGCAGACGATGTTCTCCCACGTGGTTGGCCCGCCGCGGTCGCGCGGGATGACGTGATCCAGATTCAAATCCTTCCGGTCGCACACCTTGCCGCAATACTGGCAGGTGTTTTTGTCGCGCTCGAAGATGTTGTGGCGGGTGAACTTGACCTCCTTCTTGGGCAGGCGGTCATAAACCAGCAGCAGAATCACCCGGGGCACGCGGATGCGGAAGGAGATCGTGTGCACCACTTCGCCGTGCGGCGCCTGCTCGGAAAGGTCGCGCCACTCCTCGAAATTGTAGGTGTGAAACGCCCCGTCCCCGTCGCTGAAGACCACCTGCGCGTGGCCCTGAAAGAGCAAAACCAGCGCGCGCCGCGCCGAGCAGACGTTGACCGCCTGCCACAGCCGGTTCAACACCAGCACCGGTTGACTCAAGATCGAGCTCATCGGCTCAACCCACGTTGCGCCAAGCCTATATCAAACGCCGCAGGCGAGTCAAACGCCGCCACGCGGCCAAAAATCCCGTTGCGGACGGCCCGCCGCCGTGACAACAATACGGCGTTGAGTTCGCAGGGTGGGGTCGTAGCTCAGTTGGTAGAGCGTCTCGTTCGCAATGAGAAGGTCAGGGGTTCGAATCCCCTCGGCTCCACCAGTTCTCTCCCGATTCCCGTTGCGCCTGGTGAGCGCGGCGGCCTCTGTGTCGGCCAATCCCACAACCCGTGAGCAAACGCCTTTCCTGGATGCTGCGCCTGCTGGGCGGGTTCGCCGCCGTGGCCCTGGGTTATCTGCTGTTGTTCCACGCCATCGAGAGCCGGCGCGTTGCCAAAGGCCCGTGGCGCGTGACCTTCACCGTGGCCGACCACGTGCCGTCGCTCCGAATCCACCAACCGGTGCTGGGAATCGCCGAGGTGCAGATCGTTTTCAGCGCCGCGCGCCTGAGCACCAACCTGAACGAGACGGTTCGATTCGACCAGGCGCGGCCCGTGCCGTTTGACCTGCCCTTCGGGCGCTGCGTATTTCTGGACACGACGTTCCTGCCGGGCACGGTCGTGCTGGAAGCCTTCGGGCACGAAATCCAATTGCTGCCCCGGACGCTGACGATCAATCGCGTCGAGCACCCGTGGCAGAGCGGCGCGCGGATCGAGTTGGGCGTGCCGCCCCCGGGGAATAAAACAGCGGGAGAGCGACCTACTTGAGCCGCTCCAGCGTGGCCTTGATCGCGTCGAAGTTCGGCAGGTCCTTGGGCGTCGGCGTCTGTTCGCTGTATTGCACCACGCCGTTCTTATCAATCACGAACGCCGCACGGGCCGCCGTGGAGCCGAAGCCGAGCAAATCGTCCAACAGCACGCCGTAGGCTTTGGCCGTGGTTTTGTTCAGGTCGCTGGCCAGCGTGATGGTGATGTTTTCCTTCTGCGCCCAGGCTTCCTGCGCAAACGGGCTGTCCACGCTGATGCCGATGACCTCGGCGTTGAGGGCCTTGTAGGCGTTGAGACCCGCCGACACGTCGCACATCTCCTTCGTGCACACCCCGGTGAACGCCAGCGGGAAAAACAACACCACCACGTTGCGCTTGCCCAAATGATCACTCAGACGCACGTCCACCACGCCGGATGCCTGCTTGGACTTCAAACAGAAATCAGGCGCTTTGCTTCCAACTGGTATCGCCATAACGGTTTTTCGGTTGTTTGGTTAACGGTTCAGGGAACGGCGCCAAGACTCCGCGATTCGCCCCGCCCTGTCAAATGCCCTTTCGCTCAGGCGCCCTCACTGGCGCGGTTGACCCCACACCTCAACGGCCAGCGGCGCGAGATTCGAACGGTCCTCCGCGAACCGCTTGTAATGCCCCTGCAACTCGCCGGCCTCCGGCGCGCCCCGGTGAACCCAGAGCCGGTAACGCAGTCGCACGCTCTCGCCCGCCGGAATCGTCCGCGCCTGCACGCCCGGCCAGCCCACGCACAACGCCCCGTAGTGCCGCGTCATCCATTCCGGCGGATAATCCGGGTGCTGCGGTGCGACCATGACCGTAATGCCGCTGGGCGACCATTGCGCGCCAAACCGCGCCGAATAATCCGCCCACGCCAGCCGCGTCACCAGCAGATCGTTGGTGCTGCGCCCGCCCGGCACGGTGATCGCCGGCGCACCGGCCCGCGGCGCAAAACGCACCGACAACCCGCCGTAGCTCTTGCCCTCCGCCCCGCGCAACGTGAGCGGAGCATCCACAGCCTTGAGTATCAGTTCCACGTCAATCGCCCGCCCGTCGCGCGTCGCCGGCCAGATGCGAAACCACACCTGTTCCTCGGCCACCTTGCGCCCGCCCAGCCTCCAGGCGTTCTGCACGCCCAGCAAACCGCAACCCCGGCGGTTTTCCTGGCAAAGCCAGCGCTCGAACTCCTGCCGCACGCCCTTGAGCTGCCACAAATCCGCGTCCTGGTCGCCCGAACGCACGTGCGGCCACGCCCAGAAAATGCCGCGATGATGATAATGATCCGCCGGGAAGGCGTCGGTGAGCACCTCGCCGTCCGGCCCGTAGAGCGGGTGCACAAAGGCGCCGCAGGCGTATTGCGGCGGCACATTGGGCGGGAGCTGCACGCCAAAGTTGTAAACGAACACGCGCTGCTCGCCCTCGCGCACCTCCAGCTCACGATCGTTGAGCAGGAAAAAATCAAAGCGCGCGGCGTTCGCCCCCAGCGGCAGAAGCGCGACCGCTGCCCGAAGCAAAATGCAACCGGTTTTCATGGCATCGAACCGATCAAGATCGCGCGCAGTGTGGCGGCCAAACGAGCCCGGCGCAATCCGAACCGGTCCGAGACTGGGGAAAGATCCACCCGGAGCTTGCACACGGTGGTCGGTTCGGTCGCACGCCCTCGACTTGTAGCGCGCGTTTGAACCCGCCCTGGCGCCGATTTCCCGTCGGCAGGTTGCCCGCGCGGGACGCGAAGCGTGGCGGTTTGCAAATCCACAAAACGGCAGACGGGAAGTCTGCGCGCAGAGGCTTCGCGTCGGGGTGGGTGGGCAGTGTTCCGATTAACGGCCTTCCAAAACGCTGGTGGGCAGGCCCGTTTCCCAGCTCTTGGGCGCGTTCCACGGGCGTTGCGAGAGATTATCCGGATCGGTGCTCGCGCAGCCGCCCAGGACCAGCGCGGCCAGCACCAGTCCGAGCAGGAAAATGGCAGCGGAACACTTCACGACTGCGGGTAGGCCGGAATCACCTGGTCGCCCTCCATCACCTGGCCGAGCTTCCAGCCCGGCACGATGTTGGCGATGCAGCGGTCTTTCTGCACGCTCTGGATGCGCACCTTGGCCACGAGCTTGCCGTCGCGGTTCA
The DNA here is from genome assembly GCA_026414705.1 of Verrucomicrobiia bacterium. Classification (GTDB taxonomy): domain Bacteria; phylum Verrucomicrobiota; class Verrucomicrobiia; order Limisphaerales; family JAOAIM01; genus JAOAIM01. Next base: position 843 of record JAOAIM010000065.1, on the reverse strand, counting down.
CGAGCAATTCGCCATCCACCAACGCGTTCTGGTTTTCACCAATGTCGAGCACCACAAACTCCCACTTCGGGTCCACCACCAGCACGCGGCCCTTGAGGTTGGCCGGCAGGCGCACCTTGTAATCGGGCTCGATGATCTTCGCCAGTTCGGCGGTCTTCTTGTCCAGTTCACGCTGCAAAATCCGCTTCTCCGCGTTGGCCACTTCGACCGCGTCCTGCGCTTCCTTGAGCAGGCGGTTGAGGGTGAGGACCTGTTCGGGTGTGACGCCGGTGGCGCGGTAGGCCGCCAGTTCCTGCCGCGCTTCGTCCCGTTCCGCGGTGGCCTTGGCGAGTTTGTCGGCCAGTTCGCTGGCCCGCTTGGTCTGCGCGGCGGCTTCCGCCACGGCCTTGTCGCGCTCGGTCTGCGCCGCCTCCAGCGTGTCCTTGACCTGCTTCAGTTCCGCCTCGGTCTTGGTGAGGGTTTCCTTGGTGGAATTGAGCTCCGCAAACGTGGTGTTGTATTTGCCCTGCCAATCGTTGCGCTCGGTGAGGAGCGTTTCGATTTTCTTTTTGACCTCGACGAAGTTCAGGACGCCGACGGCCAGGGAGGCAACCAGCGCGACGATCAAACCGATGCGAATAATCATGGCTGCAAGTGCGATGACCCAAATGTTGCGGCAAACCTAAGCAAGCCCCCATCCGGTGTCAACAAGCCGTCATGCGCCTTGATCTGCGCCGCCAGCAACACCCTTCCCGAACAACGATTCCGCGCAATTCAAAACGCCCCAGCACCGGCATGCGCAGCTTGGAAATTCCCTCTCCCTCGAGGGAGAGGGGTAGGGTGAGGGTGGAGTCCCGCGAGCCT
>JAOAIM010000064.1 GCA_026414705.1 Verrucomicrobiia bacterium | reverse complement strand
CGGACTCCAACGACAACCCCGTGGCCGGTACCGTGCCTTCATACGGCAACGTGCGCGAGGCCCACGGTTGCCACGCCGAACCCCAAATGTGACCGGAAATCCACCAGCGGAAAAAATTCTGGTTGCCGGCGCCCATGGTTTGGAACTTCTGCTCCGCGTCGAACGAATACGTTTCATCGGAAAATCCCAACCCGTGTCCGCTGCCGAGGAACGGTGTGCCATCAGCAAACTCAAAATACCGGCTGTCCGTTGCCGACACTCTGACCGGCCCGTGATTGGTGGGATTGGAGGTCGGCACAACCGTGAACGATCGCGACGCGGAGACTGCGCTGCCGCGCGCTTCCCGCACCTCGATCCGGTATTGCCAGTTACCGGTCTGCGGCGGCGCGAACCGCACACACCAGCGCGGAGCGTTTGTCGGATACATCCACTCTTCGCCATCCTTGAGCGCGCGCGAGTATTGCTGCCAGAGGAAACCGGGCCGCCGGTAAATCGTCTGCCAATTGTCGGGCGTGAACAGTCCATCCACCGTGATGCCGTCCACCCACGCCAGGCCGGGTGGCGGATTCGTCTCGAACGGCAGTTGCGGATGCGTGGCGGCGGAGTTGGTGACGTTGAACGTGATCTCGACCGGCTCCCATCGTTCCACGACGTTGGTGTTTTCGGTCAGGCCGGTGACCGCCAGTTCGCCCGCCGTTACGTAGCGCACCCGGCGGGTTTGATTCAGCGCCGAGACGATATTCCAACCCGGCGCAACCGGCACGGCGATGTTCCCCGAGTTCGAGCCGGTCGCCACGCCGTAAAACCCGCGATCGGTGCTGACCACAACACTACTCAACCCGGTCGCCGTGCCGCTGAACACCACCGGCGAGTTGCTGACGACAATTTCCGCGCTGACCGGATTCGTGATTTGCAGGCTGGGCCAACCGGCGCGCGTGGCTGCCCACGCGAGTTGTTGCGTCACCACCGCGCCTTCGTCATCGGCTACAAACACGCGCAGGTTGTAGTTGCCGGGCACTCCCACATGCCGCGCGCCCGACCAGCCGAACGCGCGCGTGCCATCGCCGAACTCCCACACGACATGCGTGACCGCGCCATCGGGATCGTCGCCCGTGAGACGGAAACTCTGGGTTGCCGGCGCGACGACGTTGGTCGGCGAGAGCGTCACGGCGACGGCGGGCAGCAGGTTGCCGGGCGCGTCTTCGAGCAGGGCGCAGTCGTCGAGATGAACGACCTGTGTGCGTCCGCTGCCGCCGAAGTAGCCGGCCATGAACAACACGGTGGGCGTCGTCGCTGTGAACTGGAGCGCGACCTTGAACCAGTTTGTGCCGTGGGTTTCCGCAAGCAACGCGCCGGAATGTCCGAGCGTTTGCCAGTTGGAGTCCACGACCTCGACGCGAAATCCGCCCCAATCATAACCGGTTTCAGAAGCGATCCGCACCCACGCGAACGCTTTATAGACCTTGCCGGTGGTGACGTTGACCCAACCCTGCCGGACCTCGGCGTTGGCGAGTCGCGCCGCGCGCGTGCCGCTGCGGGCGTCGTTGGTGATGACCGTGGCGCTGCCGCTGATGGACCACCCGGCGAACGTGCCGCTCTCGAAGCCGGGATTCGTCAGCAGGTTGGCACGTGCGCCGTAGAGTAAGCCGGTCAAAAAACCAATCGAGAGGCCCCAAGCCAGCAAAACCGGGCAGGCCCGCACCGACCCGCTCAAACCATCGCGACGCGAACGCTGCGCGTCTCGGGGCGCAGTCTGTTCCTTCACGGCCACGGCATGGCGCGCGTGGGCGCGCCGGCTGACCATGTCGCCAAATGCGGCCTCTGTCAAACGACAGTGCGAGCGGGGACATTGAACAGGCCTCTGATGAACACCGGGCCTCAGTCGGGTGGGATCAACGCCCACGAGCCGACCGGGCCTGCTTCAGCGGCTGTTCCCAGTGCGTTGCAAGCTGGTGAAACCGGTTGGTGGCCGGGTTGCGGCGGTTCACCGCGCTTCAGAGCGGCCCACGGTTCAACTTCTCGACGCGTGCAGAGGCATGGCAGGCCACGAACAGACGCCGGCATCATCACGGATTGTTCCGGGACCACGGTGTTCGGCCGCGGGGTGAACCGAAGGCAGCGCCGGGCGGCCCCGAATTCAGGGTTTGAGAAACTCCACCTTCGCCGTCAGCTCGGGGGTGAGGTATTTGTCCGGCTCGACAATTTGAACCTTGATTTGAAGCGTGCCCTTGGCGCGGTCGGCTTCGGGAGCAATTTCAGCCACGTAACCGGCGTAGATTTTGTCCGGGTAGGCTTCGGGACTGACGCGGCAGCGTTGATTGAGAAAAATTTTTGAGAGATCGGCCTCGTTCACGTCAATTTCCACCTGCAAATCCTTCGGGTCGGCCACGGCCAGAAACGCGGTGCTGGGCCCGCGTGCGCCGCCAAAGCTCTGGGGCACGACCAGCTCGTTCGGGTCCACGAGCCGTTCGAGCACGACGCCGTTGATTGGCGAGCGGATGGTGCACCAATCCACGTAGGTTTGGGCGAGCTGGCGCGCGCCCTCGGCCTCTTGCAACGCCGCGCGCGCCGCCTCCAGCGCCTGACGGGCGTCGTCCTGCGCCTGACGGGATTCAATGTCGGTCGCCGCGAGCTGGTTCACGCGCTCAAACCAAAGCTCGGCCTTTCTGAGATTGGCCCGGGCGACGGCCACCGCCCCCTCGGCCTGTGCCAGGCGCGCGCGATGTTCCGAGTCGTCGAGCAGCACGACCACCTGTCCGTTGGTGACCGCGTCGCCTTTCTTGACGCCGATCCATTTGACCACGCCGATGAAGCGCGGGCTGATCTCGATGCGCTCGCGGTTGATGATGTAACCGCTGACGGTGAGCACGACGTCATCCGGGACGCCGGCGACCGAGTTGGTGCCGCCGGTTGCGCCCACGGGCAAGCCGTTGCCCGCTGCGCGGGCTGTTGCGCTGGCTTCGCCGGTGGTTTTGCCGGGGCTTTTAAGCACACGCACGTTGTCGCCCGGGCGCGGCCGCGCCAGGTAAATCGCACCGAGCGTGGCCAGCGCCACGACGATGAAAATCGTCCAGACGGCCCGCTGCGGTCGGCGCTTCCGCCGCTGCTCCAGGCGCAACGATTGAACTTTCTCCGGCTGCATGTCCGTGACGGCAGCAGGCTAAAGCAAATCACCGGCGCGTAAAGGAAACATGCGCCGGGGCGCAGCGCGCCGGACCGCCGGGCCGGGCAAAAACTTCTCGCCGGTTCGGACGCTTTTCGGCACGTTGAGCGCGCGTTTGGCGACGCCATGCGCGCTGGATGAAAGCCAGAATCATCATCACCCCGAAAAAGGCCGTGCTCGATCCGCAGGGCAAGACCGTTCAGAACGCCCTGGCCCACCTGGGCTACACCGGGGTCACCGACGTGCACGTGGGCAAATACATCGAAATTGAACTGGCCCCGGAGACCAACCGGGCCGAGGCGGAGCGCGCCCTGCACGACGCGGCGCGCCGGTTTTTGAGCAATCCGATCATTGAGGATTATCACCTCGAGATCGCGGAGTGACGCGCGGGAATGGTCGAATGGGTTGAATGGTTGAATGGTTAAATGGGTTAAATCGTTAAATCGTTGAGGCGTTGGAGCGGGGGGCGTGGGGCGCGGGGCTGCACACCGCCAGTTGAACGTTTGACCGTTGGAACGGATTCACGATCCAGGACATGAACGTCGCAGTCGTTCAATTTCCGGGCAGCAATTGCGATCAGGACGCCGTTTACGCGGTGCGCCGGTTGGGGCACGCGGCGCGGCTGGTCTGGCACAAGGAGCGGGCGTTGGGCGAGGCCGACTGCGTGATCATCCCGGGCGGTTTCAGCTACGGCGATTACCTCCGATGCGGAGCGATTGCGCGGTTCAGTCCGGTGATGCAGGCGGTGCGGGAGTTCGCCGACCACGGCGGGTTGGTGCTGGGCATCTGCAACGGATTTCAGGTGCTGACCGAGGCGGGTCTGTTGCCGGGCGCGCTGGTGCGCAATCGTGATTTGCAGTTCCACTGCGAACACGTGTTTCTGAAGACGGCCACGCGCCGGTCGCCCTTCACGCAACGGGTGCCGCCGGACACGTTGCTGCGCATCCCCATCGCGCACGGGGAGGGCTGTTACTTTGCCGACGAGGAAACGCTCGCCGCACTGCGCGCCAACGACCAGATTCTCTGGCAATACTGCGACGCTTCGGGTGCGCTGACCGACGCGGCCAATCCGAACGGCTCGCTGCTGAACATCGCGGGCATCTGCAACGCGCGCCGGAACGTGGCCGGTTTGATGCCGCACCCCGAACGCGCCTGCGAACCGGCGCTGGGCAGCGAGGACGGGCGCTGGATTTTTGAGAGCATCGCCGCGGCGGTGGCGACCTCTCAAGTGTCGCGCGCCGCTTGAGTCCCCGGCGGCGAGTCATGCACATCATCACGCGGAAGCGGCTGAATGAATTTGCTGAAAAACACCCCTCCGCAAGGAGCGGCCTGGCGCATTGGTATTGGGTGCTCCGAAAAAACAATCCGGCCAACTTCGCGGAATTACGCCAATTTTTCCCGCACGCTGATCAGGTGGGACGGTTGACGGTGTTCAACATCGGCGGGAACAAGGCTCGCTTGATCGCGGCCATTCATTACAATCGCCGCCGTGTTTACATTCGAGCAGTGTTGACGCACGCTGAATACGACGCGGGCCAATGGAAAGAGCCATGACGATGTCCACTGCCCAAATTGAAAAAGCGTTCAAGGCCTGGCCGCAGGTCGCGCCGGCGCTGCGCGTGCCGCGCAACGAGCGTGAGTATCGCCGGCTCGTCAGGTTGCTGGACCGCTTGATTGACGAGGTTGGCGAGGATGAACATCACCCCCTGGCGTCGCTGATGGAGGTGCTGGGCGTGCTCATCGAGAAATACGAGGACGAGCACGTTGAGGAGCTCGCGTGAGGGTGGCATTCAGGGAGGAACCCGAACACGCCTGCGAACCGGCGCTGGGCAGCGAGGACGGGCGCTGGATTTTTGAGAGCATCGCCGCTGCGCTGGAGCGCGGCTCGTTGGGGCGGGCTGCGTAACAGGGGCGCGAGAATCCGCGATGCCGCGATCCGCATCGAAATCGCCAACTGACTTCCCGGCTTCAACGAGTTGCCCGATTTCCCGGTTTCCATTGCCTCGAGCGGCAGCACCGGCTTCCAAGCCCGCGCCCTGTGGCCGCGCGCCTGAGCCGGATTGATGTTCCGCGATCCGACGAGCCTGCCGATGCGCGACTTAAGTTGCGGGATTCAGCCGGCATGTTTCACACCCGTTGAGTATGATTTCATGAACACCGAGCTTCAGGCGGTGAACCCGCACAACTCGCTCTGCCAGCCGTTTCAACGGCTCGCCGGACTCTGCGAAAAGCCGCTGAAGCGGCTCGGGACCGTTGGCGGGCGTTTGTCCCCGGTCTGAAGCGCGCTGTAAATGAGAGGGCTGTGAAATAGGCCGGTTGGAACGTTCGAAAAAAAATCCCGGCTCGCGCATTGACATTGCTCCGGGCCGGACCTAGCGTGCGCACGGATTGAAAAACACGCATTTCCCAAACGTTATGAACGACCATCGTCTTGTAACGGGTTTGCTGGCGGCGCTGCTGGCGGCCTTCCACGTTTCAGCGGCGCAACTGGGCGACCCGGCCAAACCGCTCCAAATCGCCTCCTGGGTCAAGGGCAAGCCCGTGGACCTGGCCGCCCTCAAGGGCAAGCAGATCGCCGTGATTGAATTCTGGGCCACGTGGTGCCCGCCCTGCCGCGCCAGCATCCCGCACCTGACCGCCCTCCAGAAAAAATTCAAAGACGTTGTCATCGTCGGCATCAGCGACGAGGACGTGGCCACGGTCAAAAAGTTCGTCGAACGCATGGGCGACAAAATGGATTACGTCGTGGCGGTGGACGACAACGAGAAGACCTCCGAGGCCTACATGAAGGCCTTTGGCATCAACGGCATCCCGCACGCCTTTGTCGTGGACAAATCCGGACGCATCGTCTGGCACGGCCATCCGATGGGCGACCTGGAGAAAACGCTCGAAGCGTTGCGCGACGGCAAGTTCGACCTGGACAAAGCGCGCAAACGCGCCGACGCCCAGGAGCAACTGGAGGCATTCCTCGAAGCCGCTCAGAAGAACCCCGACGACCCCAAACTTCAGGAGATGGGCAAAAAACTCGAAGCACTCGACGCCGAACTGGGCGGCATTGAACCGGGCGAAAAATTCGACGCCGCCGACGTTCTCCGCCGGGTCAAATTCCAATCAGTGGCCCGCGAATATCAAAGGGCGTTTTTCACCGGCCAGAGCCCGGAGGAACTCGCGCGACTCGAAAAACAACTCGCCGAGACTGCGCCCAAGAGCTTCGACCTGGCCGAGTTCAAGGACAACCTGGGCTTTCAGAAGCTGGCCACCGACTATTTGCAAGCGGCCAGCGGCCGGGGCGAAACCGGCAATTTGCCCGCGCTGGCAAAGAAACTGGAGGCTGCCCAACCGAAGAACCCGCACCTGCCCATGCGCGTGGCCTGGGCCATCCTGGACCAGCGCGGCCTTCAGAACCGCGATTACGAGCTGGCCGCCAAACTCGCCCGGCGCAGCGTGGACGCGACCGAGAGCCGCGACGCCAGCGCGCTCTACGTCTATGCCCGCGCGCTCTTTGAGGGCGGCAAAACCGCCGACGCCATCGCGTGGCAGAAAAAAGCCCTTGCCGCCGTTGGCGACGACGAGGACGCGCGCAAGGAGATGCAGGAAACTCTCCAGAAATACGAGGCCAAAGCCGCCGCAAAATAGGCCCGCGCGCGTCTGCTCCCGTTCAGTCCGTCCCAGCGAATTCGCTCAGCGCGCGCCGGACTTCGTCAACCAGCTCGCCCGGGCGGCGTGTCGCGTCCAACGGCAGCACGCGCGCCCTTCCGAAGTCCAGCGCTTCCAGGCGCGCCGCCTGTTCGCGCAGTTCCTGTTCGGTCAACTCCTGTTTGCGCGACAACAACACTGCCGCCGGCGCGCGCAAGACCACGACCAGTTCCGGTTCCGGAAACCATCGGGCCGCCCGCGCCAGCAGCCAGCGTGGCCCGCCGTAGTTCACCGAGACCGGGTCCAGAAAATAGTTGTAGAAGTAACGGTCCAGGAGCACCAGGCGTCCACACTTCAACCAGGGTCGTAAACGCCAGACCCAGGCCACCCGCGCGCGGGCCAGGTTTTTGAACAGACGCCCCATCGAAAGCAACCCCGCCAACGGGCCGCGCGCCAACGCGCGACGTTTCGGGCGGTTGCCCGGTTGATGCCAGGGCCACTCAACTCCAAAACACGAGGGCAGCCAGTGGAAATAGCGCACGCCATGAAACGTTTGGGATCGGGCAAGCTCCGCGATCAACTCGCGCGCCAGCGTTGTTTTGCCGGCGCCGTCCAATCCCACCAGCACACAAAATGCGCCCTGGTGTTGCCGTCGCTCCCCGCCGCCGTCGCCCGTCCGCGCGCCCTGGTCGGCGATCTGATGCCGGAACGTGGTCGAGAGAAAATCCGCAAGCCACGCGGCCCACGCCGCGTCGTTGGCACATTCGTTCGGGGATGATTGTGCCAGAAAGCCCGTTCCGGCGTGGGCCGCGAGCACTTCACCCTCCCGGGTTTCCAGGCAGACAAACTGCCGCGAGGTGAATCGCCCCCGGCGTGTCGCGCGCTCGGCGGCCGCCAGCGCCGTCTCGTTTGAGGCCTGGCCAACCGCCACAAACACCCCACCCTGAAACACTGTGCGCCAGCGTGCCAGACGCTGCCGCCAGCCCCATCTGAGCCGACCCGCGGCGCTGAGTTGGAGGCGGTGCACGACCCACCGTTTCGCCGGTAACGCGAAGTCCAGCCGCCGACTCAATTCTTCAAAGTCCCGGGGTCGCCCGGTTGCGGTGAAGTAAAGCAACGTGGCGCCGGCCGGTTGACGCACCCGGCGCACGAAGCGACGCGCGTCCAGGAGCGCGTTTCGCAGCAGGGCACGGAGCCGCCAGCCACTGCTCAATGAGCCGAGCATCAGGCTGCGTCGCACTCGCGCGCAAACCTCGCCCTCAAATCGGCCCTGCGGCAGTCGCTCCTGCAGGAGGGCGAGCGTCTCACCCGCCTGCCCGTATGCCGCGCGCAGCGCTGCCCGGAGCGCGGTGTCTGATTCGCAGGCGGCGCGCAGTTCAATCAGGCGGGCCTGATACCGTTCGCTCAGATAGCCGCGCCAGATGGCGGCCATCCAGAGCAGCGCCGACTCCTGCTCCGGCGCCGGCACGAATGCCGCCTCCAGCCCGGGCGACCCGGCGCCGTCGGCACGCCGGCGTGAGGCCAGCACGGCCGCCGCGGGCAGGATCGGGAACAGTCGCCAGCGCAGGTCGGTGTAGTAATCCACGCGGAAAAAGCCGGCGACCGGATGGCGATAAATCCGCGAGAAACACGCGCGCTCCACGCTCTGGACCAGGTCGAAACCCGACTCTTGCGCGGTGCGCTCCAGCAGGGTTTCAAATTCCCCGCGCGCCTCCGGCGCCACCAACACGTCCAGGTCCGTGTCGGGATTGTCGAGCAACTCGGTGTAGTTACGCAGGATGCACCAGGGCACACGCCGGGCATCGAGCCGCGCGAAGAGCCGAAGGAGAAATTCCCGGCGCAGATCCATCAACGCTCCCGGTGCAGTTGCCACATCGCCGCCCTCCGGCCCGATGCTCCCGGCGCTCAGGTTTGGGCGCGCGCGCCCTCGCCCTCGTCAGCGCCACCGCGCCGGTAGCCCCGCAAATCCACGGTCACGAAGCGATACCCGATGCGACGCAACTGTGCGGCGACACGCGCCGCCAGACCGTTTTCGAGCAGACGCGGCAGTTCGGCGGTGCCGACCTCGATGCGGGCGAGGCTGGCCCCGCCGTTGACCGGCGCGCCGTGGGCCTCTGCGGGTGGGAGCAACTCCACAACCGACTGCAGGGCGGGAATTCCGGCGGCGCGCCAGCCCTGGTGGGGTTCGGGCAACTCGTGATGCCGCACGCGCACTTCGTAAAATCCCAGGTCGCGCAGCACATTCTCGGCGGCCTCGATCATTCGCAATTTTTCCGGCGTCACCGGCTGACCGTGCGGCACGCGGGAACTGAGGCAGGCCATTTGCGGTTTGGTTGCGGTGGGCAAACCCAGCCGGGCCGACAGGGCGCGGATGTCCTCCTTGGTCAATCCCGCTTCCTTGAGCGGGGCGCGCACGTCAAATTCGCGCGCCGCCTGCGCGCCGGGGCGAAAGTCGGCCAGGTCACTGGCATTTTCGCCGTAGGCGATCACGGCAAACCCCTCGGCCCGGGCCAGAGGTCGCAACGTCTCAAACAACTCGTGCTTGCAAAAGTAGCAACGATTGAGCGGATTGGCGCGGTAGTCAGGGTTGTCGAACTCACGCGTTCGGATCACGCGGACGGGAAAACCAAACTGGCGGCCCAGCGCCAGCGCCTCGGCCAGTTCGCGTCGCGGCAGGCTGGGCGAGTCGGCAATGACCGCCAGCGCGCGCCCGCCCAGGACCTGATGGGCGATGTGGGCCAGAAACACCGAGTCCACCCCGCCCGAATACGCCACCAGGCACGAGCCATACGAGCGCAACAGCGCGCGCAGTTGGTCGAGTTTCTCTTCGGCGGTCACGCTCCTGAGCCTGCCATCGGGCGCGGCGCTTGTCGAGCATCGCAGCCGACGGCGCGCCCGGCGACCGCGCACCGCTTGACCGCCTCCGGCGAATCCAGTTCCCTTTGCGCCGCATGAATCCGGTCAGCACGGTCCCGAACGCAAAGCGCCCGCACTGGTTGCGTCGGCTTTACGACTGGACGCTCCAATGGGCCGAACGGCCGGGCGGCGCGTGGGCGCTGTTTTTCATCGCGTTCATTGAGTCGTCGGTGTTTCCGGTGCCGCCGGACGTGCTGTTGATCGCCCTGTGCGTGGGCGCGCCGCGAAAGTCGTTTCGCTTCGCCACGATCTGCGCCGTCGGCTCGGTGCTCGGCGGGATGTTCGGTTACCTCATCGGCTACGCCGCCTGGCACGCCGTGAAAGGCTTTTTCATTCCCTACGTGTTCTCGCAGGCGGCGTTCGACAAAGTCGCGTCCCTTTACCAGCAAAACGCGTTTCTGGCGGTGCTGACAGCGGCCTTCACGCCGATTCCCTACAAGGTCTTCACGATCGCGGCGGGCGTGTGCGAGGTGGCGTTCGCGCCGTTTGTCGTGGCCTCCGCGATCGGCCGCTCGGCGCGATTTTTCCTGGTGGGCGGGCTGATCTTCGTGTTTGGCGCGCGGATTCGGGCGCTGCTGGAGAAATACTTCGACTGGTTCGCGTGGTTGTTGCTGGCGCTGGGCATCGCGGGGTTCGTGGCGGTGAAATACTTGAAATAGGCCGTGCCCCACCGAGGTGCGTTGGCCCGGATATTTCACACATCTCTCATGAACACCGAGCTTCAGCCCGGTGACAGCCGCCCGCCAACACTCAGAGCTCCTTCAGCGGCTTTTCGCAGAGTCCGGCAAACCGTCGAAACGGCTTCCTTGCCCGTTTGCCCCGGCTCATCGCGCTGAAGCCCGGTGTTCACGAAATCAGATTCAACGAGTGTGAAACATGCCGGTTGAAACTCCGATTCTTTCACAGCCGGTGCTGCGACGCTCTCGGGGCGCGTCCAAGGAGCTGCGCCGGCGACCGCCGTCACAGCGAGCGGCGGCGCGTGAACGTTGGCGCACCGGGGCGGTATCGCGTTAGCAAGAAACGCCAAGCATCGGCCAAAGGAGGTAGAGCATCTGGCGTCTGCTGCGGCAGGCTCCATGGTATGGCAGGAGGGCGTGCATTCTTTGTGCGGTGCGGCGGCGCGGTTCTGGCGCTGGGCCTGGCGTGGGGCAGCGCCTTCGCCCAGGAGCTCAAGGACGCCGATTGCATGGAGTGTCACTCCGACCGCACGTTGAGCAAGACCAACGCGGCAGGGCGCGAGATTTCGCTGTTTGTGGACGAGGCAAAGCTGCGCGCCTCGGCCCACAAGACCAACACCTGCGTCAGTTGCCACGCCGACATCACCGCGAAGCATCCCGATGACGAAGTGCCCGCCCGGCGCGTGGATTGCGGGCGCTGCCATGCCGAGCAGACCGAGACCTACGGCGCGAGCGTGCACGGACGCGCGCTGGCAGCAGGCCGGGCGGATGCAGCGACCTGCCAGGATTGTCACGACGCGCATGAGGTGTTGCCGCCGACCTCGCCGCAATCGCCGTTGCATTACTCGCGGCAGGGCGAGACGTGCGGACAATGCCATCCGCAAGAGGCCGCCGATGTGGCAGCGAGCGTCCACGGGCGGGCGGCGGCGCGCGGCGTGCGCGACGCGCCGACGTGCACCGACTGTCATTTCGAGCACCGCATTGAGGCCTTGAGAGAGGGCGAGCCGCGCAAGATCGCCGAGGAGGTTTGCAGTCGCTGCCACGCCTCGGAACGTCTCAACACCAAGTATCACCTGCCGCCGGACCGCGTGAAAACGTTCTTCGAGAGTTATCACGGGTTGGCGTCGCGCTACGGCTCGACGGTGGCGGCCAATTGCGCCAGTTGCCACGGCTATCACAAGGTGCTGCCGTCCAGCGACCCGGAGTCCACGATTCATCCCGACCGGCTGGTTGAGACCTGCGGGAAATGTCATCCGGGCGCGACGGCGAAGTTTGCCCAGAGCAAGGTGCATCTGGACGTGACGGCCGAGGCGGTCGGGTCGGACTGGGCCAGCCGGATCAACTGGTGGGTGCGGCGAATTTATCTGACGCTGATCGTGGTGGTGGTGGGGAGCATGTTTGCGCACAACGCGCTGGTGTTCATAAAAAAGGCGGCGGCGCGGTTGCGTCGGGCCGAGCGCCCGATTCTGCGCATGGATCGGGTGCAACGCTGGCAACACGGCGTGCTGGCGGTGAGCTTCATCGTGCTGGCGGTGACGGGCTTTGCGCTGAAGTTCCCCGATTCGTGGGTGGCCTGGTTGTTGGGATCGAGCGAGCCGCTGCGGCGCTGGGCGCATCGCATCGCCGGCGTGGTGCTGCTGGGCGTGGGCTTTTATCACCTGGTTTACATTTGCGTCAGCGCCAACGGGCGGCGGCTGGTGCGGGATTTGATCCCGACCCGGCGCGATCTGGCCGACGTGTTGGCGGCAGTGCGGTATTTGACGGGCTTGAGCCGCCAGAAGCCGCAGTTCGGCCGGTTCGGTTACGCCGAGAAGATCGAGTATTGGGCAGTGGTCTGGGGCACGATCATCATGGGCGTTACCGGGCTGATGGTGTGGTTCAAGATGGAGGTGACGCAATGGCTGCCGCGCTGGACGGTGGACGTGGCGCTGACGATTCATTTCTACGAGGCGGTGCTGGCGTGTCTGGCGATTGCCGTGTGGCACTTCTACCACGTGATGTTTGACCCGGACGTGTATCCGGTGAATCCGGCGTTCTGGGACGGGCGCGTGAGCCGGCACTGGATGGAGGAGGAGCATCCGCTGGACGCGACGCTGCGGGAGTCGAATGCGCCGGCTCGCGGGGGCCAAGCGGCCCTGCACAGTGAGTTCGACGCCCTGGCCGCCGGGACGGCCGGCGAGACGGCAGCCCGCCTCAAGTCTCCAACCCAGAGCGCGTAAAAACGGCCGATTTCGCAAGAAAAGCGAAAATTTTGGCAACGCGCGGAAAGCCACCCGTCGGCGGCTCGGCTTGTTTGTAAGCGGCGCGACAGACCGTCAGTCGCGTCGGCCGGGCCATGATGGAAATCAAGCGCACGATCAAATACGAGGCCGACCGCGTCCGGGGTTTCGCCCAGGAAATCATGAGCGTCTCGGGCTGCGAGCAGCTCAAGAGCTGCATCCAGTGCGGGACGTGTTCGGGAACCTGCCCGCTGAGCATTTACATGGATTTCTCGCCCCGGCAGGTCATGGCGCTGGTGCGCGCGGATTTCAAAAACGAGGTGCTCAGCAGCCGCACGGTGTGGTTGTGCGCCTCCTGTTACGCCTGCACCGTGGAATGCCCGCGCCAAATCCGCATCACCGACATCATGTATGCGCTCAAGCAGCGGGCGATCAAGGAGGGCGTGTATCCGAAGCGGTTTCCGATTCCGATTCTGGCGAAGGAATTCTCCCGCATGGTGCGGAGCAAGGGCCGCATTACCGAAACGTTGCTGGTGATGCGGCTGTTTCTCAAAGCGAACTGGCGCGCGGTGTTCCAGTCCTGGCGGCTGGGGCTGGGTCTGATTCGCACCGGGCGGTTCGTGGCGCGGCACGAGCGGATCGAACGGCGCGAGGAACTGGCGCGGATGCTCGATGCGGCGGCGAACAACAACGGCGCAGCGACCAGGCCGTGACGGTCTGCAATCACATCCCAGGGATGCGGCTCGAAGCGGGCGAATTCAAACGGACCGCGAGCGACAGGCGCGCCCTTTTACGCGGCTTTGGAGCGGCCCTTGAGCGGTTCGACGTATCGAATTTGCTGCGCGTTGAGGATGCGGAAATGACCCTGTTGGTCGTAGAGCACGACCGTCTGCCGGTCGGGGCTGATCATCAAGTACTCGGTGTGCGCGACGACGAGCGATTGGCGATCGCCGAGCACGATGCGAATGGGCCGAAACGGTTCGGCCTGCATCAACGCTTTCAATTCGTCGGTGATCACAGCGCCGAATCTATTGGCGGCAGGGCACGGCGCAAACGGTTTGTTCCCACTCGCGCGGCGTCAGGGATGGGTTGGTTGTGCCGCACCGGATGAGGTCGCCATGAAATACAGCTATTTCCCCGGTTGTTCGCTCAAAGGGTTGGGGCGCGCCTATGAGGAATCGCTTCTGCCGGTGATGCGGCATCTGGGCGTGGAACTGGAGGAGTTGGAGGATTGGAACTGTTGCGGGGCGACCGCCTACATGTCGGTGGACGAGGCGCAGGCCGGGGTGCTGGCGGCGCGGAATCTGGCGCTGGCCGAACGCGCCGGGCCACACGATCTGCTGACCCCGTGCAGCGCCTGTTACCTGGTGCTCAACAAAACGCAGCACAACATGGCCGACTTTCCCGACATCCGCGAGCGCATCCATCGCGCCCTGCAAAGTGCCCGGCTCACCTACACCGGCCGCACCCGCGTGCGGCATCCGCTCGACATCCTCGTGCACGACGTGGGTCTGGACGTGATCAAGGAGAAGGTGGTGCGTCCGCTCAAGGGGCTGAAGGTCGCGCCCTACTACGGCTGCCAGGTCGTGCGGCCTTACTCGACGTTTGATGATGCGTGGAATCCCACGACGATGGACCGGCTGCTGGCGACGCTGGGCGCGGAGGTGGTGCATTATCCGCTCAAGACCAAGTGTTGCGGCGGCAGTCTCACCGGCACGCTGCCGGAGGCCGGCTTGCGGATGTGTTACATCCTGCTCAAGGAGGCGGTGCGCCGGGGCGCGGACGTGATCGCCACGATCTGTCCGCTCTGCCAGTTCAACATGGACGCCTACCACGACCAGATTGACCGGCGCTGGGGACCGACGCGCATCGCGGTGGTGTATTTCACGCAGTTGATGGGCCTGGCCTTTGGCTTTTCGCCCCGGGAGCTGGGCCTGCACCGGAATTTCATTCCGATGAAAGAGTTGCCGGCGGAGGTGGGCAAGACATGAACGGGATGGGGCACGAGAACAAGGTGCAGGGCGCCCGGTGGCGTAACCGGACCGCGTCGCCCCATGCGCGTCAGATCACCTCAATGGTGTGGGATGTAATCCAAATGTCCGCCTGTTTGAACCGCTGTTTGAGCACTTCCTTGAAGTGGATGAAAAAGGCCCGGTGTTCAGGCAGGTCGGGCACGTCCACAAAGAATCGGGTGAGGTTATCACGATATGTCGCCCCTTCGTGTTCCCAAATGCCGCGCACGGTCTGGGTTTCCCACGAAGCGGCGCCGAAGTGCTCCCGCAACTCCAAAAACGTGCTGACCAGCAGTTCTTCGGGGACGGGTGTGCCGTCGTTAAACAGCAACGGCACCAGAATCTCGAAGCGGCGTAAGCTGCTCATACGGAGCGGGACCGAGAACGGTGAACCGAATGCCCTCCTGCGCCAGGAAGCTCAAAGCTTGCGCCGGCACGGCCAGTTCGCCCGAGGTCCAGCTTTTGCCCGCAAACCGGGGAATGAGTTTCGCCAGCGCGCGCCGCTCGGTTTCGGGGTCGGGAAACCGGATCAGGATTTGCATGGCGACAAGGTAGGCGCTCTGTCGCAGCCGGGCAAGCGTGCGGCCGAGAGCTGGCGCGTGAAGATTCCATGAAGCCGGAGCGTTCCCACAACGACATTCGCATCGGGTTCTACGTCTGCCATTGCGGCAGCAACATCGCCGCAACGGTGGATTGCGAGGCGGTCGCGCAGGCCATCGCGCGCCTCCCCGGCGTGGTCGTCTCGCGCGATTACAAATACATGTGCTCTGATCCGGGCCAGGAGCTGATCCAGCAGGACATCCGCGAGCACGGCCTCAACCGCGTCGTGGTCGCGTCCTGCTCCCCGCTCCTTCACGAGCACACCTTTCGCAATGCCTGCGCGGCGGCGGGACTGAATCCGTTTTACTTTCAGATGGTCAACATTCGGGAGCACGACGCCTGGGTGCACACCGACCGCGCGGCGGCGACCGAGAAAGCCCTGGCGCTGGCGCGCGCGGCGGTGCAGCGCGTGCGCTTCCACCGGGCGCTCGAACCCACGCGGTTGAACATCCGACCGGAAGTGCTCGTCATCGGCGGCGGCATCGCGGGCATTCACGCCGCGCTCACCCTGGCCAACGGCGGCAAGAAGGTCTATCTGGTCGAGCGCGAGCCGAGCATCGGCGGCCACATGGCGCAACTGGACAAGACCTTCCCCACGCTCGACTGCGCCGCGTGCATCCTCACGCCCAAGATGTCCGCGGTGCGCGCGCATCCGAACATCACGCTCTGGACGTATTCGGAGGTGGTGAAGGTGGACGGGTTCGTGGGCAACTTCACCGTGACGGTCAAACGCAAGCCCCGTTACGTGGACGAAGAGTTGTGCGTCGGCTGCCAGGAATGCGTGAAAGCGTGCGTGTTCAAGGAGCCGAAGTTCCCCGACGAGTTCAACGCGGGGCTGGGTCGGCGCAAACCGATTTACCTGCCGTTCCCGCAGGCGGTGCCGCAGGTCGTGCTCATTGACCCGGACCGCTGCCTGCGTCTCAAAACCGGCAAGTGCAAGCAGACCTGCGTCGAAGCGTGCGCCGACCGGCAGGCGATTGACTTCACGCAACAAGAGGAACAGGTCCAAATCCAGGTCGGCTCGATCATCGTGGCCACCGGCTACAAGCTCTTCGACGCCACGCGCATCCCGCAATACGGCTACGGGCGCTACCCGAACGTGTTCACGTCGCTGGAACTGGAACGGATGGTCAACAGCAGCGGGCCGACCGGTGGCGAGGTGCTTCTGCGCAACGGGCAGCCCCCGCGGTCGGTGGCGTTCATCTTGTGCGTCGGCTCGCGCGACCTCAAAACCAACCGCTGGTGCTCGCGGACCTGTTGCATGCACTCGATGAAGCTGGCCCAACTGGTGCGCGAGCACACCGGCGCGGACGTGACGATTTTCTACCTGGACATCCGCGCGCCGGGCAAAGGCTGCGAGGAGTTCTACGACCGCTCGTTGCAGGAGGGCATCCAGTTTGTGCGCGGGCGCGTGGCCGAGGTCACCGACTGGGCGCTCTCGCCCGAAGAAGAGGGCAAGCTGGTCATCCGCGTCGAAGACACGCTCGCCGGGTTCGTGCGCCGGATCCCGGTGGACATGATCGTGCTGGCGGTGGGCATGGAGCCGCAGGCCGACGCGCAGGAGCTGCGCCGGTTGCTCAACCTCAGTTGCAGCACCGAGGGCTGGTTTTTGGAGCGGCATCCGAAACTCGCGCCCGTGGCCACGTTCACCGACGGCATCTTCATCGCCGGGTGTTGTCAGGGGCCGAAAGACATCCCGGACAGCATCGCGCAAGCGGGCGCGGCGGCGGGCGAGGCGCTCGCGCTCATTGACAAGGGTTACATCGAGCAGGAGCCGAACACCGCCTACATCGAGGAGGCCGATTGTTCGGGGTGCAAATCATGCATTCCGCTGTGTCCCTACAACGCGATCCTGTTCGACGAATTGAAGCAGAAGGCGACGATTCAGGCGGCGCTCTGCAAGGGCTGCGGCACGTGCGTGGCCGCGTGTCCGAGCGGTTCGATCCGGCAAAACCTTTTCGAAGACGAGGAAATTTTCAGCGAGATCGAGGGCGTGCTGGCGTGAGGTTTTCCATGACGAGGACTCGAAAACCCGACAGCGAGTTGAGAGCCGGGCACGAAACCCGGTCGCCGCGAGGCTCAGCCGGTGAGCTGTTCGGTGGATGGCTCGCCGGTGAAGGTCAGCTTGGCCACGTGCGCCAGGTCCACGATGTGCCAGTCGTCGCCGTCCAGGGTCAGAATCGAGGTGCGCGAGGCATTCACCAGCACGGAGTCCCGATTGTTCACCGGCACCTCTTCGCCCGTGGTCAGAGTGATGCGGAACGGCTTGAAGGGCCTGGCGTTCAACGCTTGCAAGACCTCGTGGGCGTTCATGGTTGGACTTTAACCGTNCCCCATTTGCGGTGCAAGGATCGGGCGGCAGCGCGGCTCGTGGCAGCGCCCCGCCCCGGCGCGTTACTGCTCAACAAGCGTGATGTTGGGGATGGAAATGAACAACAGTTTGCCGTCGGCCTGGTTATACACCACCGTGCGCCCGTCCTCGGTGACCAGGCAGTGCTCGGGCTTTTGGATCCGCACGATGTCCCCGTTGTTCAGCCGCAGCGCGTAGGGCTGGAACGGCCGCCGATTGTCAATGGCCCGAAGCGTTTGCGCGGTCACGCGCTGACGACGCGGCGGAGTGTGCCCATCGTCAAGACGGCGCCCGCGCCGTCGCGGCAATGCTGGAACGTTGAGCACGTTGCTTTGGCCCCATGAACTCCCGACAGCCCCACACCGATCCCAACTGGCAACCGCGCATCGTCGCGTTCTTCTGCAACTGGTGCACCTACACGGCGGCCGACCTGGCGGGCGTCTCGCGCCTCAAATACGCCCCCAACGTGCGCATCATCCGCCTGATGTGCTCGGGCCGGGTGGACCCGCAATTCGTGCTGGAGGCGTTCGCGCGCGGGGCGGACGCCGTGCTCATTGGCGGCTGCCATCCCGGCGACTGTCACTACGTCGAGGGCAACTACAAGGCGCTGCGCCGTTTTCAGATGCTCCGGCGACTGATCAAGGACATGGGCATCGAGGAACAACGGCTGCGGTTGGAATGGATTTCGGCTTCCGAGGGCGAGCGGGTGCGCACCGTCATCAACGAAATGGTCGAACAGGTGCGCGCGCTCGGCCCGCTGAATTTGCCCGGACGTTTCGCGGATTGGGATCGTGAGGTCGCCGCCCTCGAAGCGCACGTCCACGCCGGGGAAACGGCGGCCCAGGCCCTGGAAGCGGAGGTGGTTCATGCCCAAGCCTAGAATCGCCATTTACTGGTGCGCCGCCTGCGGCGGCTGCGAAGAAGCCGTCGTGGACCTGGCCGAGGACATCCTCGGCGTGATCGAGGCCGTGGACATCGTTTTCTGGCCGGTGGCGATGGACTTCAAGCGCCGCGACGTGGAAGAGCTGCCGGACGGCTCGCTGGCCGCCACCCTCATCAACGGCGCCATTCGCACCAGTGAGCA
>JAOAIM010000063.1 GCA_026414705.1 Verrucomicrobiia bacterium | reverse complement strand
CGGTTGGGGTCAAACGTGAGATACGCCGCAGAGTGCACGCAAGAAGCGTTGGGCTGCGCTGCGCGATCGTTTTTGAACGCGTTCGAGGGATAAACGCATGACTTTTACCGCTGCCGGAGGTGCCCCAGGACCTCGTCGAGAAAGTGTTTCAAGCTGGTTTCCGCCTTGCCCGCGCGGAACAAGTCCATGGCCTCGACCAGTTCCTTTGCGAATTCGACGCCACCAAGCGTCGGCGGGTGGCCAGCTTCCCGAATCGTACTGGCGAGAATGGATTTGTATCGGTCGCGCTCGCACTTCTTGCGGCCCAGCCGGGGGCGCGCTCCCACCACTCGAGCAAAAGACTCAGGGTCTGCCAGATACCAGGATTCGATGTGCGGGTCCGGGCAGGCCACAACCGTGCGTTCCCGGAGCGCATGATCCAGGGCGGACCTGACGTTCTGCCGGGCCTTTGCGAATGGCTGACAGTTGGCGTCAGCGGCCACGATCACCAAATCGGGCAGCCGCAGCCATGGAACCGCTCGAACGATGCTCCTCTGGTAGATCTCCAGCTCGCGGAGCACTCGTCCGTGCCCGCCACGCGCTGCCAGAACGTGAAGCATCATCTGCCGGCCCTCCTGCGCGGCCAGACGCATGAGCAGCGCCTTGAGGAACTCCTCGTGGGCACGATCCTCGGCAAACAAATGAACGACCAGCGGCTCAGCCATCGAGCATTCCTCGAAGCATCAGGCCTTCAAACAGCCCGTCCTCGGCCGTCGCAGTTAGCGCACTCGCAATCTCCTGATCTTTGAAGAGCGGGCCCGTGACATCAAAGGGCGCGACCTCCGTGCCGGTCGCTCCCTGCCTGACGCGCAGCAGCGCGATGTCTTTTGGGTGCGCCCGGGCGCGCCTCAGCAGGGCATCGCAAAGCAGCGGCGAATGCGTGGTCACCAGAAGCTGTCGCCCCTGCTCGATCGCCAGCGAACAAAGCAATTCCACGATCAACTCCAGCCTTCGGGGATGCACACCGTTTTCAGGTTCCTCAAAGGCCAGCAGCGCGCCGCTCCACGGGTTGACGGCGATCGCGCAGAGCGCCAGCACCCGCAAGGTGCCTTCCGAGACAATGCGCGAGGAGTAATCCGTCCCAGCCTGCCGGACCTGGATATCGAGCGTTCCCCGGCGTTTATCCAGGTCCACGGTCAGGTCTTCCACACTGGGGACCAACGAACGCAGCGCCCTTTTCACCGCTTCAAAATGCCTGGGATGTTCGCCCCGCAGCCGATACAAAAACGGAGCGATGTCCTCGCCCAAAACCCCGATGTCGCGCACATCGGCAGGCGGTCGCGCCGAACGCATCGCCACACGCGGATCAAGGTAGTAACACTTCCAGCCCGCCAGTTCGTTTCGGCATCGCTCAATGGGCCGGTATTCAATGCCGCTGAGCCGCGGGTCCGAAAGCAGGGCGTGGTTCAAACCGACAGTCTCCTGCCGCGGGTGTGCCGGCCGGCTCTTTCGGCGTATCCGCAATTGCGCATCTACCTTTTCGATCGAAGGATTCCCTTTCGGATCGCCCTTGCGGCTCAGTGTGGCCAGATATTCATCCTGAACCGAGAGGCTGCCGCTGGCCGGCTGAATCCCGACTTCAACCCGGTACCGGAACAGGTCCTTTCCACACGCCACGTCCGCCTCGATTGAAAATGTCGCCAGCGGGCTGCTCAGCAGAGCGGCCAGGCCGCCTGCGGGAAAGGCAAACGCCTCCACCGGGTAGCCACGGATCGGTTCCGACAGAGCGTCCGAAATGGTGCGGCTGGCTGCAATCCGTGACAGGACCTGAACCGCATCCAACAAGTTCGATTTGCCCGCCGCGTTCGGACCGAACAACACCGCCAGCTTCGGCAAGTGAACTTCAACATCCGACAGGGACTTGAACCTTTGAATGCGGATCCGCTTGAGCATGATTGAAACCCACCGGGCCAGCCCTGCGGCTCGGGTCGAGTTGCGCCAGCGAATCTAAAGATGCTCAGCCAGCTTGGCAAGCCGCCCCCCTTTTACGATGCGGCACCCGGCAGCACTTTCACCACACTTTCAGCGCCGCGTTCGAGCCGTCACTTCGGGGATCCGGTGTTGCGCCTCGGTCTCGCTAACCGGCACTCGCCGCCAGCGCCTCCTCCACCTCCACGATCTCCCGGATTTGCGTCAAAAACCACCGGTCTATCCGCGTGAGCTGATAAATCTCCTCAACGCTCAAGCCCGCCCGCAACGCGTGGCGAACAAAGAAAATCCGCTCCGCATTCGGCACGGTCAGTTTGCGCGCAATCACCTCGCGCGGCAGGATGTCCCGGTCGCCGTACACCTCGTTCCCAATCCGCCAGGGTTTGCCGTCGCCGCCCAGGCCCGAGCGCCCGATCTCCAGCGAGCGCAGCGCCTTTTGCAGCGCCTCCTTGAACGTGCGCCCGATCGCCATCGCCTCGCCCACGCTCTTCATTTGCGTGGTCAAGGTCGGATCGGCCTGCGGGAATTTCTCAAACGCAAACCGCGGCACTTTGACGACGACGTAATCAATCGTCGGCTCGAAGCTCGCGGGCGTTTCGCGCGTGATGTCGTTGGGGATTTCGTCGAGCAGGTAACCGACGGCGAGTTTGGCGGCGATTTTGGCGATCGGAAAGCCCGTGGCCTTGGACGCGAGCGCCGAACTGCGGCTCACGCGCGGGTTCATCTCAATGACGACCATGCGCCCGTTGTCGGGGTTGACGGCGAACTGGATGTTCGAGCCGCCGGTCTCCACGCCCACGGCCCGGATCACCGCAAAGCTCGCGTCGCGCATGATCTGGTATTCCTTGTCGGTGAGCGTTTGGATGGGCGCCACCGTGATGCTGTCGCCGGTGTGGATGCCCATCGGGTCGAGGTTTTCAATCGAGCAGATGACGACGCAGTTGTCGGCCTTGTCGCGCATGACCTCCATCTCGAATTCCTTCCAACCCAGCAGCGACTCCTCGATGAGGATTTCGCTCACCGGCGAGAGGTCCAGGCCGCGCCGGGCCAGTTCCTCGAATTCCTCCCGGTTGTAGGCGATGCCGCCGCCGGTGCCGCCCAGTGTGAAGGCCGGGCGAATGATCAGCGGGAAACGGCCGATCTTTTCCGCGACCGCGCGCGCCTCCTCCAACGTGTGCGCCGTGCCGGAAATCGGCACGTCCAGCCCGATGGAAATCATCAGGTCTTTGAAGACCTGGCGGTCTTCACCGCGCTCAATGGCCTCGGGTTTGGCGCCGATCAACTCGATGCCGTATTTCTGCAACACCCCGGAGCGATGCAACGCCATGGCGGTGTTCAGCGCCGTCTGGCCGCCCAAGGTGGGCAACAGCACCAGCTTGTGCGGGCCGGGGGCGTTCGGGGCGTCCACCGGCACGCCCAACCGCCGCAATTCCTCCAGCTCGCGCGCGATGATTTTTTCCACCACCTCCGGCGTGATCGGCTCGATGTAAGTGCGATCGGCAAACTCCGGGTCGGTCATGATCGTGGCCGGGTTGGAGTTCACCAGCACGACGCGGTAGCCCTCTTCCTTGAGCGCCTTGCACGCCTGCGTGCCCGAATAATCGAATTCGCACGCCTGCCCGATGATGATCGGCCCGGCCCCGATGATGAGCACGCTGTGGATGTCGGTTCGTTTCGGCATTGTTGCACCTTCGCCCGCGCCCTGGCGAGCGTGCCCGGATCAAACCCGAAACGCCGACGCAAAGCGAGCCGGAAATGCACGCGGAAAGTGCGCGCACGCAAACGATGCTCCGGCGCGGCGAGCGCAATCAGAATCGCGGCCGGTTCAGGTAATACAACAACACGGCGAGCAGCCCGGAAATGATCAGGCCGAACACAATCGAATATTTGAGGATGACCCGCTGCTTGCGGCGATACGCCCGACCGCCCATGCCGGGCAGCAAATAATATCGCCGCCGCTCTTTCTCCGCCGGGTCTCGTCGTTTCCAGAACATCGGTCAGATCGGGCCGGACAGCGGAGCGCGCAAGCCGCCTCCGGCCCCGGTGGGGCCATCAGCCTCGCGTTCCGCGCGGCGCAAAAAGCGCGCAAACCAACCCTCTGATTCAGCCCGTTTCTAGGCGCACGGCCCGCCGCCGACAAGCCCAAAGCGGCCACGGCGACCGCGCCCTTCAGAACCAGATTTCCATTCGCAACCCGCGCGCGTCGCACCGGGGCGATTCGGGCAACCGCTGCGCGCGCCCGGGCTTTTGAGCCAGCCGGTGCGCCAGCTCCAACCCAACCAGCGCATCCAGCACATCGTCGGGCCTGCACCCGACCGGTCGCTGCGCCAGCAGCGCGTCGAGGTTCGGGATCGCTCCCCGCAAGAGCGCTTTTCGCCGCCGGAGGCCTTCGGGCGTGTGCTTGCTCGGTAGCGGCTCGCCCCCGTTGAGCCGCTGCCAAACCAGTTCGGGATGGAATTCGAAAACGCGCTCCTGCAATGCCGGCGTCATGTGGCGATCCACCTCCAACAGTCGGGCGCGCAGGGCGAAGGCCTGACGCGAGAGGCCCTTCTGGAAGCGCACCCGATGACGGCGGTTGCACGCGGCGTAATCGGCGCACTGGAGCAACGAGCGGGGCAGCGGATTGAACACCCGACACGCCGCCCGTCCAAGCCGCTGGCGCGCGAGCACGTCGCACTCGCGCCCGCCCGCGCCCTCCGGCAGACCGATCGGAAGGTCCACGACCACCACCCCGCAGCCGACCGTCGCGCCGAGCACCTCGTGAAACCCGCCGCAAACCTGCAGCCGACAATTCGCCGGCGGCCACGCCGTCGCCAGCGCGACCAGCCAGCCGCCGTTGCATCCGTCCACGCCGGCAATCATGGCCGAACACCGGGGAACACTGCCCGCCCGCCCGCCTCCGAAGTCACACCCTGAGCGCGCCCCGAAACCCCCGAACGGCGAAATACGACTGCGCACCGTTGTGCCCAATGAACACGCGCCCGTAACGGCGCTCCCCGTAAAGCGCCCCGCCCTGCCGGCGCACCTCCGGCGGCGTCGCAATCCACGACGACGTCCGCGTGTCGAACTCGCCCAGTTGCTGCAGCGCCAGATATTCCGCCTCGGTCAACAACTCAATGCCCATCGCCGCCGCCATGTCCAGGGCGCTGGTCCGGGGACGGTGTTCCTTGCGCGACTCCAACCCGTCGCGGTCGTAACAGACGCTGCGCCGGCCCGACGGACTCTCCGGCGCACAATCCACAAAAATCAATTCCCCCGACCGGGCATCCCGCCCCACCACGTCCGGCTCGCCCCCGGTGTGTTCCATCTCGGCGAGCGCGCGGAGTTTCTCCGGGTGCGCCGTCAACCGGGCCAGCACCTCGGCCCAGCTCAGGCCGGGATGCCGCTGGGGGTTTTTCTCAAAACGCGCCTTGAGCGTGGCCAGCAGTGCAGATTGCTGCGGCAGATTCAAGCTGTTGAGCCGGCGGTTTTGAGGCGGATTTCTCATGGGATCAGGCAACCATTCGGGCGCGGTAGGCGCAACTACGTTTCAGAACATCAGCCCGCACTGCGCCCACCTCACATGACGCCGCGCCGACACTCTCAAAAGACCGTCGGCGGCTCAAACCGTGTCGAGTTGCCCGGCGCGCAAACAAGCGCCCCGGTCGCGCTGCCGGGCTGCCAGTTCGGGGTCTGGTCATGGGTTCAACCGCCAAAGCGCGAAGTTGAGCGCCGCTGCGAAACTGACCCACGCCAGATAAGGAACCAGCAGCCACGCTGCCGTGACGCTCACGCGCCGGAACGCGGCCAGCGTCGCGGCAATCGCCACCCACAGCAGCACAATTTCCGCGAAAGCCAGGTCGGGCCGACGCAACCCGAAGAACAGCGGCGTCCAGCTCGCGTTAAGCGCCAGTTGAATCACAAACAGGCCCAGCGGGCGTCGTTGCGCTGCAAACCCGCCCTGCCGCCAAACGAGCCACGCGGCCACGGCCATCATCGTGTAAAGCACCGTCCACACCGGGCCGAACACCCACGGCGGCGGCGTCCACGATGGTTTTTGGAGTGACGCATACCACTCGCCGGGGCTGAAGAATCCGCCGAAGGTCGCCGCCGCAAAACTCGCCATCAACCAGCCGACCAATCCCAGACCGGATCGTAGAGCGTGGCGCGGCAAATCGGTTGGTTCGCGTCGCACCATCGGAGCGGGTTTCAACAAGCGTTATTCCGCGGGCCGGACTGCGAACGGACACGAAGACGCCCGATCTTGAATCGGCCGCCGGCCCGGCGCAGCCAATCCCGCAACCCCGCCCGGCGTCGGGCGCTTGCCACGGCGCCCTTGGCTTTTCGCCACACCCGGCGCGCCCAGAAGAACTCGCTGGCCAGCAGAGCGAGGCCCGCCGCCAGGATGGGCAGGCCCGGCCCCGGCAGCACCATCAGGGCAAGCCCGATCAGCAGCAACGTGCCGCCAATCAGGGCAATGAAAACCTTTTTCATGCCGACAGCTTTTCGAGATCCCGATCGGCGGCGGCGCGAGGCGAGGCGCCGTTCGATTTGCGGCGGAGTTCCGCGACGCGGGCTTGCAACTGCTGGAGCGCTTGTTCGAGCGACCGGAGTTCATCCTGCAGGGTGAGCGGGTCGGCCTCCCGCTCCAGCCGGGCGCGATCACGCTCGGCAATTTCGGCGTGCATCTCCGCCATGCTGTTCATGATGATGCCGATGAACAGGTTCAGGATGATCATCGTGCCCAGGATGATGAACGTGACGAAGTAGAGCGCGAGCTTGACCGGGGAGACGTGCGGCACCAGCGCGTTGAACAGGTCCGACCAGTTGTCGAGCGTCACGAGTCGAAACAGGGACAAAAACGCCGCGGGCAACGAGCCAAAGTTCTGCGGGTCATGCGCGCCAAACAGGTGAATGCCCGTCACCGCGTAGATGTAGAAGAGCAACGTCAGCAGCAACGTCACGTAACCCATCGCCGAAAGGCTCTTGAGCAACGCGCCCACGAGCAACTGCAGCTTGGGCAGCGTGCTGACCAGCCGCAGCAGGCGCAGCGCGCGCGCCAGCCGCAACACCGCCGCAAACGGCCCGCCCACCGGCAGCAAACACATCACCACGATCAAAAAGTCGAACACGTTCCAGCCGTCGGCGAAATACCGCCACGGACGCCGCCCGTGCGCCGCCATTTTCAGCAGCGCCTCCACGACGAACACCGCCAAAATCAGCGCGTCCAACCCGTGCAGCAGCCGACCGTGTCGCGCCATGATCGCGGGGCTGGTTTCCAATCCCGCCACGACACCCGCGAGCACGATCACCGCCACGATGAACCGGTGGAACCACTTCGACTCCACGAGCGTTTGAATGGGGTTGTTCATAGCTGTGCCACCGACATTGAGCCGAAGTCTGTTTCCAATCGCCAGCCTCCGTTTGGATCGAAGTCACCGACCGCGACCAACCCGCCGGCTCCGAAAAGCCGATGCTCAAAACCTCTCCCGTCCACATCCGGACTCCCAATTCGGCGGCCAAGTCGAGATGGCCCGGCGATGCTCCCCATGGAGAAAAAGTCACGGTCGGGACTTCCGGGGTTTTCCCGGCGCAACCCTGAAACGCGGCGAGCGACCGTGTGCCCGGCAGGGCGACGGACCGGGCTTTTTTTGATCTTGGGCGGCAATCCCCGAAGCAATCCTCTGCTCGCGACCGACCAAACAGCCGGGCAACCTTACCGCCTCGACCCTCGAAACTCGCGATTCCGCGGCCGACCGAGCCGGTTCAAGCCTGCCCGGCCGACCCGCCACCGCGCTGCGTTCGTGGATTCAGAGTTTGGAACAGGCCAGAATGCCCACGGGGTTTGGCCAACCGACGATTGAGCACACGCGCGGTGGGCGCTCACTCGTTCAATCCGCCGCGCGCCCACGGCGTGATGTCATCGAGTGCAACCAGGCCGGACCGTGGAGCGGCTGGTGGAAATTCGCTGCGCACCAGGACGCTGTCCGACCGCTTCCGGGTGGACGCGGCCGCCTCGAAATCGGCCTGAGCCGGAGTCGGGATCAGGGGAGGCGTTGTGCCGGCTCGAGCCCAATGCCATGCCGGAGCCGGCGCAGGAGGCGACGAATCGAGCAAGCCCTTGGAGTTCATGTCCCGGGACGGTTGAAGGGTGAAGGTGACGCTCATCGGCCCCGGCGGGCGGTGAGATTGCTTTTGAGCCGGCGCACTCGCCGGGATGCACGGTGAGCGATTTGTTCTCGCAACTGCGTCATGGCTTTTGAGAACGCCGCCGGCAAGGTGTAATCCCGGCTCTCGGCGAAAAGGTCCGGGCCGGGCGTCACCAGGTCAATGCGCACGGCGAACGGCGGGCTGGACTCGAACCTGCATTCCAACCGCACGTTGGCCTCGTCAATCTGACGACACTGGCCCAGGGCCAGAACTTGCTGCTCGACCCAGGAATCCAGGGTGTCGAGCGAGCGCACGTTGATGTGTTGCACGTTCAGTCGCATCGTTGTGTCGGTGGTTGCTGTTTTGCCCATGCGAGCGCTTCCAAACGGGCGCACCGCGCCGGGCTTGCTGGCAAAAATTTGCGCCGCAAAGGCCTCTGCGACCAATACGGGTTTCCGAATGGACGGTTCGGTTAAACCGAAGCAAAATTTCCGGCGATGGAATGGCTCAATTACCACCATCTTCGCTACTTCTGGACGGTGGCCAGAGAGGGGAGTCTGGCCCGCGCCGCGGCCAAGCTTCACGTCTCCCAGCCCGCCATCTCCGAACAAATCCACGAATTGGAAGAGGCCCTGGGCGAAAAACTTTTCCGACGCGAGGGCCGCACCAACCGGCTGACCGATGCCGGCCAGGTGGTCCTGGGTTACGCGGAGGAGATTTTTAAGCTGGGGCGGGAGTTGGTTCAGGCCGTCAAACAACACCCCGGGGCGCGCGAACTGCGACTCTACGTGGGCGTCGTGGACTCCTTCCCCAAACTGGTGACCAACGAAATTCTGGCCCCGGTCTTTACCATGGCCCGGGCCGTCCACGTGATCTGCCGCGAGGGCAAAATGCCCGACCTGCTGGGCCAACTGGCCGCGCATCGGCTCGATCTGGTGCTCGCCGACGAACCGCCCTCCAGCACCGTCAACATCAAGACCTTTTGCCATCAGTTGGGCGAAACCAGCGCCACGTTCTGCGCCGGGCCGAGACTGGCGGCGAAATTAAAGCGCGGTTTTCCCCGCTCCCTCAACGGCGCGCCGGCGCTGCTGCCGGCTGAAAACACCCCTTTTCGCCGCGCGCTCGAACAGTGGTTCCGCGACCGTCACCTCTCGCCGCGCATCGTGGCCGAATTTGATGACCTGGCGTTGATGAAAGTCATGGCTGCCGAGGAACGCGGGTTCATCGCCGTGCCGACCGTGGCGCTTCAAGACGCATGCGCCCGCTACGGATTCCGAGCCGTCGGCCGGGCCTCCGACTGCCGCTTGCAATTCCACGCCGTGACCGTCGAGCGCCGCATCGCCCATCCCGCCGTGGGCCTGATCACCCAACGGCGCTTGAGAGATAGCGACCTCAAAACCCGGCCCAAAACCGAGAACCCCAATTCTTGACCGCGTGGCCGCTGCGCGCGGGGCGACGCGGCGGCGACCTGTTTTCTTGCGAAAACTGAAATGCCGGGTGCGGTCGGCCTGTCAGTCCGGCGCGGCTGCTCGCGGGATTCACACCTCCAGGGGCACAACGGCGTAAGCGGCACGAAAAGGGCTTTTAGCTCTGCCCCGCATTTTTCAGAAAACTCCCATCAACACCTCCGACGAAAACCGCCGACCGCCCGGCGCTGAGCGGCTTTGGCACCTCTCGCAGGCGTTCAAGCGTTGAAACGCCGGGGGGTTCATCGGCCCGGACCGCCCCGCGTCAGGGGCCGGTGTTGATGAGAACAGACTCTACGGGAGTGAATCCTGCAGGTCGGAGAGCGTCGAATCCGCGCGTTCCGCTTCCAACCCAAATGATCGCGGTGTTCTCGCCGTGACCCGCGCCAGCCAGCGCCGCAGCCGCAGAACGGCCAGCTCCTTGGCCTTGGCCTCCACTTCCACGGTCAACACCCGACCCAGCCAGGCGCGGGGAAAATCGCGCGGGTCAATGTAATCGTGATGCCGCTCCGGGCGCGGCCCGCGCCAACCGGCCAGCGGACTGGAGATGTGGAACAACGGCTCCCGATTCCACGTCGCCACGGCCCGCTCGGTCACAGCCGCCACATCCAGCCCGTCGGGCCGGCAGCGATGATGGTGCACGTCATAGACAAACGGCACGCCCGCGTCCGCACAAACCGGCAGCAGGTCCGAGGGCGTGTAAATTCGATCGTCGTTCTCCAGCGCCAGCCGCGACCGCACCCGCTCCGGCAGCCGCTCCAGATTTTGCCGCAACACCCGCAGCGCCGTCGCCTTGTCCCCATACGCGCCCCCGCCGTGGAGCGTGATCGTGTCCGCGCCCACCCATTCGGCCACCTCGGCCTGGTAATCCAGCTCCGCCAGTGCGTGCGACCACGCGCGTCGGTTTGGCGTGTTCAACACCACAAATTGATCCGGATGAAACGTCAGCCGCAGCCCATGCGCGCGCGCAAAATCCCCACACGCGCGAAACGCGCGGACAATTTGCTCGCCGTCGGGCAATTCCTTCAGCGCGTAACCCACCGTCGGATGCGTTTTGAGCGGCAGAATCTGGCTCAGGACGCGGAAGGCGCCGATGCCGCGGGCCGCGCAGTAACGGAGCGCCGCCATCAAAGCGTCCGCATTGTGCCGACACAGCGCGGCCAGCCGGGCCTGACGCTCCCGGGGCGCCAGACGCAACAGGGCCGCCGCCGTGCTGGTGCGGAAGCGAATCGGCTCCCGGACAAACTGACAGCACAGCCCCAGGCGCAACCCGCCGGCCCGCGGGCCATCGCCTCCGGAAGCCGCAGCACGGTGACGACTCATGAACGGGCCTCCGGGTTTGCAAACCGACGCCGCAACGCCTCGGCGCGAAATTGAAAAATTCGCTCAATGTCCCGGCGCACAAACAACGGATGCAACAGCCAGTCCAACGGCACCGCGTAACGGACGTGATCGCACGCCAACGTGCCCCCGTCGCGCGGCTCGAAGCTGTGCTCGTGAACCCAGAGCCGATACGGCCCGCGAATCTGTTCGTCCACGAACCGGCGCGGCGGTTGCCAGACGTTGATGCGCGTGCGCCAGCGCAGGGGCACCCCGTGCACGCGCAGACGATAGTCAATCAGCGTTCCCTCGCCCATGACGATGGGCGGGGGCGTGAGAATTTGAAAATGCAGCCACGGCGGCGTGATGGCATCCAGGTTTGCCGCATCGGCGAAAAACGGGAACAGCCTCTCGGGCGGCAGCGGCAACCACAGTGCGGTTTGAAATTCGTGAACGCGCATGAGCTTTCGGGCAACAACGCGCCGGATTCTTGACCCCGATCGCCCCGCGCCTCAAGCCCGACCGGGGCGGAGCGATTCACCCGCGCCCGGGGACGCCAGGCACGAATCCGACAAAGCTCAGAATTTCAGCGTGGCCAGTGCCGCTTCGATCCATTCCGGCGTCAGGTCGCGTTCGTGGATGACGGTGTACCAGAGGTCCGAGCGCCCGCTCACGTAACGCCGCAGGTTGAGCAAACAAGCCGACAAGTCCTCCCGGCGGATGCCCAGGTCTGCAGGTTGATAGCGCAGACCCACCGCGTCCATGAACGCCACCGCCTCCTCGTGACGGTTCTCCTGCAAGCGGCTCATCAGATGCACACCCAGCCCGACGATCCATCCGTGGATGAAGGGCCGCCGCAACCGCTCCTCCAGTTCGTAGAACACGTAGTGCTCGCTGCCTTCTTCCACGCGGTAATGCCCCGCAGGCAGACAGATCGTGTTCACGCGCAGGTAACCCTCGACGATCGCCCGCAAGCCCTCATCGGAGCAGGCGCGAATCTCAGCGGCCCGGGCCATCGTGTCGGCGAGAATTCCGCGGGCGCGGGCCACGTCCTCCGGCCGAAACGGGAATTCGCTTCGGCCCGCGCGCGCCGCCAGTTCCCAGTCCCGGCACGCGGTGTGAATGGACAGCAGGTCGCCCACGCCCGCGATGTTCAATTCCGCCGGCGCGGTGCGAATCAGATCGCAGTCAATCACCAACGGATCCGGGCTGGTCTGGCCGACGTATTCCACCCGATGGCCGCGCCGCACGCCCGCCGCCGGCGTCACGAACGCATCCACGCTCAGGATGGTGGGAACGGTCACCAGCCGCAGCCCGCGCTTCCACGCCAGATATTTGCCCAGGTCAATCGCCTGGCCGCCCCCGAGCGCCAGCACCGTGTCCGCTTCCGGCGCGCCGGCCACCTGCCGATCCAGCGTTTCAACCTCCATGTTTTCCACAAACAGAACCGCGACCGGCACCGCGCCCAGGCGGGGCTGGGCCAGTCGCCACGGCACGTCCATGGTCGTGACCACGAAGCGCCCGAGTTCCTTGCCGAGGCGGTCCACGGCGCCGGGGCCAAAGCGCAGGGACCGCACGTTGGTTTGACCTTCAATCATCATCGCTCGGAAATCGCGGTGGCACCGCATTCCATCTCGCAGGTAAACCGCTTCGCCCGCTTCATCGGCATCTGCAGCATCACGGCCCGGCCCGGGAGGCCGACTTTGTGCCGGCCCTGCCACGTTACGGGGTCGGCCGCCAAATTGCCAATCAACCGGTCGCTCTCGGCAAACGTGCAGTCCGGCAAACCCTCGCGGCCGCTCCGGTTCTTAAATTCCCACCGCAGACCTAAAAACAGCAGCCAACCAAAAAAGAACACAAACCCACACGAAGGGACAACTGCTCGGCGAGCCGGGGATTTCACCCACAACCTGACCGCTCTGCGGGTTTCAAATCTGGTGATCCTTCGTGTCCATTCGGGGTTCGCCAGCCCTCGTGTTCCGCTCAACGCCCGGGCTTGAGTCGCGTGGGAGCGCCGCGGCTCTCCACAACTCAAGTCAACGGCGTATGCGCATTTCTCCCCGGCTCACTGCATCACCGCGCGCCAGAGGAGCATCGAGTTCGAGCCGGTGGGCAGCGCCAGCGGCGCCGGCATGTCGGGGCTGGGCAACACCATGACGTTGGTCCAGTGGACACCGTCAGGGCTGGCTTGCAGGACGTAGGTGACGTTGGTTTCGCCTTCGAGGTTGAAGGCAAAAGTGCCCGGCAGGTTCAGGCGGGCGTTGGTCAATCTCGGCGGCTGGCGCACGTTGATCGTCACCGCGTTGCTGGCCGTCGCGCCTCGGTTGTCGGTCACGGTCAGCCGCGCGGTGAACGTGCCGCGGTTCGCATAGGTGTAAACCGGATTCGGCGCGGTCGAAGTGCCGCCGTCGCCAAAGCTCCAGGCGTAGGCGACAACGCTGCCGTCCGGGTCGCTGGAATCGGCGGAGCTGAAGTTCACCGTCAGCGGCGCCGCGCCGCGCGTGGGGCTGGCCGAAACAACAGCGACCGGCGGGCGGTTCGATGCGCCCACGGTGATCACGACGCTGTTCGTGCCCTTGCCGCCGGCGTTGTCCGTGACGACCAGCCGCGCGGTGTATTGGCCTGGCGTCAAGTAGGCATACACCGGGTTGGCATAATTGGCCGTGCCGCCGTCGCCAAACGTCCAAGCGTAGCTGACGATGTTGCCGTCGGTGTCGTAGGAGTCGCTGCCCCGGAAGTCCACCCACAGCGGCGCGGGGCCNTTGGTGGGCGTGGCCGAGACGATCGCGACGGGCCGCAGGTTTGGTCCGCCGACGTTGATGAGAATGTTGGTCGTGCCCACGCCGCCGCGCCCGTCATGGACGCGCAGGGTGACGATGTGTTGCCCGGCGGTTTGGAAGGTGTGATAGGCCGTCGCGCCCCAGTAGGTGCTGCCGTCGTCGCTGAAAAGCCATTCGATGTTGCCAATCACGCCGTCGGGGTCATACGAGCTGTCGGCGTAGAGCGTGACGTTGAGCGGGGGCGGTCCGCTCTGCGGCACGGCGCGGGCAATGGCCACCGGGTTCTGGTTCGGGGCGGCGGCCTGAATCATCAGCGCTTGCGTGGCGGTGACCCCGAGGTTGTCGGTCACGGTGAGCTTCACAAGGTAATTGCCCGGCGCACTGAACGTGCGGACCGGGTTCGGCAGCGTGGAGCTGGTGCCGTCGCTGAATTCCCAAAAATACCCGATGACCGCACCGTCCGGGTCGGTGGAGCCCGCGGCACTGAATTGGACGGTGAGCGGGACCACGCCGGCGTTGGTGCTGGCGGTCGCCACTGCCACGGGCCACTGGTTGGCCGAGGCGTCGAGCCGCCGCGTGACGATGCGGTAGTTGGCGAAGTTGGTGTCGTTGAACATCTGCGCCCAGGCAAAGAGGCTGACGCCGTTGTGGGCCGCGACCGTGGGATCGGTTTCGCCAATCGGAGAGGTTGAGAGCGCGAAGCCCTGCGGGTCGAGGATCGCGCCGATGGGGCTGACGCGCATCGCGTAGAGGTCGCAACGGGCGTCGAGTTGTTCAAGCGCGTTGGGGGCGACGCGGCTTTTCTGGTCCTGCCAGGTGACGAGGAAGTTGGCGCCGTCCCAGGCCACGCGCGGGCGGTATTGGTTGCCGAGCCAGGGGGTGAAATTGATCATGGGAGAGGCCGCGCCGTTGGCGTCCAGAAGCCAGCCGATCAGGTCGTTCTCGACGCCGCTGGTGATCTCGGCGGATTGCACCAACAGGGCCTGGTTGCCGCTGGAGGCCAGGCCGAGTTCAAAGATGCCGTTGCCGCCGGCCGTCGAGAACAGCAGGTAGGCGCCGAGCTGGACGATGTTGGTGCCGGTCACGGGCACAAAGGTGCCGGCGGTGGAGGCGTTGGCCTGGTTGTGGGTCCAGTTCGAGATGTAGGCCACGAAGAACCGGCCGCCCAGCGCCGTCACCACCGGCGGACGCGCGATGTAACCGCTGCCGACCATGAACGTCTCCAAGACCGCGCCGTCCGAGCCGCGCACGCGCGTGGCGTAGGCGTCAATGAATTGCGGGGTGGAACCGAAGCGGCGCGAGGTAACGAGGAACGTGTCGCCAATGGCAGCCACATCCGCCGGCCCGAAATGGTTCGAGCGAACGAGGAACGGCGCGGCGTCCACTTTCGTGCCGTTGGGCAGGAGGCGTTGGGCCACGACGCCGTTGCTGGTGCCCCAGGCGACCAGGTAGAGCGAGCCGTTCCAAGCGACGTTGGGGACGCCGGGGTTAATCGCGGTCGGCACGGTGATATTGGGCACGCCGGCCAAAAACACCGGCTCGGAGGTGAGCGGGTTGCCGGCGGCGTCGAGCGGCTGGGCCAGCACGCGGTTGCCACTGGAAGTGCTGCTGAGATAGACGAGCATGGAGCCGCTGCCGCTGGTGGCGATGTCCGGGCGCCATTGCTGCGGCGCGCCCGTGGACAGGCAACGGTTCGGTCCGGCGGTGTTGTTGGTGGCGATGAGGGCGGTGTAGATGTCGTTGTTATTATTCGTGTAGGCCGTCCAGACCATTTGGAGGCCGCCGGCGCCGTTGCCGGCGCTGAGGCCAGGCCGGGGGCCGGGGACTTTGACGCTGCCGGGGTCCAGCACCGTGCCGGCGGCGTTGACGCGGGCGACCCAGAGGTTGGTGTAGTCGCTCCACGTGGCGCGCCAGTTCACGCCGTCCCAGGCGACGGCGATCGGATCGGCCGTGTAGGGGGCTTTTGTGCCCGAAATGCTCACACCATTCGCGCCATCGAGTTTCGAGCCCGCCGTGTTGAGCCGCGAGCCGGCCACGACGGTGCTGAAGTCCGGGTTCTGTCGGACCCAGGCGATGTAAAAGCCCGTGGGGTTGGCCGCGAGGGCCGCCAGGCCGGTGTCGAGGATTTGAATCGGCGCGGCGTCGAGGAGGTTCAGGTTGGAGTCGAAGCGCACGCCTTTGGTCCCGGAGTCGTCGAAGGTGCACAGGAACACGCCGCCGGCGTAAGCAAGCCGGAGGTTGAAGCGGAGGTAGTAAGTGGCCTTGACCACGGCGCGATTCGGCGGATCGAGCACGGCGCCGGCGGGCGAGATGCGCACCGCCACGATGTCTTCGCTGGTGCCGTTGCCCTGGTTGACGACGACCCAGTTGGTGCCGTCGGAGGCCACCGCCCAGGCGGTGTAGCTGGCCGGCACCAGGCCGCTGAGCGGGATGGGTTGCGCGTCGAGAACCTGCCCGCTGGGTGTCACGCGGACGGCGGCGAGAGTTTTCTGATAGTAACCAGTGCCGCTGACGCCGTAGCTCTCGAAGACGACCAGCCAATGCGAGCCGTTCCAGGCCACCTTTGGGTAATCCTGCGCGGCGGGGGCGGCGCACACGGCAAACGGCAGGGGATCAAGCGGGTTGCCAGCCGCGTCGAGGCGCATCGCATAGATGTCGCGGGCGGTTTCGTAGTCGGACGTGCCGTAGGGGTTGGCGCGGGTGTCGGACCAAACGGCCAGCAGGCTCTCGCTACCGCGGGCAATGACCGGTTGCGCCTGGTCGCCGGCGGCGGGCGAAACGACGGCGTCGCCGGGTAACAGGTTGAATTGAGCAGAAGCCGCATACCCGATGGCGAGCGCCACCGCGGAAATCACCGTTGTTTTCATACCCGACTGCCCCTGTGAGCGCCCCAAAATACTACACCTGGCGTGGCGACTTCCGTGACTTTGTCACAGAACCGCGCGTTTGCCGCCCCAACCGGGTTTTGTCCCGTAGCAAGATGTGTCCACGGGTGAGCCGGATGGCGCCGTGGCGTTCCAAGGTTTTGAGCAGGCGGCTGACGACCTCGCGGGCGGTGCCCAGTTCGGCGGCGATTTGCTCGTGCGTGGCGTCGAGCACCCGGCGCGTGGCGAAGGCCTCGCGCAGCCAGTCACTCAGGCGTTGATCCATTTTGCGAAAGGCGATTTCCTCGACCAACCCCATGACATCGAGCAAGCGCCGCCCCATCGTGGCAAAGGCGAAATGGCGAAAGGCCTCGCGCGTTTGTACCCATGCGCGCGCCATGGCGCCGGGAAACACCACCGCCTCGACCGGCGTTTCGGCCTGCGCATTGGCGGCGGCGGGCTCGCGCAGAAACACGCTGAGCATGTTCACCAGGCACGGCTCGCCCTCGCGCACGTGGTAGAGCGTGATCTCGCGCCCGTTTTCGCTGATCCGGTAAACGCGCAGCCGTCCGCTGCTCAGCAGGGCGAACTGGTCGCACTCGACCCCCTGGCGTTGCAGCAGCGCACCGGCGCGCAGCCGGACCAACGTGGCACTGGCCGCGATTTCGGCCGCCCAACCCCGGTCGGCCGCGCGGAACAAGTCAAACCGCCCCAACACGTCCAGGCTCGTCATATCCACCCACGGCCCCTCTGCCCATCCTATGATGCCGGCAAAGCCCCGGCGGTTCCGCGTCAGAGGGCCGACCGCACCCCCAGGTCCTCGAGCACCAACCGGCTGCTGATCCGTGCCGACTCGAAAATGACCGGCAATCCGCTGCCCGGATGCGTGCCGCCGCCGACCAGATACATCCGCTCGAACTCCTCAAACCGGTTGCGCGGGCGCAAATGCAGCATCTGCCCCAGGTTGTGCGCGAGGTTGAACGTTGCGCCTTTGTAGATGCCCACCTTGCGCTCCCAGTCCGCCGGAGTGACGACGCGCTCGAAACGAATGCGCTTTTCCACGTCGCGCACGCCGATGCGCGCCAACTGGCGCAACGCCACCTGCCGGTAGCGCTCGCGTTCCCGAGCCCAGTCAATGTTCGGATGCTGATGGCTCACCGGCACCAGCACGTAAAGCGTGCAATGGCCCGGTGGGGCCAGCGTCGGATCGGTGTGACAGGGATTCTGCACGTAGAACGACGGGTCCTCCGAAAGCACGTGCCGTTGCTCGATGTCCTCGAGGTTTCGGCGGTAATCGGCGGTGATGTAAATGTTGTGGTGCTGCAACTCGTCGCAGCGGCCCTCCAGGCCGAGATACAGCATGAAGGTGGAACAGGAAAACCGCTTGCGGGCGATGGCCTCATCGGTCCATTTCCGGCGCAGCCGGTTGGGCACGAGCGTCGTCATGGCGTGGCCGAAATCGGCGTTCACCACCACGGCGTCGGCGCGGTATTCGCCCTGCGCGGTGCGCACGCCCACGGCGCGACGGTTCTCGAAGAGGATTTCCTGCACCGGCTCGTTGAGGCGAATCGTCACGCCCAACTCCTGCGCGACGCGGGCCATGCCGGCGGTGAGCGCATTGCAGCCGCCGATCGGATGCCAGATGCCGTGCTCGTATTCGAGGAACGAGAGAATGGAGAACAGGCTCGGGCACTGAAACGGCGACATGCCGAGGTATTTCGACTGAAACGTGAACGCGAGTTGCAGGCGCGGGTCTTTGAAATAACCCGCCAGCTCCGCATGCAGCGACTTCCACGGCTTGAGGTAGGGCAGCACCGCGAGCATTCGCTGATTGACCAGGTCGGTCCAGTCGCAGAACGGCATCTGCAAACACGGCGTGAATTTTTCCAGCTTCACGCGATTGTCCCGCATGAAACGGCGGAAAGCCGGCGCGTCCGCCGGGGCGAGTTTGGCAATCTCGGCCACCATGCGCTCGATGTCCGGGGTGCAGAGCAATTCGCCGCCCGCGCCGAAAATCAGCCGGTATTGCGGGTCGAGCTGCTTCATCGGGACTTCGCGCCGCAGGTCGCGCCCGACCGCCGCGAAAATTTCCTCCAAAATTTGCGGATACAGGAAAAACGTCGGCCCGAGGTCGAAGCGAAAGCCTGTCTCTTATACACATCTGACGCTGCCGACGAGC
>JAOAIM010000062.1 GCA_026414705.1 Verrucomicrobiia bacterium | reverse complement strand
CTCCAAACTCACCTCCCGCCCGGCAATCCACATCCGCCTCAGGTTGGCGCGAACGTCCAGAATGTCACCGTCGCACGCGAACAATGTCGCTTCCTTGCCCGGTTCAATCGAGCCAAGCCGATCCTCCACCCCCAGGAGCCGTGCGGGGTAGAGCGTCAGCCCCTTGAGCGCCTCGTCCGCCGGATAGCCAAATGCGACCGCCTGCGCCGCCTCGTAGGGCAGGTTTTTGACCAGCGAATCGCGCCAACCGGTCAGCCCGAACGCCACCGTGACCCCGGCGCGGCGTAACACCTCGGGCGCGCGAAATTGCACATCGTAAGCGTCGGTGTCGCGCTGCGGTTGCGTGAAAACGTTGTTGTAGATCACCGGGACGCGGTTGGACGCGAGCAGCTCCGCCACCCGCCACGCATCGCGCCCCTCGGCCAAAATCATCCGCAACCCGTTGGTGCGTGCCCACTCAACCGCCGCGCGAATCTGCCGCACTTCCTCGGCGTGAACGATCACCGGAATTTCCCGCCGCAGCACCGGCAGCATCGCTTCCCAGGCCGGCGTTGGGGGAAATCCGCTCAAACCGGTCGCCGCTTCCCGAGCTGTGGCGTATGCGCGGGCTTCAGCGAAAAATTCATTCAGCGCGCGGATTTTTTCGCGCCGCTCGCGGTCTTGGTCTTCGAGTGACTTCCACTTTTTTGGATCAGGCGCGCGCTCCCTGGGGGTGGTGTCCAGTTGCATCACCGGCCAGAACACGTGCAGCGCCACGGGGGCTTTGACGCGCATTTCTTCGATCGTCCAGCCATCCAACGCCATCAGCCCCGAAAGCCCCGAAACCACGCCCCCGTGCGGCACGGGCTGAAAGTGCGAAATCCCGTTGGCGCGCGCCACCGGCAGCAGCTCCGAGTCCGGGTTCACCGCCAGCCACGAGCGCACGTCCGGGTTGAAGCCCTCGCCCACCTCGGTGTGATCGTGCGTCGCGCGCACGGCCCCGATTTCGGTCAGGCCCAATCGCGTGTTGAGCGCGATCATGCCCGGATACAAATGCAGGCCGTTGAGTTCGATCCGGCGCGCGCCGGCAGCCGCCGCACCCGCGTCGCTGCCACGTCCAACCGCCTTGATGGTGCGGCCTTCAATCAACACAAACCCCGGCGCCAACGTTTCACCCGACACCGTGTGCACCGTCGCCCCGGTGAGGAGCAGGGGCTCTGCGCCCAACCGTGGCGCGAAAGGTGTTCCGAGCGTTGCGGCCAAAATCAGGCCGAAAACGAAAAGCCAGGACCGCGCCGTGCGCAAAGCGGCGTCACGAGCAGCGCCCGACCTGTCCATCCGCCGGCCATCGTCGGGTCGCACCCTCCGACTCGCCCACTCACTCACCTGCGCAAGTGCACCCGCGCCATGCCGGTTGGCCCTTGTGGCCTGGTGTTTCATCAGTCCTCGCCCTCCATGCACCCGCGCGCCACACCGTCGAATTGGTGCTCCAACGCCACGCGGAAGAACGATCCGTCGTCAGTGCGCTCTTCCGTGTCCGTCACGCCGGCGGAGAGTTTTGCGACGCGCCTGGCTTTGGCGATCAACGCTTCGCGCTCTTGTTGCAGCGCCCCGGCCCGTCGCGCCGCTTCCTCGCGCTCGAAATACTGTTTGCCGTCAATCCACGTTTGCAACGCGACGCTGCGCGAATCCAGCGGATGCCCCGACCAGATGACAAAATCCGCGTCCTTGCCCGGCTCGAGCGAGCCGACGCGCGCCTCAATGCCCAGTTGTTTGGCCGCGTTGATCGTCACGAACTTGAGCGCGTCAATTTCCGGCGTGCCGCCGAATTTCACCGCCTTAGCCGCCTCGGTGTTCATGCGCCGCGCCAGATCCGAGGAGTCCGAATTGAACGACACCAGCACGCCGCGCTCGTGCATGAGGCTGCCCGCGTGCGGAATGGCGTCATACACCTCGAACTTGTAGGCCCACCAGTCGGCGAAACACGACGCGCCCGCGCCGTGCGCCGCGATTTCGTCAGCGACCTTGTAGCCTTCCAGCACGTGCTGCAACGTCCCCACGCGCACGCCGAAGCGCTCCATCACGCGCAGAAACGCGATGATTTCATCCTGCCGGTAACTGTGGCAGTGGATGAGGCGTTTGCCCTGAAGAATTTCGCCCAGAGCTTCAAGCTCCAGGTCACGCCGGGGCGGCAGGCCGCCGGCCGTTTCAAACCGTTTCCACGCCTCAAGATATTGCTGCGCGGCGGTGAAGCGGTTCTCGTAAAACGCCGGCACGCCCATCCGCGTTTGCGGATAGCGCGTCGTGAATTTTTCTCCCCAGTTGGACTGCTTGACGTTCTCGCCCAGGGCGAACTTGATGCCCGGCGGCGCGCCCTCGAACTTCAAGCCCTCCGGTGAGGCGCCGTCGCGCAACTTGATCACCTGGTTGTGGCCGCCGATGGGATTGGCCGAACCGTGCAAGAGATTCGCCACGGTCAGCCCGCCGGCCAGTTGCTCGAACAAATTCCGCGTTTCGGAATTCACCACGTCGCCAATGCGGCACATGGCCGAGGAGGGCGTCCCCGATTCGTTGACCGCGCCGAGAATCGCCGTGTGGCTGTGGCAGTCAATCAGCCCCGGCGTCACGTGCAGGCCGGTTGCGGCGATGCGCACCGCATCGGGCGGGATGAGCGCGTCGGCGAACCGGCCCACCTGCGCGATCCGATTGCTCACGATCAGCAGTGACGCCCGTTGCAATCGTCCCGCCGGGCCGCAGGTCCAGATCGTGGCATCTTGCACCAGCACCGCGCGCGGCGCAGCGAGCGGCCCGCGGCCCTCCAACGGCGAACGGGCCACGCGCTGCCGCAGCGCCTCCCGCAGTTCGGCCCGTTTCTTTTCGCGGGCCGACACGGCCTCGTTCGTGCCGGTCGGTTTTTTGCCCTCCTCCGTCAGCTCGACAAAGTGCGGTCGCCCGTCCACCCAGACCGCGCGCACCCTGGCCTCCGGGTCAAAGTATCCCGGGCCGTCCACGATGGTGAGGTTGGCGATTTTGCCCGGCTCAATTGTGCCTAGGAGCGACTCGACGCCGCAGAGCCGCGCCGGAACGGTTGTGAGCGCCGCCAGCGCGTCGGTCTCCGACAAACCCCGGTCCAGCGCCAGCCGCAAATTGCGGCGGAAGGTTTTCTTGTCGCTCAGGCCGTAGGTGGTCAGCGCGATGTCGAGTCCCTGCTGCCGCAACACGGCCGGGTTTTCCGGCGCCCAGTCCCAGGCGCGCAACTGGTCGAGCGTGGCCTGTTCCCAGTCTTCTTCGTTCGGCCACCGGGGCAGCGACGGGAAGTTCAACGGCACGATGAATGTCGCGCCGGTGTCTTTTGCCAGGTCGGGCCGGCGCCATTCCTGTCCGCTGGACACAATCGCGAAATCGAGGTTCAACTCGCGGGCAACGCGCGCGGCGCGATCCACCATCAGGGCGCTGCCCGGTTCGAACAGCACCCGCTGGCGGCCGTCGGCTGCCGGGCCGAGCGCTTCGAGCGAGGGATCAAATTCCGGGCGCGGCCGACCGCGCGGATTTTTCTGCCAGTCGGCGTGGTCGCGCGCGTAATGTCGCGCGTCGAGAAAGCTCTGGCGCACGACGGCGATCGCGCCCATGAGCGAGTTCGGGAACGCCTCGGCGCGGTCGTAGTCGCGCTCGATCTCAAACGCCACGTGTTGAAACACGTCCGGCCTGATCACCAGCTCGTTGGGATCAGCCTCCGCCAGCGCCACCAACGCGCTGTGCCCGCGCACGATGCCGCTGCGCGGCGCAAGCACCGCCGCTGCGAATCCGAGCGCGCGCAGCGGTTCGATGAGCTTTTTGTCCGGCGACCAACCACGCACGGCGCGCGTTTCGGGCACCACCCTCCCGACGCCGTAGCCGGGGCCGCGTTGGCCGGGATCGGTTCGCTGGCCCGGCGCGCCGAAAAATTGCGTCCCCGCCGTCAACGCGCCGCCGATCGGTTCGGTTTCGTCAGTGGACACGGGCGGGTTGGTCGCGCCCAGTGGCCAGTATGGCTCGATGAACCCGGCGTAAATCGTCAGCCCGCGCATGTCCCAAACGCGCGCATCGGGCGGCGCGACCACGTTCGTGCCCACGGCTTCGATGTAGCCGTCGCGGAGGACGACGGTTGCGCCCTCAAGTGCGCGGCCCGGTTTGACGACGACCATGCCGCCGGTGAGCGCGTGCACGCCCGGCGGAAGCGGGCGGAAACCGGGCGGGCGGATCGGTTTTTGAGCCGCGCTTTGTGCGTTGGCGTTCAACGCAGCGCAGCCGGCCAGTCCCACCGCAAGAAATCGGGCGGCCCGATGCAGCTTCACGGCGCGCGAGACGATGGCGTTCAAGTCAACGGCTCGAAATGGAACAATTGCGCGCCGTGCGGCGGCAAGTCCAAATACAATCCCTGCGCCGCCAGATCATCCCCGAAGCGCTCGTGGAGCTCGGTGCCCAACAAATCGCGCAACCGCCAGTTGTGCTCGCCCAGACCGGGCACAGCCAGCGGCGCGTAACACTGGCTGCGATGCGGCGCGAGGTTCACCGCGACCAGATCGAACTCCGGCGGCGCGAGTTGCCATTGCACCAGGATGAAGTTTTGTCCGGTCGGATTGTCGGCCCAGGCCGCGCGCGGGGTGAGAATGCGCGGCTGGCCGCGGCCGACGGCGGTTTGCGGCAGCGTCCGGAGCAGGTGCTCGTAAAAGCGCGTGATGTCGGGCTCGGGCGGTTCGACGGGCCGACGCGCCAGTTGCACGGGCACTTTGATGCGCGCGCCGGTCAACTGGCCCTCGTGCAGAAAACGCATTCCCGGCAGGCCCAGGATCACCAGCGCGGCGGCGCGGTGCTCGCGCGCACGATCAATTCCGCCGGCAGACGGCGGGACTCGACGTGGTCGCGTCGGAGCATCTTCCACATCATTTCGATGGCGGCGGCCCCGAGCCGGGCTTTGGGTTGCCGCGCGGTGGTCAGCGGCACCCGGTAATGTTCGCTGAGCAAAATGTTGCCGAAGCCGGCGACCGAGATGTCCTCCGGAATCTTCAGTCCCTGCTGCAGGAATGTGTTCGCACAGCCGACGGCGACGAGGTCATTAACCGCCTGCACGGCGGTGGCGTCACAATTCTCATTGAGCATTTGCAGGGCGGCTTTGGCGCCGTCTTCGATGGTGCTGCCGGCGCTGAAGACAAGTCGGTCGTCCGGTTCGATGCCGGCTTCGCGCAGCGCGCGCCGGTAGCCGTCGAGGCGTTCCTGTGCCCACGGCGCGGCGATTCGACCGGCCAGAAACGCAATGCGCCGATGCCCCAGCTCCAGCAAATGGCGCGTGACCTGAAGCGCGCCAGCCAGGTCGTCGGTGGCCACGCTCGGAAAGGCATCACAAAACGGTGCCGGATGGCCCAGCAGCAGCGTTGGAATGCCGCGTGCCAGCACCTCGTGATACACGCGCGCCTCGGTCTCGATGCGATACACCGGCGAAACAAACAGCCCGTCCACGCGGCGGGAGATCAACCGGCGCAAGCAAATTTCCTCGCGCGCCGGGTTGTTGAAGGTTTGCGCCACGATCAGATCGTAACCGGCCTCCTGCGCGTGTTCGCCCAGGGTGCGCAACAGGCGCGTCAGGACGGGATTGCTCAGGGAAGAGACGACGACGCCGAAGGCTTTGGACTGGCGCGAGCGCAGGCCGCGCGCGGCAGCGTCCGGCACGTAGCCCATCTGTTCAGCGAGGGCGCGGATGCGGGCGCGGGTCGCGGGCGCGACATCGGGTGCGTCGCGCAACGCCTTGGAAACGGTCATGACGGCCACTCCGGCGCGGGCGGCGATGTCTTTGAGGCGGACCATGGTGCGTGGAAAAGGTTGGAGCGTTGAAGCGTCAAAGCGTCAATGTGTGAAGGCGAGGTTGGTCAAAAAAGTGATTCGTTAAATGGTGATTGGTTGAATTGGGATGGGCGAAAAGGTGGCGAGTTGCGGCGTGGGCCGGTGGGAGCGGCCGACTTGCGCGATCGAACCCCAACCTGGTTCCGCCATTCAACCATTTAACGCATTTAACCATGTAACGCGTTTAACGATTCCCCAGCTTTCCCGCCCCGGAAATTAAACGTAGGCGCCGCGCCAGTGGAGTTTCTGTCTGAGCGCTTCAAAGAAGGAGCGGTGGCCCAGTTGCACCAGGCGCACGGCGCGGCGGCTGCGCCGCACCGTGACGACGTCGCCGGCGTCCAGCTCGCTGAGCATCTGGCCGTCGGCGCTCAAAATGGTCGAAGGTCTGGGGCTGATGGCGCGGACGCGAATGATGGAGCGCAGGGGCACGATGAGCGAGCGGTTGGTGAGCGTGTGGGGGCAGATGGGCGTGAGGGCAAACACCTCGGCAGAGGGCGCGACCAGCGCGCCGCCGGCGGCCAGCGAATACGCCGTGGAGCCCGTGGGCGAACTGATGATCAACCCGTCGCCGCGATAACGCGTGAGCGGTTCGCCGTCCACGTCCACGTCCAGTTGGATGAGGCGGGAGACGACGCCGCGACTGATGACGATGTCGTTGAGGGCGGTGGCGCGGAGGGTGCGTCCGTTGGTTTGGGCGAGGGATTCCAGCAGGGCGCGGGATTCCAGGCTGTAATGGCCGTCCCAGATTTGTTCCAGCGCGTGATCGAGTTCGTT
This sequence comes from Verrucomicrobiia bacterium, assembly GCA_026414705.1. GTDB lineage: Bacteria > Verrucomicrobiota > Verrucomicrobiia > Limisphaerales > JAOAIM01 > JAOAIM01. Next base: position 12,129 of record JAOAIM010000062.1, on the reverse strand, counting down.
GGCCGGCACGGCGGTCAGAAAGCCCAATCCGCCCAGGTTCACGCCCAACAGCGGCGTGTGCGCACCGGCAACCTCGCGGGCGACGCGCAGCATCGTGCCGTCCCCGCCAAAGACCAGCAACAGGTCCACCGCGCGCGCCACGGCGGGGGCGTCGGGCGCCACGCGCGTCTGAATGCGGGCGGCGGCCGCCGTGGCGGCGTCAGCCCACACTTCGCGTCGCGCCGCGCGGATGCGGCGGGCGGCGTGCGCCACCGTGTCGGTGTCGGCGACTTTTTCGGAGTGGCCGATGAGGCCGACGCGGCGGATGTCAGGAGGCGGTTTTTTCAAGCAGCACCAGGAATTCTTTGTTGCCGGCCGGGCCGGGCAGGGGCGACTCGGTGACGCCGCACCAGAGCAGGCGCAGATCACCGGTGGCGAACTGGCGCAGTTCGCGCAACACCCGCTCATGCACGGCCGGGTCTCGAATCACACCCGCGCCCCGATCCGCCTCGCGCTTGCCGGCCTCAAACTGCGGTTTGATCAACGCCACGATTCTAGCGCCCGGTCGGAGCAACGCAACGACCGGCGGCAGAATTTTGCGCAGCGAAATGAACGAGCAGTCCATCACGGCGAGGTCCGGTGGCACGAACGGTTGCGGGAAATCCTCCGGGCGCAAATGGCGCGCATTGATTCCCTCCATCACCACCACCCGCGGGTCGCGGCGCAACTTCCAGGCAAGCTGGCCGCGTCCCACGTCCACGGCATAGACGCGCCGCGCCCCGGCTTGAAGCAGGCAGTCGGTAAAGCCGCCGGTTGAGGCGCCCACGTCCAACGCCGTGAGTCCTGCGACGGACAACTGAAAATGTTCGAGCGCGTGAGCGAGTTTGTATCCGCCCCGGCTGACGAACCGTTCCGGCGCGAGGATTTCGAGGCGGTCGTCGGGCGCGACCGGTTGGCTGGGTTTGGCGGCCGGTTGGCCGTTGATGCGCACCTGGCCGGCCAGGATGAGCCGTTTGGCGCGCTCGCGGCTTTCACAAAGGCCGCGCGCCACCAGTGCCTGATCCAACCGTTCCACAAGGGCAGGGTAGGGCAGGGCAGGAGGGCGTGGAAGCGTGGAGCGGGCAGCCTCGGAGCGTGGCCGCTGGACCTGGAAATCAACACCGACCATTGAGCAGCCAGCATCGAACCTCAGAGGTCAAAAGGAGCGTAGAACCGGCGAGCCGGTGGACGGACGGTTTTCGGGCGCGCTGGAATCGCCGTTCCGCGCAGGCGCGAAAACGCGTCTCAAACTCCGAGAAACCCGCCGCCTCTTGGCCGTTGGCAGAGTTGAGATCGGAAATGTCTGATCTCACATCGCTGCCAACGAGCCGCGGGTCGCCGCGCTCAACCTTTTTCAATCGGGGCGCCGACGAGGTTGCCGTATTCGGTCCAACTGCCGTCGTAGTTTTTGACGTTTTCGATGCCCAGCAGGTATTTGAGCACGAACCAGGTGTGGCTGGAGCGCTCGCCAATGCGGCAGTAGGCGATCGTGGGCCGGGTCGGGTCCACGCCTTTTTCCTGGAGATAAATGCGCCGCAACTCGTCGGCGGACTTGAAGGTGCCATCGGGGTTGACAGCGGTGCTCCAGGGGACGCTTTTGGCGCCGGGGATGTGGCCGCCGCGCTGGGCGGTCTCGGTCATGCCGGGCGGGGCGATGACCTTGCCGGTGAACTCGTCGGGGCTGCGCACGTCCACCAGATTCCAACCGCCTTTCTGGGCTTCGAAGACCTGTGGGAGCATGGCGCGCAGTTCCAGATGCACTTCGGTGACCTTGTAGGGCACGGGCGTGACCTTGGGCACTTCAGTGGTGAGGGGTTTGTCTTTTTCGTTGAGCCATTTGACGCGGCCGCCGTTCATCAGGCGCACGTCCTTGTGACCGTAAATCTTGAAGAGCCAGAAGCCGTAGGCGGCGAACCAGTTGTTGTTGTCGCCGTAAAGAATCACCGTGTCCGAGGGCGAAATGCCCGCGCCGCCGACGAGTTGCTCGAAGGCGTCCTGGCTGATGATGTCGCGGCGAACCGGGTCCTGGAGCTGGGTTTGCCAGTTGAAGCCGACGGCGCCGGGGATGTGGCCGGCGTCGTAGGCCTTGGTGTCCACGTCAATTTCGACGAGCTTGATGCCGGGCTTGCCGAGGTTCGCCAGAACCCAGTCGGTTTCGACCAACACTTCGGGATGCGCGTAGGTTGCCATACGGTGCTCCTGTCAGTTGAGGGTGGAATTACGGTTCGAGCCCGGACGAAAGGCCGGGCAGGTGTTTGGCCATGTTGGTGGCATACTTGAAGACGTTATCGGGAAAAATCATCACGCCAAGCCCGTTTTTGTCCCGCTGCACGATGCGGAGCGCGCCTTCGAGAATCAGGCCGCAACTGGGCCCGGCCAGCAAACCCTCGTTCTGGCAAAGCTCCAGCGCGCGAGTGTAGGCCAGGCGGAAATCAATCTCCAAAATCTCGTCAATCAACGTCGGGTCGAAGAGCTTGCACGAGGCCAGTTGGGCGACATTGCGCAGGCCGGGCACGTCGTGCCCCTCGCTGGGCTGCACCGCGATGACCTTGATTGCGGGATTTTTCTGGCGCAGGAAACGGCTCGTGCCGGTAACGGTGCCGCAGGTGCCCAGGGAGACAAACAGGTGTGTGATTCGCCCTTCGGTTTGCCGCCAGATTTCGGGGCCGGTGGTGCGGAAGTGCGCTTCGACATTCTTCTCGTTCTCGTATTGGTTGGGCATGGCGTATTTGGCCGCCTGCGCCCGGGCATGGGTTTTGGCCAGATTGATCGAGCCATCGCCCAGTCCCGGCGCGGGGCACAACTCGTCAGATACCACGTCCAGCTCCGCCCCGGCGATTTTGAGGAGGATTTTCTTTTCGCGCGGGACGCGGTTGGGCACGACCGCGCGGATGTGGTAGCCGCGGGCGCGCGCCATGGCGGCCAGGCTGATGCCGGTGTTGCCGGAGGTGGGTTCCACGATGCCGCGCAAGCCGCCGATTTCGCCGCGCGCTTCCAGATCGCGCAACATGGCCCAGGCGGCGCGGTCTTTGACCGAGCCGAACGGATTCATCCACTCCAGTTTGGCGTAAAGCGTAAACGCCGGCTCCGGGTTGAGCCGGTTGATGCGCACCAACGGCGTGGGATTCTCCTCGCCGGGCAGCATCTCGAAGACGCTCTCGTAAACGCGCGTGCTGTGATTCATCGTCGCACGGGGCTGGTGGAAGGATTAGAGGCATTCGCACGCTGTCTCAAGCATGGATTGCGCGTGCGGGCATGAGGGCGAAGGTGCGAGTGCTGCGGGTCGGAGCGGCACGATTTGGGACGCAGGTGACGCCAAAAGGCGGTGTTCAAAGCGCCGCAGACGGGCGAGTTCGCGCTTTTCACGCTGCGCGGCTTCTGGTCTTTTGGCACGGGTTTATGGGAAAGGAATTCAGCATCGTGCCGCGCGAGGTGCCGCGCGTGGAGACCCGATTCCGGCGCATCGTCACCCCCCTGCCACATCCGGACTCGGTGCCGGTGCTCGAGAAGTTGCGGCGTTACGAGCCGATTTCGATGCGCGGACAGCCGCCGGTGGTCTGGGATCGGGCCGAGGACATTTTCGTCTATGACAAATACGGCAACCGTTGGCTCGACTGGTCCAGCGGCGTGCTGGTGACCAACGCCGGGCACGGCGCGCCGGAGATTCGGCAGGCGATCCTTGATCAGGTGCAGAGCGGCCTGCTGCACAACTATGTTTTTCCCAGCGAAGAACGCGCCCAACTGGTTGAGCAACTCATCCAGGTCGCGCCGCCGGGCCTCGACAAGGTTTTTCTGCTGACCACCGGTTCGGAATCCACCGAGTGCGCGATCAAGCTCTCTCGCGCGCACGGCATCAAGGTCGGCGGGCGCGGCAAGATCGGCATCGTGGGTTTCGAGCGCGGGTTTCACGGGCGGACGCTGGGCGCACAACAGGCCGGGGGCATGGCGGGGCAGAAGGCCTGGATCGTCAACGAAGACCCGGCGATTCTCAACGCGCCGTTTCCCGATGGTTACTGGCAGACCGACACGCGCTTCGAGACCTTCCTCGAAGCGATCGCGCGTCGGGGCTTCAAACCCGAAAATATTGCCGGTGTGCTGATGGAAACCTATCAGGGCGTGGGGCCGGACTTTGCGCCGGTCGAATACGTGCGCCGTTTGGCCGAGTGGTGCCGCGAGCACAACGTGGTGCTGGCGTTCGACGAGGTGCAGGCCGGCTTCGGACGCACCGGCAAGTTCTGGGCGTTTGAGCACTACGGCGTGGTGCCGGACCTGATTTGCTGCGGCAAGGGCATCACCAGTTCGCTGCCGCTCTCGGCCGTGATCGGGCGCGCCGAAATCATGGATCAGTTCCCGCCCGGCTCGATGACCAGCACGCACACGGGCAATCCGGTTTGCTGCGCGGCCGCCCTGGCGAACATCCGCAAAATCCTTCGCGAAAATCTCACCGCCAACGCCGCGCGCCTCGAACCGGTGCTGCTGAACGGACTGGAAAAAATCCGCGCGCGCCATTCGCACGTGGTTGGCCGCGTCACCGCGCGCGGGCTGGTGGGCGGCTTGCAAACCGTGAAGCCCGGCAGCCGGGAGCCGTGGCACGAGATGGCGCACAACATCATCGAACGGTGTTTCCACAAGGGGCTGCTGATGTTCGGCCCCGTGGGTGCGTGGGGCCAGACCGTCAAAATCGCGCCCCCACTGACTGTGACACAGGACGCGCTCGAGGAAGGATTGGCCGTGCTGGCCGAAGCCACCGACGAGGCGGTGGCCGCGCTCGTGCCCGTGCGGGCCGAGACCGGGCGCGCGCCCGTCACCAATGGGGTGTTGGGCTAGTTCCGCTGGCTTGGGAAACAGATCGCTCCGATCGGCCCGCCCCGGCGGCACGGCGGCTTATCGCTGCACGCGCGCGCTGCCGCCGCGCATGAGGTTTTCGACTTCAGCTTTGCTCGCCATCGAAGTGTCGCCGGGCGTGGTCATGGCCAGCGCGCCGTGGGCCGCGCCGTAGTCCACCGCCAGTTGCGGATCGCCGCTGGTCATCAGCCCGTAGATGAACCCGGAGGCGAAACTGTCGCCGCCGCCGACGCGGTCGAGAATTTCCAGGTCGGGATATTGGCGGCTTTCGTAGAAACGCCCGTTCATCCAGGCGATGGCCGACCAGTCGTTGCGCGTGGCGGTTTTGGCGACGCGCAACGTTGTGGCGACGGCCCGGAAGTTCGGGAACGTTTTCACGGCGGTCTCGATCATGCGCTTGAACGCGCCGACCTCGATGCGCAGCAGGTGTTCATCCACACCCTCAACCTTGAAGCCGAGACAGGCGGTGAAATCCTCCTCGTTGCCGAGCATCACATCCACGTAGGGCGCGATCTGGCGATTGACCTCCTGGGCGCGCGCCAGCCCGCCAATGGATTTCCAGAGGCTCGGACGATAGTTCAGGTCATAGGAAACAATCGTTCCGTATTGTCGGGCTTTTTTGACTGCTTCGAGCGCCAGCAGGGCCGTGGTTTCGCTCAAGGCAGCGAAGATGCCGCCGGTGTGAAACCAGCGCACGCCGAGGCGCCCAAAAATGAAGTCCCAGTCGAAATCGCCGGGCTTGAGCTGGCTGGCGGCGGTGTGACCACGGTCGGGCACGCCCACCGCGCCGCGCACGCCGAAGCCCCGCTCGGTGAAGTTCAGCCCGTTGCGCACCGTGCGGCCCACCCCGTCGTAAGGCACCCATTTGATGAAGCGCGTGTCCACGCCCCCTTGCAGGATGAAATCTTCCAGGAGGCGGCCGACCTCGTTGTCAGCGAATGCCGTGGCCACCGCCGTGCGCAAGCCGAAGCAGCGGCGGAGTCCGCGCGCGACGTTGTATTCACCGCCGCCCTCCCAAACCTTGAATTCGCGCGCCGTCCGCACGCGGCCCTCGCCCGGGTCGAGCCGGAGCATGATTTCGCCCAGCGCCAACAGGTCGAAGGCGCACGTCTCTGCGGGTTTGATTTCCAGTGTCGCCATACGTTTGAACGTTCGTGAAATCCCGTTGCGTCCGCCGTTTGCGGACGGGCGCATTTTGTGCGAACGGGGTGGCGACTCAACTTTTTCCGTTCAGGCGGGAGCGACGCTTCGTTTTGTGGACGGTGTCTCGCATCGCGGAGTTGGGGAGACGGTTTCGCTCTTTGGCGCGGTGACGCCGGGTTTCAGGCTCTTGAAAACTCCGCCGGCGCGGTCTGAGTTGCTTCAGCGGTTTCGCACAGTCACGCAAGCGTCGAATCGGTTCGCACGGCGGGTTGATCCGGCTTGCCGCGCTCAAGCTTGGTGCTCATGCAATCCGACTGAACCAGGTCGAGACCTGCTGGCGAACGAGTTGAAAGCGAGTCTTCCCTCCGGCGCGCGCGGTGCGGGTTGACCCCGGTCCGTGTCGGCAAGTAGTGTCCTGGCGAACAACTCCAACCCATGAAACAGCGGCTGCTCTGGACTTTACTGGCCACGTTTCTGCACGCAGCGGCTGCCGGCGTGGACTTCGGGAATCCGACGGCGACCGCGCAAACCGATGGCGCGGCCGAGGTGCTGTTGCCCGCGCCGCCGGAGCGGTTGACCGTGCGCGGGCGGAACATCGTCAACCGCCGGGGTGAGGTGGTCTCGCTGCGGGGCATCAACTTCGGCGGCTGGTTGATGATGGAAATCTGGATCCCGAGCCTGGAGTTGGAGTGGCACGACCGCCTGCCGCAAATGGCCCGCGAACTTGGCTTTGAAGCGGAATGGCGGGCCGCTGACAAGGAAGCCGGCGGATTCGACGACGACAAGGAGCGAATCGAGGATTACCTGGCTCGCCTGCATCAAAAGCTGCAGGACAAAATCCCGGCGGACAAATTCCAGGCCTATCTCGACCGGTTTCATCGTGAGCCGCCGGTCTATGCCGCCCAAGACATGGACGCGCTGTTGCGGCGACGCTTTGGCGATGCGGGCGCACAGGAAATCTGGGACGCCTTCCACAACACCTGGATCACCGAAACAGATTTTCAGCTCGCCCGAGCCCTCGGTTTCAACTTCGTTCGCATCCCGTTTTGGTATCGCTGGTTCGAAGACGATGCCGCGCCCTATCAGTATCAGGAATACGGCTTCCGGTATCTGGATCGGGCGGTGGCCTGGGCGCGCGAGCACGGGCTTTACGTGATGCTCGATTTACACGGCGCGCCCGGATGCCAAAGCCCGTGGGATCACACCGGCGAGTTGAGCAGGGCGCGGTTTTTTGCCGAGCCTGAATTTCAGCGGCGCGCCGCCGCTCTCTGGCAGGCGATTGCCACGCGCTACCGCAACAACCCCACCGTGTTCGCCTACGACCTGCTCAACGAGCCCTTCAGCGCCCGCGACGTTCAGCAATGGACCGCCGCACACGACCGGATCTATCGCGCCATCCGCGCCGTGGACCCTCACACCATCATCGTCATGGAAGACGGTTACAAACTCGAAGAACCCGCGTATCGCACGCGCGGGTTTTTCCCGAAGCCCGGGCCGCTGGGCTGGACCAACCTGGTGTATTCGATCCACTTTTACTCGGGCTGGGACCCGGAACTGACCGCGGGCGATCCGCGCTTTGACCACGACCAAGTGCTCCGCGACCTGTTGCGCGTGGCCCGGCGCGAACAGCAACGCCATAACGTGCCGATCTACCTCGGAGAATTCAGCACCATGAATGATCTGCCCAACGACCTCGCCGCGATGAAGCGATTCATGACCCGCTTCAACGAACTGGGCTGGCATTACTCGCCCTGGACCTGGAAATACGTCAACGACACCGGACGCGGCAGCATTTGGGGCGTGTATCAATACAACCGGCCCTGGACGCACACCCTCAACCTGCATCGCGATTCGCGTGCGACGATTTTGGACGCCATCGGACGGTTGACGATGGACAATTTCTCGCTGCACGAAGGCTACGGAAAAATTTTACGCGAGGTGCTCGCCCAACCGGTCCGCGCAGCGCGTTAACAGAGGTGTCTCAAGCCGGACCGGCCCGTCTCCGGCTGAAAAATGGCACTCACGCTGACAAACCGCCCGCCATCGCCGGGCGGTAAGCCACCCGGGCGGTTGTCACTGCCCATCGAAAATGGGCGGGCCGGGCCCGAACTGGGATTTCCGGATCACGCGCTCGGGCTCGCACGGCTCTCAATGCTGCAACACGTGCGGGAGGCGTTGCTTTTTCGGCCGGCTCGGCGAGCATGACGCGCGTATGTGCTTCTCGAAACACTCGCGGACTTCCCACCCAAGGCCGCCGAGTCCCTCGGGGCGGTGGCTCGCGGGGTTGTTGGTGCTGGGCATGACGGGCGACGCGCCGTCGGCCATGGAAATTCCCGAAGCGCGCATGCGGGAGATTCAAGCTTGGGTGGCGCCGCAGCCTCGCGGCGTGGGCCCGCCGATTCGCGAGCGGGCGGCGTGGGAGCGGCTGGCACGGCGCGTCGAGTTCGCCGCCGTGATTGCGGAGGCCGAGGCGTTGGCGCAACAGCCCATTCCCGAAACCACCGACGAGTTGTATCTCGACTACTCGCGCACGGGTAATCGGGACGCCTACCAGAAGGTGTTGTTTGCGCGCGCCGAGCGGCTGGGGAAACTGACGCTGGCCGAGTGCTTGGAGGCGCGCGAGCGATTTCTCCAGCCTATTGCCGAGACGATTGCCGCTCTCTGTGCCCAACGCACGTGGCTGTTTCCGGCCCACGACGGCGACCTGAAAAATTTCCGTGGCGAGATCGTGGACATTGATTTGTGGGTCGCCCACACGGCCTGGGACCTGGCCACGGTGGACGCGCTGCTGGGGGAGCGGTTGCCGCCGGAAATGCGTCGCCTGCTGCGTGACAACGTGCAACGTCGCGTCTTCGGGCCGTATCGGGACATGGTCGAGGGCCGTCGGCCGGAAAACTTCTGGTTGCGCAGTACGCACAACTGGAATGCGGTCTGCCTGGCGGGCGTGACCGGCGCAGCCCTGGCGCTGGAGGAATCGCCGGAGCGTCGCGCGTGGTTCATCGCGGCGGCAGAGCGTTACATCCCGCATTTCCTGAGGGGCTTCACGCCGGACGGCTATTGCAGCGAGGGGCTGGGATACTGGAATTACGGGTTCGGTTATTACCTGATGCTGGCTGAGACGCTGCGGCAGGCGACCGGCGGTCGCGTGGAGTTGCTCGCCGACCCGGCGGCCCGCGCGCCCGCTCTGTTTCCGCTGCGGGCCGAAATCCTCAACGGCGTGTATTTGACGGTGGCGGATTGTTTCCCGAACACCAAACCCGGCGAAAAAGTGTGGCGTTACTGCGCCGAGCGATTTGGCCTGCCGGTTCAAGGTCGGCGCGATGCGACGTTTTTGAAGCCTGATCGGAGTCTCGTTTCAACGGTTTTGTTCGCGTTTCTGCCCGAAAGACTGCCGGTGGTCCGGCGGCTGGAGTGGGACGCCGGGTCTCGCTTGCGCACCTGGTTCGCGGACGCGGGTGTGCTGATCTGCAGGCCCAAATCCCCGTCCGGCACCGCGTTCGCGACTGCGCTCAAAGGCGGACACAACGCGGAGCATCACAACCACAACGATGTCGGCAGCTTCAGCGTCGTGGCCGGGCGCACGATGGTATTGTGTGACCCGGGCACCGAGGTTTATACGCGTCGCACCTTCAGCGCAGAGCGATACCAGAGCAAAGTGCTCAATTCCTACGGGCACGCCGTGCCGGTGGTCGCGGGACAGTTGCAACGGCCCGGCGCAGACGCCCGTGCCGTGGTGCTGCGGACAAACTTCACCGACCGTACCGACACGCTTGTGCTGGATCTGCGCTCGGCTTATGCGGTGCCCAGGCTGCAAAAGTTGGAGCGCACGTTTGTGTTCCAACGCGCCCGGCCAATGTCGCTGACCGTGCGCGACGAGGTTGCGTTTGCCGAGCCGGCCGCATTCGAGGCCGCCCTCATCACCTGGGGACGTTGGGAGCGGGAATCCGAGACGGTGCTGCGCGTGAGCGACGGCGAGGATGCCGTGCTGGTGCGAATCCACACCGGCGGACGCGCCTTCGCGGTTCGTTCCGAGACGCTTGAGGAACAAATGCCCACGCCCGCGCGTCCGGTGCGCCTTGGCATTGCGCTGGTTGAACCGGTGCGGGAGGCGGTCGTGACGTTGCAGATCACGCCGGTTGCGAGATTGCGGTGATCAGTGCCGGCCGGCGAAGGAACGCCCCTGAACCACTGAGCCGTGTCAGCCTTCCGCCGGCCACTGGCGCAACATGCCGATCAAATCGCTGAGCGCGGGGCTGCACCCGGTGCGGACGTAAAAGCCGCTGGTTGTCACGCCCAGCAAGAGGCTCAGTTCGTTGTCGAAGCCGAGCAACTTACCCAAACAAAAACCCGCATTGAAGTGGTCGCCCGCGCCCGTGGTGATGAGCGGTTTGGGCGTGAACGGGCCTTCAACCAGACTGCTGCCCTGGGCGCTGACCGCCAGCGCATAAGCGGTCGGATGAATGAGCACCGTGTTGACCGGCACGCGCTGACGAATTTCGATGCCCAGGCGCGTGAGGCCCTCGGGCGAATGATCGCGCGTGTCCAGGCCGAGCGTTTTGCCGATCTCACCGGATTCCTTCTCATTGAGGCCCAGGATCACATCGAAGTATTTCTCGAAGGCCAGAATCAAATCGAGCGCGCGCCGGATGTCCTCCGGCGTGCGTTTCTCCGGGTCGGCAAGGTCGAAGAAGAGCCAACGGCGCGCGCCGCCTTCCCGCTGCGAACCGCCGGCGGCGATCTGCGGGCAAATCTCGGTGAGCGTCGCCGACCAGATTTCGTTCATGTAAGGCAGCATCGTCCAGTTGACGAATGCGACAAAGTCCGAGCGCGCGAGGGCGTCCGCAAATTTGTCCCTGCCGAAGCGCGCCTGGAGGTTGGCCCAGTTGACCTCTTTGAGCGATTGATGTTTGCCGAGCATCACCTTGCCGTCCTCGAACTCGACCGCGTCGGTGTAGCCCGGCTCGGCGAGCGAATGCACCTGCGCGCGGCGGGCGAATTCGGAAAAGACCGGATGGAGGTTGGGGTAACCGAGGTTGCCAAGGTAGGTGACCTGAAAGCCGAAGGTGGCCATGGCGTTGGCCATGATCGGGCCGTTGCCGCCGAGCTTGGTGCGCTGGCTGACCAGTTCGATGTTGGTGCTTTTGCCCGCCGCAGCGCGAATGCGCTCGGCCCACTGCGCCATCAACGGCAGGCGCGTGTAACGCTCAGCGCTCTCGCGCTTGTCCACCACGTGCACAATGTCGTCCACAAAACCGTCCAACCCGATGAAAGCCCGCATCCGCCTGACACGGTCGCCGTCGGTTTCCAACGCTTTGGCGCAACGCGCGCGCAATTCCGGTGTGTTCATAGTCCAAATGCGGCGAAAGAGTTCAAAAATGCCCTCACGCGCTCAATCACAAATCGCACCGGACGACGCCGATTTCGAGTGTGGCGACTGGTTGCCGCTTTGGTTTCGCCGGCGGGAAGTCGGGAGCACGGTAGGTTGAAAATCTGTCCTACGCTCCATCGCTTCACGCTCCACGGTCCGCGCTCGCCATGCCTTCGCGTCGAAAAAAGTTTTCGGCGAGACGCCGAAAATGGCACGCGCGACGCGCGCGCTCCCTGTTCCATTCGATGTTCGATGTTCGTTGTTCGATGTTATCCGGGACGCTCGCACGCGCTCCCTCTCCCAGCGGGAGAGGGCCGGGGTGAGGGAGAGCGCGACAGAGGCAGCAGGGTGATCGGGTGCTTGCGGAGTTTCACCCTCACCCTGGCCCTCTCCCTCGAGGGAGAGGGAATTCCCCAAGCCGCGCAAGGGCAACGCGATCACCCGTGACGCACGCAGAGCCCTGTTCAAAGTTCAAAGTTCAAAGTTCAAGGTTCAAAGTTCAGAGTTTTGCGGGCTGGTGTTGGGGCGTTGGTTGGCCTGCCGACTGCCAGTCGGCGGCACAGCAGATTTCCAATCTGCGCTACGCTCCCACGCTCCGACGCTCTGACGCTCCCACGCTCCCTTCGATGTTCAATGTTCGATGTTCGCTGTTTGATGTTTCGCGGGGTGCCCGCCCGTGCTCCCTCTCCCAGCGGGAGAGGGTTGGGGTGAGGGAGAACACGTCGTGCGGGTGTGGGTATCCAGATGCTCGCGCC
>JAOAIM010000061.1 GCA_026414705.1 Verrucomicrobiia bacterium | reverse complement strand
TATTCGGTGTTGGTCTCCAACGTCGTGGCCGCCCTCCTCAGCAGCAACGCCACCCTCACGGTGACGTTGCCCTCGGCGCCGCACGTTGAAGCAATCACGCGCCTGCCCGATGGACGCATCGTGCTCCGCGTCAGCGGCGAACCGGGTCACTACGCGATTGACGCCGCGACCAACCTCGCGCCGCCGGTGGCTTGGAGCGAGTTGACCAACTTCATCACCGGCACGAACACCTTCGAGTTCACCGACCCGGACAGCAGCTTGCCCCAGCGGTTTTACCGGCCGCGGCTCGTTCCGTAACCTGCCCGACCGGGTCACATTCTCATGTGAGGCCCGCCCCGGGCCAAAAAACTTGCTTCCATGGGCGCCGGTGCGAGCGTTATGGCCGTCATGGCCTCGAACCTCGTATCTCTTTGCACTCAAACCGTAAAACCAACATGCCCGCGAACCGCCCTTGTGCTGTTGGGCGTCGTGTTTCTGGGCACGCTGGCGCCCCTCCACGCCGCCGCGGCTGAATGGCGCGCCTTCTGGGTGGACGCCTGGGGCGCGGGTTTTCTCAACCAGAGCCAGGTGGATCAATTGCTGGGCGTGCCCGGCACCACCAACAAGGGCGTGATCCGCGAAGCCAACTGTAACGCCGTCGTCGTCCAGGTCCGCCGTCGTTTCGACGTCTGCTACCCTTCCGGCGTCGGCGAACCGTATATGCCCGGTCTCTCGCCCGCCAACTTCAACGCGCTGGAGGCGATGATCAAAGCCGCCCACGACACCACCGGGGGCAAAAAACGCATCGAGGTCCACTGCTGGTCGGTCGTCTTCAAAACCGCCCGCGGCCTCGTTTACAGCCAGCACACCAACCCGCCCACCGGCAGCACCACCAACTTCGACAACTACTGGCCCACGCGCAAAGGCTCGGTCACCGGCCCGGAAAACAGCGACGGCGCCTTCGACCCCGGCCACCCCAAGGTGCTCGAATACCTCGTCAACGCGCACATGGACCTGGTCAATTTCCAAACCGTCGCCGGCCCGGACGGCACCGACGGCCACATTGACGGCATTCACTACGACTACATCCGCTTCGAGGCGCCCGACGAGGGGTTCAACCCCACGAGCGTCGCCCGCTACAAGGAACGTTACGGCCTGACGAGCGATCCGGTTTACACCGATGAACTTTTCAGGCAATGGCGGCGCGATCAGGTCTCGGCGTTCGTCCGCCAGATGTATGCGCGCATTCAAAAAACCAAGCCCTGGATCAAGCAGTCCGGCGCGTTTGTGACGTGGAACCCATCGCCCACGGCCTCCACGCGCGCCGCCTTTCAAAACACGCGCCCCTACTACGAGGTCTATTCCGACTGGGACTCCTGGGTGCAGGAGGGCATCGTGGACATGGCCATTCCGATGACCTACTACAACTGGGCCAGCCTGCCCAACGACTACGTGCGCTGGATGAACTTCGAGAAGGACCGCAAAGCCAACCGCCACATGATCGTCGGCCCGGGCATCTACCTCAACTCCCTCGACAACGCGATCCTCGAACTGCAAATGACCCGCGATCCCTCGCCCGCCGGCAACTACGCCCACGGCTTCTGCGGCTACTCGTATCGCGTCCCTTACAGCGGCGGCACCTGGGCCGGTTTCGCTCCCACCTTCACCGCGCAGGTCACGCCCACCTGGGACGACATTCCGCCGATGCCCTGGAAAATCGCTCCGACCAACGGCCACCTCATGGGCGTTGTGACCCTGGCCAGCAACGGCGCGTGGGCCGATCACGCCATCGTCCGCATCAACGGCCCGGTCAACCGCACCAATTACGTGGACGGCACGGGCTTTTATGCCTTCATTGATCTGCCTCCCGGCACCTACACCGTCACCGCCAGCAAAGCCGGTTATGCCGACGCGCAAACCAACGTCACCATCGCGCTCGGCCAGGTCACCGGAAACATGTTCGAGCGCAATCTGGTGCTGGGCGTGTCGAGTCCGCCCGTCATCACCGCCCAGCCGCAAAGCCTGATCGTCGCCCAGGGCAGCAACGCCACCTTCTCGGTCATCGCCTCCGGCACCGCGCCGCTGGCGTATCAATGGTGGTTCAACACCGCGCCAATCGCGGGCGCAACCGGCAACAGTTTCACCCGCACCAACGCGCAGCTCGCCGACCAGGGGAATTATTTCGTCGTGGTGACCAACGTGGCGGGTGCGGTGACCAGTCCGCCCGCGCTCCTGACCGTGACCCTGCCCGTGCCGGCGCACTTCGAGTGGATCGGCCCGCTGCCCGACGGGCGCATTCGCCTGATCTGGACGGGCGAACCGGGCCTGAGCTATTGGTTGGAAGCGGCGACGAATGTGGATTTCAGCGACTGGACGGCCCTCGGCCCGATCAGCGGCTCCAACGGCTGGTTTGAGTTCGTGGACGCCGAGGCAACCAACCACTGGCAACGCTTCTACCGGGCGCGCGAGCAGTGAGGCGACGGGCGCCCGCCGAGGCGCTGCCGAAATGGCGGTCTGGCCAGGCTCATGAGCACGTCACGCCCATCACGTTTGCGGCATGCGTGGTGGCTTGCCGCTGTTGCGTTGGCGGCGGGGGTGGGGCTTTTGTTTTTTGGCCGTGGTCCGTCTGACCCCTCTGATCCGTCTGATCCGTCTCATCGGGGACGGTCGCTGCTGCCCGCGCCCGGACCGGCCATGTCGCCGCAAGCCCCGGCGGGCGCCAACGCGGCCACGCTCGCATCCCCCGCCGCTGCCTCGCACATCACGCTCCGTTACGGCTCCCACCCCGGCGAACTGGGCCTGCTCCGCGCGCCGGAACAACCGCCGCTGGGCCCCGAATCCTTCGCCCTCGGCGCCGACGGCAGCGTGCTCATCGCCGATGTCGCCAATGAGCGCGTCAGCGTCTTCGCCCCCGACGGCGCGTTTCGCGGCGCGCTGGCTCTGCCAGGTGTGGCGTTGGGCGACGTGGTCGTGGACAACGTCGGACGGATTCTCGTCTATGACCAGGCGCGTTGCGTGTTGAAGCAGTTTGACGCCGATGGCACGCCGCGCGCCGAACTGCAACTCAACCCAAGGGACATTGACACGCGCGGCTACTTTCACGTCGTCGGCGACCGCATCTATTTCGCCGATGCCGCCGCGCGGGACGTGCTGGTCGCCGTGCTGCGCGACGGCGCGCTTGCCCCGCCCGAGCCGTCGCAACCGCGCGTGACCGACGGCGTTCACGGTGCGAGCGGGCGCGTCTATTCGCTGGCCGTCGAGCGCGGCGTCGCCCTCCGGCTTACGGTGCGCGAACCCGGAACGGGCGCGACGCCGTCGGGCCGTGAGGTTCCGTTGCCGGGGTTGTTGTCGGCGCGGTTCATCGGCGAGGACGCCGGCGGCCGGTTTTACGTTCAGGTCGAGACGCTTGAGGCCGGTCGCGTGGTGCTGGGCGTCATGAGCTTTTCGCGCGACGGCGAACCGCAGCGCGCGCTCCGGCTGCCGGAAAACGATTACGCGCTCTGGACGGCCAAGCTGCTCGACGTGCAGCCCGACGGCACGCTGGTGCAGTTTCTGCCGCAACGCGAGCAGGCCAAACTCTACCGCTTCGCAAACTGATCTCCATGTCACGCGCACGCTTCAAACTCGCAGGGCTGACGCTGGTCGCGCTGCTGGCGGCAATGCCGCAGCCGGCCCGCGCCTGGTCCGGCGACCCCTGGGGCAGCATCAGCCGCGACACGATCAAGGCGCTGGCCGACGCGATGATTGACGTGACCTGGTCGCCCAAAACCACCTTCACCAACTTCCAATACGGCAGCACCTACCGCACGTATTATCAGGGCACGACCTACACCGGCGTCGCCTACAGCCAGAACAACCCGCAGGAGAACCTCGCCGAATTCCTCAACGCCGTCACCAACACCACCGGCGGCAGCGTCGGCTACGGCAACGACTGCTCCGGCTTCGTGAGCATCTGCTGGAAATTGCCCGCCCGCAAAACCACCGCCCTCTTCGAGAGCCAGCTCGGCACGTATTGGACGAGCCTCGGCGACTTCGGCTCGGCGGCCACCGCGCCGCTGGTGATGGGCGACGCGCTCAATTCGCCCTCCGACCACATCGTGCTGTTCCTCAACTACGAGAGCACCGGCATCCGCACGATGGAACAAACCCCCAACAACGCCCAGCGCCGCGTGCGTTCCTACAGCTTCCTCCAACCCTACCGGCCCATTCGCCGCCTGCTTCTCGCCGACGCGCCGGGCATCGTCACCGACGCCGTCAGTCGCGTGGTGGACGCGGGCAAACCCGTGAGCCTGCGCATCGAGGCGGCCGGCACCGCGCCGCTCGCGTTTCAATGGTTTTTCAACGGCGCGAAACTCGCCGGCGCCACGAGCAACCAGTTGGCGTTCAACCCCGCGCAGTTGAACCACGCGGGCGACTACTTTTGCGTCGTCTCAAACGCCCACGGCATGGCGACCAGCCGCGTGGTCTCGCTGACGGTGTTTCCGCCGCAGGCGACCGTGTTTCTTGACACCTTTGACACTGACACCTCGACGGGCTGGCAACTCAACCGCAGTTCCAGCGACACGCGCGCGACGTTCGCCTGGGATTACAGCGCGATGGGCATTCCGCCGGCACCCAACGCCGTCGGCGGCACGACGCGCGGCCTGCGAATGGAGGCCAACCTCACCGCCGGCGTCGCCGCCGCACTCTGCCTCTCGCCCAAAAATCAGTCCTTCCCCGGCGATTACCGGCTGCGCTTCGACATGTGGATCAACGCCAACGGCCCGTTCCCGGCGGGCGGCACCGGCTCGACCGAGCACCTGACCGCCGGCGTGGGCACCCGCGGCGACCGCGTCCACTGGACCGGCACCGGCAGCACCGCTGACGCCGCGTGGTTCGCTGTGGACGGCGAGGGCGGCGCGAGCGACACCTCCACGACCATCGGAGACTTTTGCGCGCTGCTCGGCACGGCGTTGCAGAATCCTTCCAGCGGCGTTTACCGCGCCGGCACCGAAACCAACGCCAAGGGCAACGTGCATCCGTATTACGCGGCGGCGTTTGGCGCCGGGCGCGCACCGCCCGCGCTGCAACAGGCGAATTATCCGCAGCAAACCGGCGCACTCGCGGCGGGCACGGTCGGCTTTGCGTGGCGGGAGGTCATCGTGGCCCGGCGCGGCAACCGGGTGGACTGGGCGATTGACGGCGTGCATCTGGCCTCGATCACCAACGCCACGCTGCCCGGCAGCAACGTCTTCGTCGGTTACTGGGACTCGTATGCGTCGCTGTCCGACAATCCCGACCTGAGCTTCGGTCTGGTGGACAACGTGCGCGTGGAAGTGCCCGTGGTCGGACCGGTGACGCCGCAATGCACGACGGCACTCCGGCTGCCGGACGGACGGATTCAATTTAACGGACGCGGCGCGCCGGGCCGTTACACAATCGAATGCTCAACCAACCTCGCGGTGTGGGAGGCCATCGGCAACGTGTGGAGCACGGACGGGTTCTTTGAATGGATCGTTCCGAGCACCGACGCGCCGCAGTGTTTCTACCGCGTCCGCTGGTCGCCATAGGCGGGCCCTGGCAGAACTCGCCTCGCGCCGACCGCGTCAGCAGGGGTGAACGCGGGTTGCCCGGAACCATCCGTGGGGAGGCCGTGTTCCATCCGTGGCTCGGCGATGCCGGGGCACGGCAACTGCCGTTTCCAGGTTCGGTTCAGGAGGTGGGATGTTCTGCCGGAGCGGCGCCGTTTTCGCCGGCGGCGTCAGCCTGTTGTTCGCTGATCACCGGTGCAATGGCCTGCAATTTGTCGCCCGGTTCCAGGTTGATGAGCTTGACGCCCATCGTGTTGCGCCCGGCTTCGCGAATGTCTCGGACGAACGTGCGCACCATCTGGCCGGCGGCGGTGATGAGCATGATCTCGTCATTCTCGCGCACGGTGAGCGCGCCCACGACGCCACCGGTTTTCTCGCCGGTTTTCATCGTGATGATGCCCTTGCCGCCGCGCGACTGGACGCGGTATTCCTCGAAGGCCGTGCGTTTGCCGACGCCGTTTTGGCCGGCGACCAGCAACGTGGCGTCGGGCACGACCACGGCGGCGGCCACGACCGCGTCGCCTTTTTCCAGGGTGATGCCGCGCACGCCCACGGCGGGCCGGCCCATCGGGCGCACGTCGTCTTCGTGAAACCGGATGCTCATGCCGTCGCGGGTGATGAGCACGACCTCGTCGCGTCCGGTGGTGAGTTTCACGTCAATGAGCGTGTCGCCCGGTTCGATGCCGATGGCGATGATGCCGCCCTTGCGGACGTTGGCGAATTCCTCCAGGGCGGTTTTTTTGACCGTGCCCTGTTGGGTGACGAAGAAGAGGAATCCGGGCTGTTGCCAGGTGACGTCCTGGCGCTGGTCGTCAGTGCGGGCGGGCACACGGATCATCGCGGCGATCGTTTCGCCGGTTTTGAGTTCGAGCAGATTGGCAATGCTGCGGCCCTTGGCGGCGCGGCCCATGTCGGGGATTTCATGCACGCGCTCGACATACACGCGCCCGGTGTTGGTGAAGAACATCAGGTAGTCGTGCGTGCTGGCGGTGAAGAGGTGCTCGACGAAGTCCTTGTCCTCGGCGGTTTCGCCCTCGCGCGTGGCCATGCCGATGACGCCCTTGGCGCCGCGTCGGGGCGCGCGGGAGGCGGAGATGTTGGTGCGCTTGATCAGGCCGTTGTGGGTGAGGGTGATGATGACGCCCTCGTTGGCGATGAGGTCCTCGATGGCGATTTCGCCCTCGTCGGGGACGATTTCGGTGCGGCGCGGGGAGGCGTGTTTGGCCTTCACGTCCTGGAGTTCGTGTTTGATGATGGCCATGACGCGCTCTTCGCGGGCGAGGATGTCGCGCAGGTCGGCGATGGTGTCGAGCAGCGCGCGGTATTCCTGGTCCACCTTCGCGATTTCCAGGCCGGTCAACTGATACAGGCGCAGGTCGAGGATGGCGTCCACCTGCCGTTCGCTCAGCGCGTAGCGGCCGGCGACGAGGCGGTCGTCCTTGCGGATGCGGACGCCCCATTTTTCGATCTGGGCGCGCGTCCACTCAAAGGCGAGCAGCTTCACGCGGGCTTCCTCGCGGGTTTTGCTGGAGCGGATGATGTGGATGAACTCGTCCAGGTTGGCCAGGGCGATGAGGTAGCCTTCGAGCAGTTCGGCGCGGTCCTCGGCCTTGCGGAGTTCGAAGCGGGTGCGGCGCAGCACGACCTCCCGGCGGTGGTCAATGTAGCACTGGATGAGCTGCTTGAGGTTGAGCGTTTTGGGTCGCCCGTGGTCAATGGCCAGGCAGATGACGTTGAAGGTCGTCTCCAGTTGCGTGTGCTTGAGGAGGTTGTTGATGACGACCTTCGGGATCGCGTCGCGCTTGAGTTCGAGGACGAGCCGGCAGTTTTCATCCGACTCGTTTCGCATCGCGGTGATTTCGGTGATGGTCTTGTTGTTGACCAGTTCGGCGATGCTTTCTTCGAGGGCGGCGCGGTTGACGTTGAAGGGGATTTCGGTGATGACCAGTTGGGTGCGCCCGCCCTTGAGTTCCTCGGTGCAAATGCGCCCGCGCAGTTTGATCGCGCCGCGCCCGGTCTCGAAGTAGCTCTTGATGCCTTCGAGGCCGCAGATGATGCCGCCGGTGGGGAAGTCCGGGCCTTTGATGTGGCGCATCAGTTCGGCGGTGGAGATCGCCGGGTTGTCAATTTGCGCGCAGATGGCGTCAATGACCTCGCCCAGGTTGTGCGGGGGCATGTTGGTGGCCATGCCCACAGCGATGCCGGTGGCGCCGTTGACCAGCAGGTTCGGGAAGGCCGCCGGGAACACGGTCGGCTCGGTGAGCCGCTCGTCGTAGTTGGGCACAAAGTCCACCGTGTCCTTGTCCATGTCGGCCATGAGCAGCGCGCCGAGGTGGGTGAGGCGCGCCTCGGTGTAACGCATCGCAGCGGGCGGGTCGTCCTCGACCGATCCGAAGTTGCCCTTGCCGTCCACCAACGGCTCGCGCATCGCCCAGGGCTGGGCCATGTGCACGAGCGTGGGATAAATGACCGCCTCGCCGTGGGGGTGGTAATTGCCGGAAGTGTCGCCGCAGATTTTGGCGCACTTCATGTGCTTGCGCCCGGGGAAAAGCGACAACTGCTGCATCGCATAGAGGATGCGGCGCTGCGAGGGCTTGAGACCGTCGCGCACGTCGGGCAACGCGCGCGAGATGATCACCGACATCGAGTAGTCGAGGAACGAGGCCTTGATTTCCTCGGCGACGTTGATCGGGGTGATTTTTTCGCCCTGAGTGTAAAGGCTGCCGGGCTGCGGCGCGGGCGCGTCCGGCGGCGCGGTGGGGTTTTCGGTGTCTTCGGGCACGGAATGTCAATCGGGTTGGGAGCGCGTCAGATGTCGAGGTTGCGGACGTTCAGCGCATTGTCTTCGATGAACTGGCGGCGCGGCTCGACCTCGTCGCCCATGAGCTTGGTGAACATTTCCTCGGCTTCGACCGCGTCGGTCAGTTCCACGCGCAGGAGCTTGCGGCGGGCGGGGTTCATCGTGGTTTCGTAGAGTTCCCGGGCGTCCATTTCGCCCAGCCCTTTGAAGCGGTAAATCTGAATGCCCTTGCGACCGACGGCCATGACGGCGCTGAGGATTTCGGGGATCGAAAACAGCGGCGTGACCGTGGCGCGGTCGCCCTCCCCCTCGGTCAACTCGAACACCGGCCGGGGCTGGGGCACGACGTGTTCGATGGCCAGGCCCTTGCGCGCCAGGCGCGCGAGCAGGTCGCCCAGGGCTTTGCTTTCCTGGTGCAGGTCCACGACCGTGGCGCGGCGCGTCGGGCCTTCCCGGCGGCGCTCGACCTCGGTGTCGCCGTTGAACAGCTCGGGGTGCGCCTGCTTGAACTCCTCGAGTTGATCGGCGTTGAGGAAGTAATGGACGGTCTCGTCGTTGCCCTCGCGTACCTTGACCAGGAATTGCGGCAGGGCGTCATTGCGCCCGCGGGCGCGGACGTAATCGCTGAAGTTGCCGCCCTGACGGCGGATGTAGGTGGCGTGTTTGTCGAGGGCTTCGAGCAGGAGCAGAATTTCTTCGAGCTGTTTGGGCGTGAACTCGCGTCCGTCAGCCAGGCTCTTGAGGCGCACCTCCTCGATGCCGTTTTGCAGCAGGATGCGGTTGAGCTGGGTGTCGTCTTCGACGTAATCGGTGCGCTTTTTGCGCGTGATGGAGTAGAGCGGCGGCTGGGCGATGTAAACGTAACCGCGCCGCACCAGTTCGGGCATCTGCCGGTAAAAGAACGTCAGCAGCAATGTGCGGATGTGCGAGCCGTCCACGTCGGCATCGGTCATGATGATGATTTTGTGGTAGCGGAGTTTTTCGAGGTTGAACGCGCCCTCGCCCTCGCCGTCGCCGATGCCGGTGCCGATGGCGGTGATCATGGTGCGGATTTCGTTGTTCTGCAGCACCTTGTCCAGGCGCGCCTTCTCCACGTTGATGAGCTTGCCGCGGATGGGCAGGATGGCCTGAAACCGCCGGTCGCGGCCCTGCTTGGCGGAGCCGCCGGCCGAATCGCCCTCGACGATGAACAACTCGGTGTTGCGCGGGTCGCGATCCGAACAATCGGCCAGCTTGCCGGGCAGGCCGCCGCCGGTGAGGGCGGACTTGCGCACCGCCTCGCGCGCCTTGCGCGCCGCCTCGCGCGCGCGAGCCGCATTGACCGCCTTCTCAAAAATCCGTTTCGCCACCGACGGGTTGGCGTCGAAATGCATCATCAACCCGTCGTAGGTCACCGAACTGACGACGCTTTCGACCTCGGGCGAGAGGAGCTTGACCTTGGTTTGCGACTCGAATTTCGGGTCGCTGTGTTTGATGGAGATGACGGCGGTGAGGCCCTCGCGCACGTCGTCGCCGGTGATCTGCGGGTCCTTGTCCTTGAGCAGTTCGTTCTGGCGGGCGTATTGGTTGATCGCGCGGGTCAGGGCGCTGCGGAAGCCCGACAGGTGCGCGCCGCCGTCGGGATTGTGCACCGTGTTGGTGTAGCAGAGCACCTGGTCGTTGTAGCTGTCGTTGTATTGGAGAACGATCTCGGCGTGGATTTCGACCTCTTTCTCGGCGGTCTGCACGGTGGTTTGCTTGCGGATGACGATGGGCTTGGGGTGCAGGACGGCCTTGTTCTTGTTGAGCTGCCGCACGAATTCCTCAACGCCGTCCTTGTAGTAAAACGTCTCGCGTTTGGCGTCGGGCTGCCGCTCGTCCAGAAAGGTGATTTCCAGGCCCGGATTCAAAAACGCCAGCTCGCGCAGCCGCTGCGTGATGCGGTCGGCCTTGAACTCGGTGGTTTCCTTGAAGATTTCCGGGTCGGGCATGAAGGTGATCAGCGTGCCGGTGCCCCTGGCCTTGCCGATGACCTCGAGCTTTTTGGTGGTTTTGCCCCGCTCGAACTCCATGTGATAGACCTTGCCGTCCCGCGAGACCTCGACCTCAAACCACTCGCTGACGGCGTTGACGCACTTGGCGCCGACGCCGTGCGTGCCGCCGGAGAACTTGTAGCCGCCCTGGCCGTATTTGCCGCCCGAATGGAGCGTCGTGAGCACCAGCTCCACGCCGGGAATTTGGTATTGGGGATGCGGGTCCACGGGGATGCCGCGCCCGTTGTCGCGGATCGAAATCGAGCCGTCCACGTGGATCGTCACGTCAATCCGGTCGCAATAGCCGGCCAGGTGCTCGTCCACCGAATTGTCCAGCACCTCGCTCACGCAATGATGCAGCGCCCGTTCGTCGGTGCCGCCAATATACATGCCCGGCTTTTTGCGCACCGCTTCCAGCCCCTCGAGCTTGCCCAGCTTCGAGGAATCGTAGGTCACGCCCGGCGCACCCGCGCTTTGGGCGGCGGGTTCGACGGTGGCTTCGGTGACATCCGACATAAAAAACTCGCTCAAAAACCGATCGCGCCTGCGGCGATGATTGCGCACCAAAAGACTACAAAAACGGGGGTTTTGCGCCAACCTTAATTTCCTTAAAAAACCGCCAAAAAACGCTACCGGTTGGGCCTTTGGCGAGCGATGGCCCGACAGGTTGGGGCTGCATCAAAATCTTCTGTCTAGAGCGGTCACAAGGGCAGAGTTCGGTGGAAAAAACTCCCGGCGGCTCTGGAATTTGGCTTTCAGCGGGATGCAGGAGCGTGAACATTTTGCGCGCGGCGGCCGGTGCGCCGACCGTTTGCGATGATCACGGTTGCGATTGTTGAAGACAGCGCCGGGGTGCGCGAGAACTGGGCGCGGCTCATCAACGCCGCGTCGGGGTTCAAGTGTGTGGGCACGTTCGCCAGCGGCGAGGCGGCGCTCAAGGCGTTGCCGTCGTTGCGCCCGGACGTGGTGCTCATGGACATCAACCTGCCCGGGCTTTCCGGCATCGAATGCACCGCGCGGCTCAAGGAGCTGTTGCCGGAGACGCAAATCCTCATGGTGACGGTGCACGGGGACAACGAGCGCGTGTTTGCGGCGTTGCAGGCCGGGGCGAGTGGCTACCTGCTCAAACGCACGCGCGCCGACGAATTGCTGGAGGCCATCAGCGAGGTCATGCGGGGCGGCGCGCCCATGACCGGCGAAATCGCCCGCATGGTCATCGCTTCGTTTCGCCGACCCGCGTCCACCCCCGGGCTGGAGGCTGCGCGCCTGACGCCGCGCGAGGAGGAAATTCTGGCGCTGCTCACGCAGGGCTACTCGAACAAGGAAATCGCCGACCGGCTTTCGGTGAGCTTCGACACGGTGCGCACGCACCTGCGGCACGTGTATGAAAAGCTCCACGTGCGCTCGCGCACCGAGGCCGCCACCAAATACCTCCGCGCCACCGAACGGCTCGGCGGGCCGGCAGAAAAGCCCGAGGCCCGGCGCAGATAGAGCGGCGCGCAGGGTGTGGTGTGATCGGCCGGATCCTTCGGATCGTTCGGTTCACACGGGCAGTCGGTGTTCACCCCACGGGAAACTCCAGGGTCACGATCGTGCCGCGCGGGCGGCGGCGCTCAATGCGCGCCTGGCCGCGATGCGCTTCGACGACGCGCCCGACGATCGCCAGTCCCAGGCCCGTGCCGCGTGGTTTGGTGGTGCGCAGCGGCGCGCGAAACGAGCCGCGCAATTGCTCCGGGGCCATGCCCGCGCCGGTGTCGGCGATCTGAATCCACACGTGCGTCGGGGCTGGCGCCGTGGGGGGCCGTCGCACGGCGCGTGTGCGCACGGTGAGCGTGCCGCCCCGGGGCATGGCTTCGACGGCGTTGAGGATGAGGTTGAGCAGGGCCTGTTCGAGTTGAACGGCGTCGCCGCGCACCGTGGGCAGGTTGGCCTGCAGGCGCGGCTGCCACGTCACGTTGGCCTGGGCGAGCTTGTGCCGCACCAGCAAACCCAGCTCTTCGAGCAGCGCGTTGAGTTGGACCGGTGCGAACTGCGGCTCGGCCCCGCGCGCCAGGCCCAGCACGCGCTCCAAAATGCGGTCGAGTTGTTCGAGGGTGTCGCTGATGCGCCGGGCGTCTTCGGCGCGCGGATCGCCGGGGGTAAACTGCAAATTCAGCGAGTGCCAGAGCATCTTGAGCACGGCCAGCGGGTTGCGGACCTCGTGAGCGATTTCGGCGGCCAGCAGCCCCAGGGCCGACCACTTTTCATTCTGCCGCAACTGCTCCTCGGCCTCGACGATGCGCTCGTGCAGGCGCGCTTTTTCAATCGCGATGGCCGAAAGCTCCGCGTAAGCCGAGAGCGTGCGCACCTCGTCGTTGGAAAAGACGTGCGGCGCGCCGGTATAGACGTTGAGCACGCCAATGGCGCGTTCCTGAAACACCAGCGGCACGCTCAGCAGCGAAACCAGTCCCTCCGCGCGCGCCAGTTCCACGTTCTGGTAGCGCCCGGAGACCTGCACGTTCTCCACCTGAACGGGTTTTTTGCGGCGCACCACCACGCCGACGAGGCTTTCCTCCACGCTCACGGGCGGACGGCGGTTGTAGGCCGGGCCGGCGCCGAAACTGGCGCGCGGCTCCAGCCACGCGCCGGTGGCGTCCAGCAGCATCACCGAGCAGACCCTGGCCTGCATGAGCTGGCAGGCCTCGCGCGTGATGGCGGCGAGCGCCTCGTCGAGGTTGAGCGTCGAATTGAGGGTGCGGCTGACGCTGACGAGCGATTCGAGCAGCCGCGCCTTGAGCCGCCATTGCTCGAATTGCCAGGTGTTTTCAATGACGCGCGCGGCCTCGGCGGCCAGGGCCGTGAGCGTGGCCTGATCCTCCGCGCTGAAGGCGTCGGGCCGGTCCGAATCCACGTTCAACACGCCCCGCACCTGGCCGTGCACCTCCAGGGGCACGGCCAGTTCCGAGCGCACCGAGGGCCGCAGCCGCACGTAGCGCGGGTCGCGGGTCACGTCGCTCACCCGCGCGGGCTGGCCGGTGCGCGCGACCCAGCCGGTGATGCCCTCGCCCAGACGCAGTTTGAGTTCCGAGGCAGCGGCGGGCAGCCCCCGGGCCGCGAGGATTTCGAGCAGGCCGTTGGTGGGATTGATTAGCGCCACCGAGCCGCTCGAAGCGCCCACCAGCCGCACCGCCTCGCGCACGATGCGCCGCAACGCCTCCTGCGGTTCGAGCGTGGCGTGGATGACGCGGCTGACGCGGTAAAGCCGCAGCAACCGCTGGTAACGCGCCCGCAACGCTTTGGAATCCTCGTTCAACTCCGCCGTCAAAATCGCTGCGGCAAGCGGGTTTCGCACAGGGGCGCGGCGTCGGGATCAGTCGGGCCCACGCGCGAAAACCCGTCACCGAACGGCCAAAACCATAGCGAGCCGGGCGCCGCGATGCAAAGCGTCGGCTGCGTCGCGTCGCGTGCGCGCGTGTGAGATTTTCAAGCTCAAGGGGCTTGCGCGGCGATCAACCCGCTGCGTTGCGCACGGGAGCAAACGAGCGCCGGTGAATCGGACAGGGGCCGTGCGCGGCCAGCGCCGCCCGATGCGCGGCGGTGCCGTAGCCTTTGTGCTCGGCAAAGCCATACATCGGCCAGCGGGCGTGAAACTCGAGCATCATTCGATCGCGCGTGACCTTGGCCAGGACGCTGGCGGCGGCGATCGAATAACTGCGGGCGTCCCCGCCGATCAGCGCGGTCTGCGGCCAGGGCAGGCTTTGCACGGGCCGACCGTCCACCAGCACGTGGTCGGGCGCGGGTTGCAACTGCGCAAGGGCCTGGAGCATCGCCCGCTCGGTGGCGCGCAGGATGTTCAGCGCGTCAATCTCCGCCGCGTCCACGCTGGCGATGGCGCAACGGACGTCGGGGCAGGCGGTCAGGAACGCAAAAAACCGTTCGCGCTGCGTCGCGGTCAGGCGTTTGGAATCGTCCAGGCCGCGCAAGGCGGCGGGCAGGCCCTCGTGTGCCCAACGCCGGGGCAGCATCACGGCGGCCGCGACGACCGGCCCGGCCAACGGCCCGCGGCCGGCCTCATCCACACCGGCCACATGCGTCAAACCGCGCGCCCAGAGCGTTCGTTCGTGGAGGAAGCGATCCGACGCGCCCGGAGTTTCCCAGTGCGGCAACAGGGGCGTGTCCGATGCGCGCACAGCGGTGGTGGGTTTCATGGCCGTTTGCTTGCCCGCTCGGTTGCGCAGCGAGTTTGCTCGGGCGCCTCGCCGGGGTCACGCCCGAAGCGGGCACGGGCTGCGCGGGCGATGGCGCGGGCCGACTTCCGGCGGCGCAAGCAACGGCTCGACGAGGGGAAAGGACTTTTGCCGTGGGCCCGCCTCATGGCTCGGCGGCGAGGGGTTCTTTGCTCCGCAACTGTTGAAGATGACGCTCGATGCGGTCCGTGGCGGCGAGGAGTTGTTCGTGGCTTGTGGCGAAGCAGGCGCGACAAAAGCCGGCGCCGTTGGCGCCAAAAGCCGAGCCGGGCACGATGGCGACCTTCTCGTTTTCAAGCAGACTCAGTGCGAATTCGCGGTCGCTCAGGCCGGTCGCCGCCACGGAGGGGAAGGCGTAAAAGGCGCCGCGCGGCACGTGGCAGGTGAGGCCCATTTCGTTGAAGCGGCGCACCAGGAAATCGCGTCGCCGCCGGTATTGCTCGCGCATTCGGAGCATCGCGTCGCTGCCCCGAGTGAGCGCCTCGATGGCGGCCTCCTGGCTGACGATCGAGGCGCACATCATCGAATACTGGTGCACCTTCATCATGGCCTCGATGAGCGCGGCCGGGCCGCAGGCGTAGCCGATGCGCCAGCCGGTCATGGCAAAGGCTTTCGAGAGGCCGTGAAGCAGGATCGTGCGTTCTTTCATGCCCGGCAGGCTGGCGATGCTGACGTGTTCGCCCTCAAACGTCAGCTCCGCGTAAATCTCGTCGCTGAGCACCAGCAGGTCGTGCTCGCGGGCGAAGGCGGCGATGGCGTCGAGTTGGGCGCGGTTGCAGGTGCCGCCGGTGGGATTGCAGGGCAGGTTGAGGACGAGGATTTTGGCGCCGGGCTGCCAGGCGTCGCGGAGCGCCTCGGCGTTGAGGGCGAAGCCGTCGCGGGCGTAGGTGGGCACGGGCAGGGGCACGCCATGCACGAGCGTGATGCTCGGATGATAGCTCACGTAACAGGGCTGGTGGAAGAGCACCTGGTCGCCCGGATTCACAAACGCGCGGAACGCCAGGTCGAGCGCCTCGCTCACGCCGACGGTGACGAGGATTTCGTTGTCCGGGTTGTAGCTGACGCCGAACTGCCGTTCGCCGTAGCGGCTGATGGCGCGGCGCAACTCCGGCAGGCCCAGGTTGGAGGTGTAGTGCGTTTTGCCCTTTTCCAGCGCGAAAATGGCCGCCTCGCAGATGTGCCAGGGCGTGTCGAAATCCGGCTCGCCAATGCCCAGTGAAATCACGTCGCGCGTCCGGGCCACCAGTTCAAAGAAGTCGCGGATGCCGGAGCGGGGCAGGTGGATGACGTGACGGGCGATGAAGCGGGAGGCGTCCATGACCGGGATGCGGATTGGAGAGCGTTGGAGCGTGAGAGCGTTGGCGCGTTGGAGCGATGAGTTGGCGGTGATCAGGGCGAAACTTTGAGACGATCGTTTTCGCGCTCGGCACTTTCGAGCAGGAAACCGTGTTCCTTGTAGGAGCGGAGCATGAAGTGCGTGGAGGTGGAGAGCACGCCTTCGAGCGTGGAGAGTTTTTCGGAGACGAAGGCGGCGACCTTTTGCAAGGTGGGGCCGCGCACAAACACCAGCAGGTCGTAGGCGCCGGACATGAGGTAACAGGCCTCGACCTCCTCGAAACGACTGATGCGCTCGGCCAGGCGGTTGAAGCCGCCGCCGCGTTCGGGGGTGATGCGCACCTCGATGACCGCGCGCACCAGTTCGGCGTCCTCCAGCGCCAGGTTGATCACCGGTCGGAAGCCCAGCAGGATGCGCTGTTGCTTGAGCGATTCGATCTCGCGCAGCACCTCGTCCTCGGAGAGGCCCAGCACCTGCGCCATTTGCGCGGGCGTGAGCGTGCTGCCTTCGAGCAGGAGTTTCAAAACCGGACTCATGGGCGGGGATGTTGCGCGAACGGCGGCGTTGAATCCATCGGGAAATCCGCGCCGCGCGCGCGCCTCCGGGGGCGCGGCGACGGGCTTGCCAGTCGGGAGGAAAACCGATTTGTTGAGCGCCGCTCGTGTTGAACCGATGAGACCGGTGCATCTGGCGGTGTTGCTGGCCCTGAATTTTTTCTGGGTTGCAACGCTCTCCATCTACAAGGTCATCGGCCAGTATCTGACGCCGGGCGGGATTGTGACGCTGCGGTTCGGGCTGGCCGGGCTGGCCCTGCTGGCGCTCTGGCCGTGGTTGCCGGGCGCGGCGCCGCGCGGGCGCGACCTGCTCAAGACGCTGGTCATGGGCGTGATCGTGTTCGTGCTCGGCCACCGGTTGCAGGTCTGGGGCAATCACCTGGGCACGGCGGCCAATTCCTCGATTCTCATGGCGGTCGAGCCGCTGGTGACGGCGATGGGCGCGGCGATTTTTCTGCGCGAACACATTGGCGTGCGACGGCTCATCGGGTTTGCGCTGGGGATGGTGGGCGTGGCGCTGGTCAATGGGGTCTGGCGCGAGGATTTCAAGTGGCTGAGCCTGGGCGCGAGTTTGATCTTCATGTCCTCGTTCGTGTGCGAGGCGGCGTATTCGGTGATCAGCAAACCGATTCTGGCGCGGGCCGGGCCGTTGAAGGTGCTCGCGCTGGCGCTGGCCCTGGGCACGGTGGTGAACCTGACGCTCGATGGGCGCGAGACGCTGGCGGCGGCGACGCACCTGCCGCTGAGCGCGTGGGGATTGCTGCTGGTCATGGCACTGATCTGCACGGCGTTCGGTTACGGCTTCTGGCTGGTGGTGATCCGCGAGAGCGAGGTGAACGTGGCGGCGTTGACGGTGCTGGCGCAGCCGGTTTATGGCGTGGCGCTGGCGGCGCTGTGGCTGGGCGAATCGCTGCACTGGGGCCAACTCTGGGGCAGCGCGGTCATCGTGGCGGGCTTGTTCATCGCGCTGTCGCGGCAAATCCGGTTGCCCGGGCGCGAGGCGCAGCACGTGCTGGCGGGACCAACTCCGGCGACCGCTGATGCGGTGGCCCCGGCAGCGGCGGAGAAATCCGCGCCGCGCAGCCAGGCAACCTCTCATTAGCAACGGGCTTCAACCCGGTGGAAACGCCGACCGGCCGGTCGGAGCCGCGTCAGCGGCTCTTTGCTGAGCGTCGGAAGCCGTTGAAACGGCTGGCAGGCCGGGTTGCCAGAGTTCGCCGGGCTGAAGCCCGGTGCTAATGAAACCACACTCATCGAGTGTGAACGATTCGGGCTAGATTTTGAACTGCGGGATTTTGAGCAGCTCGCCGTCTTTGAGCGCGGACTGGTGGGCGACGATGCCCGCGACGGTCATGTTCAGCGCCATGGCGATGTCCACCAGCGGCTTGCGGTCTTGCAGAACCGCGGTGACGAACTCGTTCATCAAGTGGCCGTGCGAACCGCCGTGCCCGCCGGCGGCCACACCCGGCGGCAACGGCGGGCGTTTGAGGTTGATGTTGGGTTGATCCGCCCCGCGCACGCCGCGGAACTGGTTGAAATACACCGAGCCTTTTTCGCCCCGAATGCGGCCCGTTTCGCCCTCGTTGGTGGGCGTGTCCCAACTGACGCCCATGCGCGCCATGCCGCCTTCGCTGGTGCGGAACAGGGCGATCTCGGTGCCGAAGGGATTGCGGTAGCGGTTGTTGGCCGGTTGGAGGTGCGGGATGCGACTGGGCATGCCCATGCAGGAAACTTCGGTGAAACTGCCGCCGGTGACGCCGATGTAGTAGGCGTTGGAGTGCGTGGGATACCACTGCGGCGGCAGGCCGATGCGCCAGCCCTTGTAGGAATCAATCGGCTCGGGCATGTAGTGGAAATATTCGCCCTCGGCATACACGATGCGCCCCAGATGGCCCGCCTGATAGAGCACGCGCATGGCGTGGAGGTCCTCGTGGTAACAGGAGGTCTCGAACATCATATATTTGAGGCCGGTGCGCTTGACGGTCTCGAACAACTCGTACGCGTCGTCCAACGATCCATGCACGGCAGGCACGGCGGTGGCCACGTGTTTGCCGTGACGCAGCACCTCGATGCAATGGCGCGCGTGGCTGGGCGCGTCGGTGGCCACAAACACCGCCTCAATGCGGTCGTCCTTCACCAGTTCCTCCAGAGACGGATACGTTTTGTTGCAGCGGGTCGCCCGGGCCAGGCCGGCGCAGCGTTCGGGAATCAGATCGCTCACGGCAACGACTTCGACGTTGGGGTGGTCTTGAAACCCGAAGGCTGCCCCGAACTTGCAAACGCCGTAACCGACAATGCCCACGCGCAACTTGCGGTCGGTAAACGGTTGCCAACCGACGTGCGCCTCTTTGAGCGTCGGCGCCTCCTCAAATCCGGCGATGGGCACCTCCACGGCTTTGGACGATTCGCCGCGCGCGGGCCAGACCCAACCCAAG
>JAOAIM010000060.1:13399-19316 GCA_026414705.1 Verrucomicrobiia bacterium | reverse complement strand
GCTGGGCGAAGCGGACGCGGTGCGCTTCGATCGCCAAGAAGAAACACTCGGCCCGGCCCTGAAAGTCGTGCGCGCTGCCGGTGACGCGCCGGACGCGCTCAAGGTCCGCAGCGCTGAAAATCCGGGAATAAAACTGCTGGGTGCGCGTGCCGACGGCCTCGATTTTTGTGCTCCCGCCCAGTGTTTGGACGGTCAGCACGCGCACTGGTTCGGGCCAGAAATCGGCCTCGAGGATGTCATTCGGTTTCATGGGTGCGAGGCTTCAAAAAACGGCCTGCCGGGCACGGCGCTTGACCGACTGGCGCGCCGCGGCTTGCGACCCGGCGTTCGCCCCGGGACAGTGAGCAAGATAACGGCTTGACGTTTCCGGTCGCAGGCTCGCGCAGAATGGGTCACGGTTGGCTTGCGTCCGACGGGTTCGCGCCACGGGTTCATTTAACGCGCCGCTGGCGCGGCCACAAACCAAAACCTTGAACACCGCGGCGTGGGCGGCCAGAAGCCGCAGCCGGTTGAACTGCCGGGCGATGTGGCTGGAGGCAGTGCAACCGACTGCACAACCTCACGCCTGACAGACCCGGCCGCCGTTGCTCAGATTACGTGCGGATTGATCTTCGAGCATATGAAAGCAAGCGTTTGGTCCTCCGTTGTGATGTTGCTTGGGATTGGAGTTTTTCAGGCCTGGGCCGTCAACGTGAACTACTTCTGGTCTGCCGACGGCAGCACCCAGGGCGGCACGGGTACCTGGAACACCACCGACCAGCGCTGGGGCACTTCAGCCAGCGGACCCTTTACCACGGTCTGGGACAACACCACCCTGGCCAGCGACATCGCCAACTTTGGCGGCACGGCTGGAACGGTGACGGTGGATTCCGCTGGGATCAATGCCCGAAGGGTCAACGTCACCACCAGCGGTTACGTGCTTCAAGGCGGCAAGATCACCAGTGACCAGGTGAACAATGCATTCATGATTGATAAGTCCGCGGCCAACGCAGTCACGATCAACAACGATTTTGACATGTCGGTGACCGGAACGGCCAACATCCGGCTGCGCAACAGCGGCGGGTTGGCCAATCCGTTGACGCTCGGAGGGACTTACAAATTTTTGAACGCGTCCGGGACGAAATTCCTTGATCTGGAAGGCACGGGCACGAGCGGCAGCCGAATTGATTTTACGGGGGCGCTGTTGGACACCCCGGGTGCGACAGTGCGACTACGACTCGGCCAAGCGGGGACCAGCGCCGCCAGTGACGCGTCGGTTTACAACCTGTCCGGGAACTCAACTTACGCCGGGGGGACACATGTGGTGCGCGGAACGGTGAATGTGCTGAGCTCGACGGCGCTGGGAGTCGGCGGCGTGCAGTTGGCCACCAGTGTCACACCTTCGGGCGCAACGGTGAAGATGTTCGTGGTGGGCGCGATTGATCTGCCCAGCGGTGTTTCGCTGACAACTGCCAATCCCGCCAGCGGCACGGTAACGGCGATTTTTGGAAAAGACGTTGGGGATTCGAGCACATCCACCATTAATGGCAATGTGAACCTGAATGTGGACTCCACGTCTCTGCAGTTCCATGTGCATGAGGCAGCGGCTCAAGTGAAGTTGGCGGGCCTGGTGACCGATGGGGCCGGGACGCGAGGCATCACCAAAACCGGCGCCGGAGTGCTCGCGTTGAATTACGGACCCGGCAACACCTATGATGGGACTACCACCGTAAGCGCCGGCACCTTGTTGGTGAACAACACCTCCGGCAGCGGCACGGGGACCGGAGCGGTGAATGTGAGTGGCGGGGCGACGCTTGGCGGCAGCGGCAGCGTGGCTGGCACGGTCACCACTCTGGCCGGCAACGCGGCAATCGCGCCCGGAACCAGCGTGGGCAAGTTGACCGTGGGGAATGCAAACCTGGCCGCCGGCGCGACGCTCAAGTTTGAGTTGGGACCGGTGACAACCCCCGGGACGACGTATGATTGGCTGGCGGTGTCGGGCCTGTTCACCGGAAGCACGGCGCCCAACGGCCTGTCGTTCGAGTTCACCGATGTGGGCGGGCTGCAATTGGGTGTACCCTACACACTGATCACCTTCGCCAACGCCAGCGGCCTGGATTACACCGATCTGAATGCCACATTGCTGCCCAGCGGCGCAGCATTGGACCCGGGCTTCGGCGTCGGGGGTTGGCGAATTTCGGATACCGCCCTGCAGGTGCAATTTGTTCCGGAGCCGGGGACGGCGGGGTTGGTTTTGCTCGGCGTGGGGCTGCGCCTCCTGATACGGCGGCGTTCAAGCTGAATACTTGAGAGCGTGCAGTTACCGGCCCTGGTTCAGCGCAGAGCGGCGTTTCGCGCCCTGGATCAACGACGGGCTTCAGCCCGGTGCGAAGCAGGGGGTTGAGTTCAGCCGTTTACGACGGCTCTCTACATGGCGCCCGGCTCTCTATGTTGGG
Source organism: Verrucomicrobiia bacterium (assembly GCA_026414705.1). Lineage (GTDB taxonomy): Bacteria > Verrucomicrobiota > Verrucomicrobiia > Limisphaerales > JAOAIM01 > JAOAIM01. Next base: position 16,881 of record JAOAIM010000060.1, on the reverse strand, counting down.
GGGAGTCGAAGCAAAGGCGCCTGTGACACCGGGCTGAAGTCCGTCGTTGAGGAGCAAGTGCACAGACCGCACGGCGCGCTTGGATTCTCGGTGAGGGCAAATGGCGGGGCTGCTTTCGGTCTGCTCTCCCGAAAACGATGTAAAATCCAACCGTCACCGGCCGGCCAGGAGAACATTCGTTCCCTTGGAACGTGCTGGCGACCGTCCTCATACGCCGCCCTGCAGGTTCAACGGTCATTGGCAGACCCCGCGCGCCGCTCCCGTCCGTTGTGCAAGTCTCGATGCTTGGGTGCTTCGGCAGAGAGAAACCGACCGGGGTTCAAATCGCAACGCGGTGGACTTGGCGCTCCTGCCCGGCTAAAAACAATCAGCCCCGGGCATCGTCTGCGCTGCGGCGAAGGCGATTTGGTCGGTCGGTGCGGGGCGCAGGAAGGGGCGCGCGCACAATCGGCCGTCCCGGCGGACGCAAGCACCGTGGGGATCGCAAGACCGGCGCTAGCACATGATCGTCACCTGTAAAAGCCGCATCCCCTTCTTGTGGATTCTGTTTGCCGGGCTTCCCTGGATGGCGGGGTTGCTGGAATACTTCATGATGGGGAATTGCTTCATCTTTTCCCTCAAAAAATTCGTCGAGAATCCCGCCGGGCTGACGTTTGTGATGAGCCTTCCGGGCATGATTTCGCTGGTGCTGCGCCCGTTTGCAAACTTCATGTCCGACCGTATCTGGACGCGGTTCGGCCGGCGCAAACCCTTCATCGTGGTGGGCTGGGTCGGGACGATTGTGTTCATTGCCCTGATGCCGCTGATGCCCAACTTCTGGCTGCTGCTGGCCTGTTACATCGCCTACAACATCTTCAACGACCTCGGCGACGGCCCCCAGGAAACCCTCCGCGCGGAGGTGGTGCCGCCACGCCAGCGCGGCACTTCCGCCGCGATTGGCACGTGGATTCTGAATTTTGCCATCCTCACGTTCAACCTCGTCGCCATCGGCCGCTTTGATGATTACGAGTTCATGGCGGGGGTGCCCTTGACGGGTGAGCGCGCCATTTATTGGTGCACCGGGGCGGCCATGATCATGATGCTGCTGTTGATCATGCTGGGCATCCGCGAGGTGGAACAGAAAAGCAAGCTCCGGGGCGAACGGTTCACGTTGCGGAATTTTTTTCGGGGCGTGCTCAATCGAAATCTCTGGCCGATCTACCTGCTGGTCTTCGGCAACGCCATGCTCGGCACCGGCCTGGGCCCGATTGCGGTCCTGCTCTACACCGATCAGTGGGGCTTCACCAAACAGGAGATGGGCCAGAACTTCGTCATCGGCAGCACGCTCAACATCTTCCTTATCGCCCTGCTCGGATTGTTTGCCGACAAATTGCCCCGAATGCGCGCCTATCTGACGCTCGTCGGGCTGTTTGTTCTGATCAACTTTTCCTTCTACCTCTACGTGAATTTTGTCCTCTACGACCGCACGCCCACGCTGGTGGAGTTGGTGATTTTCGGCGAGACGCTTTCGATCATCAGCATCTTGCGAGGCATGATTTACATGCCGCTGGTTTACGACTATGTGCCGCGCAACGAAATGGGCACATACGCCGCCGGAGCGCAGCTCACCGGACGGCTGACGGTTTTCCTGACCCTCAACGGCGTGGGGCTGTTCATCTGGGCGCACGCCGCCCTGTTCATGCCGCCCGGCGGTGAGATGGCCCGCGTCACCTTCGCCCAACCGAAATCCAACCCCGAAGTGCTCCAGCTCCTGAACCGTTCGGGGCTGAGCACCAATTATCCGGGCCAGCGCCTGACCGCTGAGGCGTGGTATGCCACGCATGCCGCTCTGGACCATGGACGCGGCTTCGAGTTGCGCGCGCACAACAAGGACAGCATTCAACTCAAGGAAAAACGCGACCAACTCGACGCCGAACGCAGCACCCTGCTCGCCAAACAACGCAACGCCGAAAACTTCGCCACCGCCAAGAGCAACCAGGGCGACGCGGCCGCCGCCGACCGGTATCGCGCCCAGGCCGAGGAATACCGCAAACAAATTGAGCCCCTTGCCGCCGAAGTCGCGCGGCTGGACGCCGAGTTGACGCGGCGCGCCGAACTGTTCCGCAGCAACGTGCTCGCTGCGCTGTCGCCCGAGTTGTTGCGCGACGGCGACCAGATTCGCGCCGGCTTTGTCAAACCGGTCGCCCTGTTTGATTTCGCCCTCCATCATCGCCCCGAAACCGAAAGGGTCGAGCGAACCTTGAACGCCCTGCGCAAGGCCATCCCCGAAATTGTGGACCTGCGTCTGGTCCGACGCGAAGCGAACTGGATCCTCACCGTCAGTGCTGAAGCCGACGCGCAAACCGACCTGACCGGCCTGGGGCGCGACATTGGCCGGGCGCTCGCAGACGCTGCCGCAACGCGCCTGGAGGGCGCGCTGGTCACGCCTGCGGAACCGCTGGCCGCGCGGCGTGCTGAAGCGGTCGAACTCGATCTGCTGGTGCTTGAGGACCCCCTCAATCGTTATCCCTCGCCGATCACCCGCGTGGTCTATCGCATCATGGCGTGGTTCACCGATCCGCCGCAGCCCGAACGCCGCATCTGGGCGACGGCGCGCGCGCTGCGGATTGCGGGCATGTGCGAGCATACCACCGTGCGCACGGCCCCGGACGGTGACAACGCCATCCGCGTCGTCGCAGTTTATCAGCAGTCGCCAAGCAGCGAAACCAACGAGGTCGCCGAGTTGACCGCCGGCGTGAGCCAACGCCTGGAAGCTCTCTTCGGGCAGCAGTCCGGCGCCACCCGCGCACAGGCCGCGGACTTGTATCGGCGCGCGATTTCTGCCGCCGCACAAAACCGCATCACCGTCGCCCGTCCGCTGGTGAGCGCGAGCTTCGCGCCGATGAAATATGACTACATGAGCGGCTATTTCTGGTTGCTGTTGCTGGGCAGCCTGGCACTCGGCGGCGCGTTCCTGTTCTTGCAGCGGGAAAAGAAGGGCCTCATCCGCAAACGCGGCCGCGAGGAGGCCGATGCCGAACAGGCCGCCGAAGAAAAAGCCGCCGAACAGGAAGCTCACGGCCAGCCGGCTGCGGTGCGCTACTACACCCCCGGCTATGTCTGGGCCAAGCTGGGCATGCTGGGTTTTGCGCTGCTGCTGATCGCGCTGGGCCTCCTCAAGCTCGGCCCGGCGCTGGGACTGATGCTCTTTGGCCAACGCGCCGAGGCCGAGGCCGTGCGCATCATCAAGGAAAAAATCGGCGGCGAGGCGATCGTGCTGACGACCGATGCCGAAGTGCGCGCTGCCGAAGAAAAACAGGACCGCACCTTCGTCTTCTGGAACGAATACCGTTTCCAACTGCCCGACGGCACGCCCGTCGAATTCCGCGCCCCGGTCGGCAGTCAACTGCGTCCGGCCAAATACCTCACCGACAAAGACGGTCTGCCAACCACCGTTACGGTGTGCTACGATCCGGCCGATCCGCAGCGCGTCATCCTGCCCG
>JAOAIM010000060.1:0-13299 GCA_026414705.1 Verrucomicrobiia bacterium | reverse complement strand
GAATACAGCACCTGGTTCGTGCCCGGGATTTTGGGATTCTTCGGTCTGCTCGGCCTCTTCTGCGCGAGCGTCCTGCTTTACTACGCACGCAAGCCGATTGCCCTCCCAATCCTGGCGGGACAGGAGACCACTGAAACCTCCGGCAGCGCAACGGCCCCGCCCACCGCACCCGCGCCCAAACCCGCATGAGCCGCGCCCGTGCATCGCGTGCCGCCCGCCTGCCCGTTCTGCGCTGGCATTTCCCCCTGCCGCGCACCCACACCGGCGTGCTGCTGGGCAACGGCATTCAAGGTCTGATGGTCTGGGGCGAGACCTCGTTGAACGTCACGGTCGGCCACGCCGGATTTTGGGATCACCGCGGCGGCAACGTAGCCATTGAAAAAACCACCTTTGCCGAAGTGCGCCGCCTGTTGGAAGCGGGCGACCTCGCGGGCGTCAAAGCCCTCTTCGCCAATCCTTCCGCAGAACCGGGTCGCTCACCCCGCCCCCAGCAACTCGGCGGCGGTCGTTTGGAGTGGCACTTCGCTCGTGGTCTGCGTCCCCGGATCGCCGAACTCGATTTGCGCTCCGGCGTGCTTTCCGTGGCGGTGGGCACGGAAGCGGGCGAACCTGTGGACTCGGTGCGCATTGAACAAGCCGCCGCCGATGCCCTCTTCTGGGTCACCTTGGATGAAAACCGTCTCGGCCCGATCACGCTGCGCCTCGTTCCGGCGTGGGAGCACATCGGCGAGCAACTCGCGCCGCTCGGCATCGCGCCGCCTGAANTCTGGGAAACGGACGGCGAGGGCGGCTTTATGCAATCGTTGCCCGCCGACCCGCCGCTGGCGCTGGGCTGGCGCAAATGTCCCGGAGGTTGGGCCGTCGCCAGCGCGGTGGCCGACGACGCCCGGGCGCTGGTGACGCAGCGGCTGAACGAGGCGGCGACTGCGCGCGAACGCGAGGCCGCGGCCCGCCTGCGCTGGCGGCGACGTTACTGGCGGCAGTCAGCCACCGTTTCCCTGCCCGAGCCGGAGTTGCAATTCGTTTGGCATTACGGGCTGCACAAGCAGGCCGGGTTGACGCCGCCACATGCGCCCGCGGCCACACTGCAAGGCCCGTGGATGGAGGAGTATCAGATTCCACCGTGGTCCAACGATTACCACCTGAACATCAATCTCCAGCTCATCTACGGCCCGGCGCTGCCCACGAATCACCCCGACCACTTCACGCCGTTGTGGAAACAGCTTCGCGCCTGGTGGCCGCTGGCGCTGGCGCGTGGCAAACAGTTTTTCGGTCGGGAGGGCGCGGCTCTGTTGCCGCACGCGATGGATGATCGCGGGCAGGTCATCGGCGCGTATTGGGCGGGCACGATGGATCAGGCGTGTGCCGCGTGGCTCGGGCAAATGGCCTGGTTGCATTACCGCTACACGATGGACGAGAACGTCCTGCGCGAGGTGGCCTGGCCGCTGTTGCGCGGCGCGTTCGAGGGCTTCTGGGCGATGCTCGAACGCGAGGAGCGCGATGGCGGCAGCCGTTTGCGCCTGCCGGTCAGCGTCAGCCCCGAATTCAACGCCGGCGGCCCGCGCGGCCAGTGGGGCGTCAACGCCAGTTTCCAACTCGCCGCATTGCATCTCAACGTGGCCCTGCTGGGCGAGGCCGCGCGCATTCTCGGCAAAACGCCCGACCCGCGCTGGGCCGAGGTCGAGCGAGACCTGCCGCCCTATTCAACCGTGCCCACAGACCCGGCCCGGCCCGACGGCGCCCGGCGCATCGCACTGTGGGAGGGCCAGGATTTGCCGCACAGCCACCGCCATCACAGTCATCTGGCCGCCCTCTGGCCGTTCGCCACGATTGACCCTTTTGCGCCGGAACATGCGCCGGTGGTGGCTGAATCCCTCCAGCACTGGACGCGCTGCGGCGCGGGCGAATGGGTGGGCTGGTCCATTCCTTGGGCCTCGATCATCTGCTCCCGATGCGGCCTACCGGACGCGGCGTTGCTCTGGCTCAAATGGTGGGATTACAACTTCACCAACGTGGGCCACGGCACGTTGCACAATGCCGATTTCCCCGGTTGCTCGGCGTGGAACGACGGTGCGCTGTTCCATCCGGGTTTCCAGAAGCGGCAACCCTACCTTTGGGAGGTGATGCAAATGGACGCCGGCATGGCCGCCCTCTGGGCCATTTGCGAAATGCTCGTGCAATGTGCGGGCGACGAAATCCGCATCGTCAATCGCTGGCCCAAACACTGGCGCGACTTTCAGTTTGACCGCATCCGCACCGAGGGCGCGTTTCTGGTGGGCGCAACCGTGCGCGACCGGAAACTGCGCGAAGTGCGCCTGCAAAGCCTCGCCGGCCAGCCCATTCGCCTGCGCCACGGATTTGCCGGCCCGTGGCAATTGGACGGCGGCCCGCCGCGCACCGAGCCGGTTTGGGAAGCGCCCACCCGCGCCGGCGCCCGGTACGTGCTGCGCGCGTTGGGATGACGGTGACCTGTGCTTGAACCACGGCCTGGATCCGATGACACGTTCCCCCACAAGACTTCAAAACACCGGCTGCGGCATCAGCCGCGCAACCGCCGAAATCCCCGCGCCAGTGCCGCGTTTTGAAATCAATCCCGGCGACTTGGCGACCTCCACCCCGTTGCCGCAGCGCCTCCTGCACGGGCCAAGAAATTATTCAACCGCAGCGACGGCTGCCTCATGACGATCAAATCCCGGTTTATTTCACTGTTGGCCCTGCTTGCGGGTTCACATCTTTTGCCCGCCGCCACCACTCCCGACTTTGGCTGGGGACGCGAAGCCGTCGAGGAAATCAGCGCCCGGCGTGGGCGCATCTGCCTCAACGGCATCTGGCGGTTCATGCCGGCCGAAGGCCCGGCGGCCGCAGCGCCCCAGGGCGATTGGGGCGCGATTCCCGTGCCCGGATCGTGGGACGGCAAGGCCGCCTTCCCGCCCATTGTTGCCACGGGACAGAGCGAGGCCTGGCGCGGTTTTGGCCGCGAAACCGCACGTGTCTGGTATGAACGCCAAATTCACATTCCCGGCAACTGGGCCGGGCGGGCCATTGTGCTGGACGTGCGGCGCGTGAGCACCGACGCCACGGTCTTCGTCAACGACACCCGTTGTGGCGAGATCGCCTGGCCCGCCGGAACGGTGGACCTCACCGATCACGTCAGCCCCGGCGCAGCAGCCACGCTCCGCCTGAAAGTGGTGGCGACCGACAATGAGAAGGAAGTCCTCAACTTCATGGGCCATGACCAGGTCACCACGCAACCGGCGCGACTCGATTCTCGCGGCCTCATCGGCGAGGTCTTTCTGGTCAGTCGCCCTCGCGGCGCGCACGTCTCGGATGTGTTCATTCAAACCTCGACGCGCCGCAACGAACTGGCTCTGGACGTGGAATTGCGCGGCGTGCCGGCCGCGGGGCAAATCGCGCTCATCGCCGAAGCCGTCAATGCGACCGGCTCGGTCGAAAAGACGTTCCGCGCCACGACGCCGGTTCGCGCCGAGCCGGTGCAAACCATTCGCGTGGCGTGGCCGTGGGCCGATCCGACGCTGTGGGACGTGGGTCAACCCCACCTTTACACCTTGCGTTTGAAAGTCACCGGCGCGGGGCTGGACGATGAGCTCACACAAACCTTCGGCTTCCGGGAGTTTTGGATCGAAGGCCGCAGGTTTTTCCTGAACGGACGTGAAATCCGCCTGCGGCCCGCCGTCATGCCGCATGAAGAGTGGAGCACCTTGGGTGGCAGCGTGGCGGGCATGGACGGGGTCATCGCCGGCCTGCTCAAGGCCGGTTTTAACTTCGCCGAACACTGGCCGTTTGATCATGACCGCCGCGGCCGCCTCCATTTCCGCGAGTTGTGGGCCGAGCGGGCCGACCGCGCCGGCCTGCTGCTGGCCGGCTGCGCGCTGAGCATGAACCCGTATTTGTCCGGGCCGAACTGGACGCTGCGCGACTGGAATGAAGGCGGCCTGCGCGAAAAATACCTCGCCCGCATGAGCGAGGAGCTGCGCCGTTACCGCAACCACCCCTCGATTGTGATGTGGGCGACCAGCGCCAACTTCTTCGGCCACAACCTGGATCAGGACCCGCGCTACCTCGGCGCCGTCGGCTACGGTTCGGAAACCCAGTTCCAACGGCGCGTGCGGCTGGGGCTGGAGGGCATCGCCATGATCAAATCGGTGGACCCCACGCGCCCGGTTTTCACGCATCACGGGGCGTATGTGGGCGACGTGCACACCGTGAACATGTATCTGAACTTCATCCCGCTGCAGGAACGCGAGGAGTGGCTCAGCCACTGGGTGCGCCAGGGCGTGTTGCCGTTCATGCCGGTGGAATTCGGCACGCCGCTGCATTCGAGTTTCATGCGCGGGCGCGACGGCTTCGCCCACAGCGTGCTGACCGAGCCGCTGATGACCGAGTATTGCGCCATGTATCTGGGCCGGGACGCCTACCGGTTGGAGACGCCCGATTATCGGCGCGAGATCGCCGCGCGCTTCGAGGGCGAGCAGCGTTACAAAAACTGGCAGAACAATCCACGGCTCGAAGGCGCCCCGGCATTTCAGGAGCTTCAATCGCTGTTCATTCGCAACACCTGGCGCGCCTGGCGCACCTGGGGCATCACCGGTGGCATGGTGCCCTGGGCCATGGCCCATGGCTGGGAAGCGGGCGCCAAGGGCGCGGAAACCGTGCCCGCCGGGCCGTTTGTGCCGGGCCATCGCGGAACGCACCGCGACCGCCTGCGCAAAGAATTTCTCCACTACCTCCAACCCGAAGGCACATCGGTCATCCGCCCCGCAGGCCGCACGTTGATGGAAGTCAACGGGCCAACGCTGGCGTGGATCGCCGGCCCGCCGCAAGCCTTCACCGCCAAGGACCACAGCTTCCAAACGGGCGAAACCCTGCGCAAACAACTCGTGCTCATCAACGACACCCGCGCACCGCAGCCCTTCTGTGCCGACTGGGCGGTCGAACTGGCCGGACGCGAAATCGCGCGCGGTCGGGCCACCGGTGAAATTGGCATCGCGGAGAACCAATTCCTACCGATCAGCGTCACGCTACCGGAACGCATCCAGGGCGAACGGGCCGAGGGCAACATCGTTTTGCAGGCCACCCTTGGCGATCGCCGGCACGAAGATGCGTTCCCGTTCCGTGTGTTTGCGCCCGCGCCACCTGCCGGCGGCACCGTGGGGGTTTTCGATCCCCTGGGCGAGACCACTCAATTGTTGAAGTCCATCGGCTGCGGCGTCGTGCCGGTGACACCGTCGGCGCGCGTGATTGTCGTCGGCCGTCGCGCGCTTTCGGAGCGTCACCGGTTGCCGTTCGACCCCGGGGCGTTTGTGCGGGAGGGCGGACGGCTGTTGGTCATGGCCCAGGACCCGCGCTGGATGCAGTTCGCGCTGGGCCTGCGCACCGCGCCGTTTGTGACGCGCCGGGTGTTTCCGGTGGACGCGAACCATGCGGTGGTGGCAGGGCTGGATGCGTTGGACTTGCGCGACTGGAACGGGGAGAGCCGTCTGATTGAACCTTATCCCCAATGGCCCAACTACGAGGGCATGCCGTTGTATGGCTGGCACTGGGGCAACCGCGGTGGCGTCACCAGCGCGGCCGTCGAAAAACCCCATCGCACCGGCTGGCGGCCACTGCTGGAATGTGAGTTTGATCTCGCCTACACGCCCCTGATGGAGATGGAATTCGGGCGCGGGCGGATCACTCTCTGCACGCTCGACCTGGAGGACCACGTGGCCAACGACCCGGCGGCCCGCCGTCTGGCCCGCAATCTCCTTCAGCATGTTCAAACCGCGCCAATCCTGCCCAAGGCCGAGCAGGTGGTGCTTCTGGGCGCGGATGCTGACGCGCAACTGCTCGAGTTTTTGAACGTGCCGTTCATGCGTGTTGAGGCCCTGCCGAGCACGCCGGCGCTGGTGGTCATCGGCGCCGGCGTCGAACCGGACGCCGCAACCTTGGAGGCGTTTTTGCGCGGCGGCGGCCGGGCGCTGGTGCTCGCGCGCACGAACAACGTGGAATTGGTTTCCAACTTCTCCGGCTCACTTTGCCCTCCGCCCTGGCCCGAATGCGCCGGCTTGAGCGCCTCCGATTTGCGCTGGCGCGCCGAGGGCCAGGCGCGGCTGCTCAAGCCCGCCCCCGGTCTCGAGTTGGGGGCAGACGGACTGCTCGGACGCCGGACGGCAGGCAAGGGCGTCGCGATCTATTGCCAGATTGACCCTCGCGCCCTGCCGGCGGATACAAAAACCTATTTCCGGTTCACGCGCTGGCGGCAGACGCGCGCATTATCGCAACTGCTCGCCAACCTCGGCGCGCCGTTCACGACCGACCGCGTTTTCCTGGATTTGCTGCAACACCCGGAGCATCCGGTTTTCCTGGCCGGGCCGTGGCAGGTGCAACTCCTCCGGCGCTTCGAAGAGCACGAGGATCGCCGCCCCAATCCCGACCCGGGCCCGAGCGAGCCGGCAAAACGACTCGTGCAACCGGACGCCCCCGAAGACGGCTGGGAAACGCAGCCGGTGCCGGCCTATTTCGAAAGCTACGGTGGTGCGTGGGCGCGGGCTGACGGCGAAGCCGTGTTCCGTCGCGTGATCGAACTGCCCCCTGAGTTGGCGGGACGCGACCTTTACCTGTCCCTCGGTCGCGTGGACGAATCCGACCACACGTATTTCAACGGGGAGTTGATTGGCACTACGCGCGACTGGCAAAAGCCGCGTGGTTACGTCGTGCCCGGCCGCCTCGTCCGGGCCGGCCGCAACGTCATCGCCCTGCGCGTCTATGACGAAGCGATCCACGGCGGGATGTGCGGCGCGCCGGAGCACCTGTATTTGATTGCGAAACCGGCGGAAAAACGCTTCTACCACCCGGACTACCTCGACGACCGCAAGATTGGCGACAACCCCTACCGCTATTACCGCTGGTGAACCGGCGGCAGAGCGGGCTGTCGCAACCACGCTGGCTGTTCATTTGGAGAGCGGTCGGGCGCATGCTACCAATTGCACAAAACACCGGCTGACAGCCCAATCTCCGGGCGGACAATTCCTTGATGACAATCATGAAAACAAAAACCTCTCTGATTCTCGGGCTGACTTTGGGGGCGCTTCTGGCGCACGAAAATTCCGCGCTGGCCGTCAATGTGAACTATTATTGGTCCGCTGATGGCAGCGCCGAGGGCGGCAGCGGCACGTGGGACACGACCACGCCACACTTCTCCACAAACGCCGCAGGGCCGTTCGATGTTGCATGGGACAACACCGCCCTGGCCAGTGACATCGCCAATTTCCGCGGCACGGCCGGCACGGTGGACGTGGACGCCGGCGGCATCAACTGCCGCCGGATCAATGTGACCGTCAGCGGCTACGTGCTCCAAGGCGGCAAAATCACCAGCGACCAGGCCAACAACAGCTTCGTCATAGATAAAGCCGCCGCCAACGCCGTGACCATCCACAACGACTTTGACATGACGCTGGCGGGCAGCGGCAACCTGCGGGTGCGCAACAGCGGCGGCTTGGCCAATCCCCTGACTCTGCTCGGCACGTTCAAGTTCCTCGACGCAACCGGCACCAAATACCTGGACCTGGAGGGCACCGGCTCAAACGGCAGCCGAATTGACTTCCTTGGCGGCTTGCTCAACACCGACGGGGCGACAATCCGACTGCGCCTCGGTCAGGCCGGCACCGGTACGGCCAACGATGCCTCTGTTTACAACCTCGCGGGCAGCTCCACCCACGCCGGCGGGACCCACGTGGTCCGCGGAACAGTCAATGTCCTAAATTCCACGGCGCTCGGCACGGGTGGCGTGCAACTGGTGAACAGCTCCACTCCGAACAACGCCACCGTGCGCCTGTTCGTGGTGGGCGACGTGGATTTGCCGCCGGGCGTTTCCATCACCACCGCCAATCCGGCCAGCGGCGCCACCGTGACGGCGGTGTTTGGAAAACGAGCCGGGGATGTTTCCACCACCACCCTCAACGGCAATTTCAACCTGAATGCTGACAACACCCAGGTCGAAATCCTGGTTGCCGAACCGGGGGCGCGATTGAATTTCGCGGGCATCATTGCCGACAGCACGGGAGTTCGTGGATTCACCAAGACCGGCGCGGGCGTGCTGGCCCTGGTGAATCCGTTTGCCAGCCTTTATGACGGCACGACCGTGGTGAGTGCGGGCACATTGCTCGTCAGCAACGTCACCGGCAGCGCCACCGGCACGGGTGCGGTCCTGGTCAACAGCGGCGCCACGCTCGCCGGCAGGGGCGTGCTCATCGGTCCGGTCACGGTCAACGGCATCCTCAGCCCCGGAACGCCCATCGGCACGCTCACCGTCACCAACAGCGTGACGCTGGCCGCCGGCAGCACCAACGTGATGGAAATCCACAAAGCCGCCGGGCCGGTTTACACCGCCGACAAACTGCGTGTCATCAACGGCACGCTGACCCTGGGCGGAACGCTGGTCGTGACCGCCAGCGGCGAGCCGCTCGCGCCGGGAGATTCATTTGATTTGTTCGACGGCACGCTCGCCGGGAATTTCACAACCCTGGTGCTCCCCACCCCGCCGGGCGGCAGCTATTGGGACACTTCCCAACTGGGCCCCGGCGGCAACGGCACCATTACGCTGGTGGGCAGCTTCGGCGGGCAGGTGCTGGGCCTGGCTTACACGCCAACTGTTGTGACCGTGAACTTCCAGGGCACGCCCGGCGGCGCTTACGTCGTTCAACGCGCCGCGCAGGTGACCGGCCCGTGGACGAACCTGCTGACCACCAACGCTCCCATCTCCGGCCTGTTCCAGTATCTGGACGCCAACCCGCCCAAACCCTCGGCGTTTTATCGGCTGATGATCCCGTAAATCCCGCCCGACTTGAAATCGCACCTGCGCGCGACGCCCCCGGCGATCTGAACCCGACCGCCCTGCAAACCAATCCGGTAAAGACCGGCGCTCGCGTGGCCCCTGATATGTGACGCCCCGCAACAACCCGCCCTGCCACCGACAATGAACCCCGGTTTGCTTCGATCCGTTTTGCTCGCTTCTCTGCTGCTGGCCCTGGATGTGTGGGCCGCACCGCCTCGTTTCCGACAGGACCGGGTGCTGGCCAGGCCCCGGGCCGAAGCGGGCGTGCGGCAGGCCAACGCCATCGCCGCCGCCCATGCCGCCTTGGGCGCCCGCGTCCACCGGCAATACGCCCGCTTCGGCAACCTCCAGGTTCTGCAGTTGCCAAAAGGCCTGCCCCCCGAACGTGCCATCGAGCGATTGCGCGCGACCGGTTTGTTCGAATACGTCGAGCCGGACTACACGCTCCGAGCGTTGCTGATGCCCAACGATCCGCGGTTCACCGATGGCTCACTCTGGGGCTTGCACAACACCGGACAAAGCGGCGGCACCGCCGACGCCGACATTGACGCGCCGGAGGCGTGGGACATCCGCACCGAGGCCGGCGACGTGATCGTGGCGGTGATTGACAGCGGGATTGATTACACCCACCCGGACCTGGCCGCCAACATGTGGACCAACCCGTGCGTGGGTTGTCCCGTCAACGGGATCGTTTATTCCAATGACGTGCACGGCATCAACGCCATCACCGGTTCGGGGAATCCCCTCGATGACCATTTCCACGGCACGCACGTCGCCGGCACGATCGGCGCGCTGGGCAACAACGGCCTGGGCGTGGCCGGCGTGGCCTGGAAGGTCCGGTTGATGGCGCTCAAATTCCTCGGCAGCGACGGTCAGGGCGACACCTCCGACGCCATCGAGTGCATCAACTACGCCATCGCCAAGGGCGCGCACATCCTCAACAACAGTTGGGGTGGCGGCGCTTACAGTCAGGCCCTGGCCGATGCGATTGCCGCAGCGCGGGCGGCGGGGATCATTTTTGTAGCTGCCGCAGGCAACAACGGCGAGGACAACGATTTCACCCCGATGTATCCGGCCAGCTACCCCTACGACAACGTCCTGGCTGTGGCCGCCACCGACCGCCGCGACCGGCTCGGCAGCTTTTCCAACTACGGCTACAACGGCGTGGCACTGGCCGCCCCCGGCGTCGCCATCTGGAGCACCATGCCCACCTACACCACCACGCCCATGTCGAACAACAATTACCCCACCGGCTACCACAGCATCAACGGCACTTCGATGGCCGCACCACACGTGGCGGGCACGCTCGCGCTGTTGCGCGCCCAATTTCCGGGCGACTCGTATGCGCAGCTCATCCAACGACTGCTGGGCAACGTGGACCTGCTGCCGCAACTGGCCGATGCCGCCAAAAGCGGCGGGCGCTTGAACGCGCACCGCGCCCTGACGCAACCGCCCGGGCCAATCGTCCGCTTTCAAATCCAGCCGTGGCGACAAACCCTGCTCAACCCTCTACGGTTCACCGGCGGCTCGCCCCCGCTCAGTGTGGTTTGCTCCAATGACACCATCGGCGCCATCAGCCAGGTCTGGGACTTCGGTGACGGCAGCCCGCCGAGCACGCAGTTCCATGCCTCGCACGTTTACTCCAACAGCGGCATCTATCAGATCACGCTCACCGCCACTGCCGCCAACGGCCAGACCCGCACCGCCTCCCGCCAGGTGGTGGTGGACCAGAACTACCTCATGCGCACCAATGTGCCGTTCGTCTGGATAAACGACGCCGCGCACACGCCCTTGAGCCTTTCGGACCAGAGCTTCGTAAGCTACGCGCTGCCGTTTGTGTTTTCCTTCTACGGCAACCCGCAAACGAACGTCTTCATCGGCTCCAACGGCCAGTTGGCTTTCTCCACCAACGGCCTGCCCTCCTGGAACGGCTACCCCCCGGACCCCGACCCGCCCAACAACATCCTTTGCGTGCTCTGCGCCGATTTGAACCCGGCCTTCAGCGGCGGCTCCGTGCGCGTGGGCGTCGTGGGCAGTGCGCCCCATCGCATTTTCGTCGTGACCTGGCGCAACGTGAAATCCTCCGGCTTCGACGGACGCTTCACCTTCCAGGCCCTTCTCTTTGAAAGCACGCACGACATCAAATTCCAGTATCTGGATCCGGCGTCCCAGGGTGACCCCCAGATCAGTGGCGGCGGCTCTTCGGTGGTCGGGTTGGAGCATCCGACCGGTTACATCGCGCAGTTGTTCCGCGACGCCACCGACGGCCCGCGCCTGCGGCCCGGCCAGGCCATTTATTTCACGCGCCAGCCCCTGGCCCTGATCGAAACCCGCTTCACCGTGCTCAATGGCAACAACAACGATTCACTCGATCCGGGCGAAACGGTCGGCGAACAGCTCGTGCTCCGCAACGAAATGAATCTGACGGCCTCGGGCGTCACCGCCGTGCTCGTCACCACCGGCACCAACATCACGATTCTCAACGGGAACGACGCTTATCCCGACCTGCCGCCCTTCGGCACCGCCACCAACCTGAACCACTTCGTCTATCGCATCGGGCGCGACGTACCGGCCGGCACGGTGCTGGAATTCGACCTGATCACCACCGTCGCCAGCACGGGCAGCACTTACACCAACCGTTTTTGGCGGCGCGTTGGCCGCCCGGGCTACTCGGTCACCAACCTCGTGGACAGCGCGGACCTCAACGTGCCCATTCCCGAATACCCCGGCGTGCTTTACTCCACGGCCATTGTCGGGTTGCCCCCCGGCCACATCGTCGAAGACCTCAACGTCTCGCTCCGCGCCAGCCACCAGTATGCGAGCCAGTTGAAATTCACCATCCGCAGTCCCAGCGGCACGGAACTGGTGCTGGCCGACGGCGCCTGGACGCCGGCTACGGCCACCGATTACGGCACGGGCGTATGCGGTCAGGGCGAACTGCGCACGGTCTTCGACAGCGAAGCCACCAACACCTTTGAAAACACGCCGCTGCCCTACATCGTGCCGATGCGCCCGCAGTACAGCACGCTGACGATTTACAACGGCCAACCCGCTCCCGGCACCTGGACGCTCAAGGTCGAAGACCGGTGGTCGCCCTTCACCGGCACACTCAACTGTTGGGGTTTGCGGATCGTCAGCCGCGACACCAACTACGTGGCCGAGGTGTTCCGGGATTGCGAATCCAACACCGTGCCGGTGGCCACGAGCCTGAGCGTCACCGGCGTGGCCAACGTCGCCCTGCCCATCGTGCTGGCCGGCAGCGACGCCGACGGCGACCCGTTGAGCTACCTCACCAACAGTCCGCCCCTCAGCGGCTACTTGAGCGGATTCAATCCGGCCACCGGAAGCATTCTTTACAACCCCGCGCCCGGTTTCATTGGGACCGACAGTTTTGACTTTGCCGTTAGTGACGGCTGTGCCACCAGCACCGTGGCCACCGTTTCAATTACCATTCAGCCCAACTCCACCAACTTCTGGAGCGGGGCGGTCTCCGGTGATTGGGGCACGGGCTCCAACTGGATCAACGGCACTGTCCCGCCCCCCGGCAGTGCGGTGCTTTTCCCCAACGCCGTCACGCAGGTGGTCAGCTCCAGCGTGGACCGCGTGGTGAGCGATTTGCTCTTCAGCGCCTCCGGTGCTTACACCCTCGCCGGCGGCTATAAAATCACCCTCTCCAGCAGCCTCCAACAAAACGGCGCCGGGCCGGTCACGATCAACTCAAGCCTCACGTGGAATGGGCCGATCACTTTGGGCGGCACCGGCGCGGGCGAAGTGACGCTGCCTGCGCTGCTGACCGGCAGCAACACCCTCACGGTCAACGGCGGGAACTGGACGTTGAACGCCGACAACTCCGGCACCCTCACGTCGGGCACAAAATGGCTGCTCAACGGCGGACGCCTCTCGCTGGGCAACGTCAATCGCCTGGGCTACCACCCCGCCGCGCCCGTGCACGACTATCTCACGCTCAATGGCGGCGCGCTCCGCGCCACCGCCGCCCTCGGCAATCTCGCCAACCGCGGCCTGACCGTCAGCACCAATGGCGGCGTGCTCGACGCCAACACCCAAACCCCGGCCCTCACGTTCAACACACCCGACACCTTGCGCGGCCCCGGACAACTCGTGCTGCGCAACGGCGGGCGGGTGGATTTGACGGCGGCCCAGCCCAACTTCACCGGCACGCTCCGACTCGGCAACGGCAGTGGCACGGGCAACAGCCTCACTGCCGTGCGCCTCAACGACAGCACCTTCACCTTCAACGGTCACTTCATCATTGACGATCCCGCAGCCAACGGGCCCACGCCCATCGCCAACTTCAGCTCGATTCCCTCCACGGTTACCCTCGGCGGTGCCATCACCTTCGCCGGACAGGTCTTCCGCCAGCCGCACATCTTCCTGTCCCGCTACAACGGCACGTTGTTAAACATCGGCCTGACGGCAGTCCTGTCGGGCGCCTCGGCGGGTGACGC
>JAOAIM010000005.1 GCA_026414705.1 Verrucomicrobiia bacterium | reverse complement strand
GAACATCGAACATCGAACGGAGCGTTGGAGCGTAGCGCAGATTGGAAATCTGCTGTGCCGCCGACTGGCAGTCGGCGAAACCAACGCGGCGAAACCAACACTCAAAACTCCGAACTTTGAACCTTGAACTTTGAACGGCAGCGTCCGCGAGCACAGGAGCAAACGCGGGCGCACGGCCGCTTGCGCATTCGTCTCCCTCGAGGCAGAGCCGTCTTTACGGACGGGACTGCGCAGGCGGCGCGTTGGTCCGGTCCGCGTCGGGCGCGAGCAGTTCGCCCAGCGTCCGAAACGGATGCAGCGGGAAGAAAAACCACTTGGGCACGTACGTCGGCTCGGTCTTCGGTTCGGCGAGCGTGCCGGTGATGCGGTATTGGAAAAGCTTGCTCACCGGCCAGAGGGCGAAGCTGAAAAGTCGCCCGACCAGCGGCGCGTCGCGCAACGGCTCGGCCTCCACGCGCATGTCCACGCGTCCGTCCCAGTCCACCGTGCCGGCGTATTGCAGCCGCAGCGCCGGGGCGCGCATCTCCAGCTTGTCCCAGACGACCAGTCCGTTGGTGAGGGTGAAACGCGCCGAGGCCTCGGTGAACCGACTGTTCGCCACGCCGGGCAGGATGAAATCCAGCGGCCCGGACAACACGCCAAAGATCGGCAGCTCCCACAAAAATCCGTCCCGCAACCGCGCCCGGCCCTGGCCGGTCCAGGTGCGCGGATCGTCGGTGTTGCCGCGCGCTTCAACCCAACCGGTCAGGTCGCCTTCCAGCCGGTTGGTGCGCGCCGCCAGGTCCGCCAGAAGCCGCGCCAGCGCCGCGTTCGTGAACCCGGCCGTGAACGCGAACGCCGCCCCGCGCGCCGGCGTGAAATCCAGCGCCGCGAAGCCCGCCGCCTGCCCGCCGTAAAAATCCATCTGCACGTTCGTCAGCGTCACCGTCTCGCCGCGCCAGTGCGCGACGCCCGCAATCCGCGGGGCGCACAGCTTCCACCACGCAAACGGGCCGCCCTCGATCTCAAATTGCACGTCGGCGTTCTCCGAACCGTGCAAGGGCGCGTAACCGTTCACGCGCACGCGCGGCGGCGCGGCCCACCGATACGGCTCAATCGCCCGCGCCACCTGCGGCCCGATGGCCCGTGCCACGACCATCGGATCGGTCGTGCTCAGGCCGTTGGTGAACCAGATGCGGTCGCCCGGCCAGTCCACGCGAATGCCCTCCGCCGTGAGGGTTTCCGCGCCCCGGCCCAGACGCGGCTCCAGCAAATCCAGCGCGCGGTTGGTGTATTGGAGCGTGGCCGTGAACCAGTCCGCGTGCTCGCCACGGACCGAGAAATTGGTGAGCGCGACGCGTCCGTGAAAGCCGAGCCGCTCGCGTTCCTGCCAGCGGCCCCGGATTTCGCCCGTGAACACCGGCGCCGCTCGGCACGAGAGCAGGTCCAGGTCGTCAGCGTCGCCGGGCTTGAGCAACGGGCGCACCGCGCGCGGATCGAACACGCCTTCCACGCGCCAGAAAAAATCGCGCGTCGCGTCGCTGGCGACGTGTTCGAGCCTGAGCGTGCCCTCCGGCCGGAGCACTTCCAGATCGGGCAGCCACCACAACTGATTCGTGTAGAAGAAATGGCCGCGCGCCCGCTGCGCCGGCACGCCCAAATACGCGGCGTGGGTCAGCTCGAACTCACCTGCCAGTTCGAGCGTGGGCTGCACCTCGGCGCGCCAGTCCGGGCTGCGATTCGTCCAGGCGGGCAGCACCAGCGTGCCCCGGGCGCTGAGTCGCGGCGGCGTGGCCCAGGAAAACCTGGCGAGCCGCTCGCGGGGTTTCTCCGGCAACCACGGCAGAAGCCGTTGCGGATCAAAATCCGACTGCAACTCGAATTGGAGCGCGCGCGTCACGGCGTCCAACCTCGCCTCCGCGACCAGATCGCCTTCGGGAAACGCCGCGCGCAGGTGCGTCAGCGCCAGCTCCGGCGCGCGCCAGCGTCCGCTCAACGTCACGTGCTCGACTTCCAGGCGGGGCGCCGCGCTCGGATTCGGTCGCGCCAGTTCGCACTTCCACCCCAGCGCATACGGTTCGAGGTTTGTGAGCCAGGCCCACGGGCCGGGCGCTGTCGCCAGTGCCCCCGTGGCCGTGGCGGGTTCGAGGGTTGCGTTCAAGCGGAAGTCGTTTCCAGCCAGCCAGGGCGTGGTGGCCGTGGCGGCGCGCAACTCGCCGCGGCCGGAAAGCGGGATGGGATTTGTGACGGCGTGCTGCCAGGCAACCCGCACCTGTGGCCGGGTCAACTCGCCCCAGCGCGTGGCCAGGAGGTCGGCCGAGGCGAGCAACGAGCCGTGGACGTGGTCAGCGAGGCCGTTGGGCGCGGCGAGCGTCAGCAGCACTTCGAGATTGGTCACCGTGGCCCAGGGGGTGCGGGCGCGCTGCGCGGCCAGACGCACCTCGGCCTGATGCGGCGCGTCCGAACCGGGTGGGGCGACGTGCGTGGAAAGTCGCGCGCCGGCCAGTTCGCCCCATGGCGTGCGGGCGTCGGGCGCATCGAGCGTCAGGCGCACGGTGAAACTGCGCGGGTCGCGCGCGTCGCCACGCACCATCAGGCGCAGTTCCGGTGCGGTGGTGAACTGGATGCGTTCGAGCGTTTCGGCGAAGCGCTGCCAGCGGCGTTGCCGGGCTTGCGCGTCGGCCGCCGGGCCGGGAGTTGCGCTGGTGCGCCAGGCCGACGCGTTGGTGATCAGGCCGGAGACGGTGAAGCGCGCGCCGGCGAAGCGGGCGCGGAAATCGTCGAGCGCCCATTCATCGCCGGGCAGCAGCCGCAACGTGCCGTGGAGGTCGTCCGCCGCAAGCTCGCGCGGGGCCGCACCCGGCCCGGCCAACGTCCAGACCAGACGGCCTTGGCGCAGCACCACGCCGGTCACTTCAACCCGGCGTGAAAGCAGCGCTGCCCACCGAAGGTTCAGGTCCGCGCTGCGCGCGTCCAGGCGCACGCCGGTCTGAGCGCGCCCGGGCGCGGCGGCACCCTCGCCCCGCGCCAGTTGGACGCCCTCGGCCACGATGCCGCGATGAAAGCTCAGGCGCAGGCGCGAGACTTCCAACGCCAGGCCGCGCGCGCGAAGCCGGTCGAGCAACGGACGGCGCAGGAACTCGGGCAGGCCGATGCGATTGAGGTAGAGCACCGCCAGCACCAGCGCCAGTGCAGCCAGCAACGCGCTCAAGCGGCACACGCGCCAGGCCCGCCGCCACCTCGAAATCCGGCGTCGGGTCGCGCTGATGGATTCAGCCCCGGCCATGCTCGTTGTGGAAAAATGATTTCAAGTGCCCAACGCCTGCATCGGGCCACAAAGCCATGAGTGGTCGCCGCCGGGCCATCCGCCCGGGGAAGGATTCATGTGCACACCGGTGGCCATTCATGCTTTGCCTCCGGTTCGTGTGTTTCGGGTGGTTCGTGGCGGTTTGACAAACGTTTTGAGATTCAGGGCGAGGCCGCGCCGGGCGTCAGGTAGGCCTGCACCAGTTCGTAAAGCGCGCGAGGAAACTCGAACACCCACAGTTCCCCGCCCAACGTCACCGCAGCGTAGGGGTAACCCGACGGCGCGAGGTTGCCGAACTCGACGAGGTGCGCCGCGCCGCTCTTGAGATGGCACGTGACCGAGAGGCCGTCCGGACCCAGGCCGAAACGTTGCCGGGCGGCAGCGAGTGCTTCAGGTTTGGCGTCGGCCGCGACGCGCAGCACCCAGAGCGTGGCGGCGAGTTCGCCGAGGCGGTGGACGGTTTCCTCGACGGCGAAGCTGTTCACGAAGCCCTGCGAGCCGGGGGCAAGCGTCCAGGCGTTCGTGCCCACCCGCAGCCATTCGCGGGCGCGTCCGGCCTGACGCGACGCAACGCGCGCCACCTCCTCGACGCTGAAGCGCCACGGATGCCGGTCGCGCAACTGCCAGGCGGCCCAGGGCAACCGCTCGAAATCCGCCAGCCGCAGCGCGTAAATGGAATCCTCGTCGGCGCGCGCCACCAGCACGCGCTGGTCGTTGGTCAGGCCGAAGCGCAATTCGGCGAGCACGTTGGTGACGCCGTTGGTCGGGGGCGCGGCGAGCAGGCGGATGAGGCGGGCCGGTTCCATCAAACCCGCCGCGCGCAGGTCCGGTTCGGTGGCGGCGTTTTTGTGAAATTCGACCTCAAAGCTTGCGAGGGCTGCGAGGGCTTCGTCGGCCCAGGCCGGGTCAATCGGGAAGGTTTGGGGCGTGATGCGCCAACCGTTGGTTTGAGCCAGCAGGGTGAAGGGTTCTTCGCCGCGCACTTCGACGGCGGCCGGCAGGGGCGTCAGGGCGATGAGATGCCGGTCGCGGAAATCGTCGAAGCTGGCGCGCCGCCACGGGATCAGCGGCTCGGCGGGCAGGGCGACCACGCCGGGCAGGCCGTGACGCCGCGCGAACACGTGTCCCAGCGCGTTGGTGCGGCCGAAGAACAGACGCACCAGGATGTTGGTGCCGCGCGCGAACGTGAGTTCGACGTCTGCGGGTTGCAGGCCGTAGGCGTCGAGGTCGGCGTTGGGGTCATCGGTGACGAATTCGGCCACGCGGAGGGCATGGAGTTGCTGGAGGGCTTCCAGGAGTCGGTTTTGGTTGACGCGGGCGCGGAGCGGGCGGTTCATGCGCCAGGGCGCGCCGGGGCTCTCGCGCTGGAATTCGATCACGTTGCCGGCGTGGGTGAGCAGCAACCGGTCAAAGTGCAGCGCCTGCACGTCCGCGAAGGTGGTGTCGCGCCACTCGGCCACGTCGCGCGGGATGAGCGCCAGCAGGCGGGCGTCCACCGCGTAGATGTGTTCGTCGCCCACCACGCGCACGAAGACCTGATCGCCGGGGGCCGAGAGCGCGCCGAAGCGCAGATGGCGGGCGGCGCCGTTTTCCTGGAGCACGAGCGTCAGTTGCGGGTTGTCCAGGCCGAACTCCGAGTCGGCCTTGAGCGGATCGCGCAACCGGTCGGGCGTCAACGGCGGGGCGGAAGGCTTGAGTTGTTCCAGGGCGCCGAGCAACGCCTCGATGCGCGCGCCCTGCGCGGGGGCGGCGACGGGTTTGGTCAGTTGCCAGGTTGACCCGGCGGTGGACGGGGCGGTTGACGCGGCCGGGGTTGGGATGCGTTGAGCGCGAATTTCAAACCGGCCCGACGGATAGACCTGCACGGCGGTCACGGCGGCGGGTTTGAACCCGGGCAAAACCGGTTGCGGGCCGGGCGGCGGTTTGCGCCAGTGCCGTTCCACCAACACGATGAACGCGAAGAGCGCGGCCGCGATGAGAAACCAGTTCCACGTGCTGCGGGTGCTCATGCGCTGGGTGGAAGCGCGCTGTGGCTAACGCGTCACGGTGCGCCCGGGCGGCGGCCCGAAGGCATAGACGACGCCGTCTTGCGCGCCGACGACAAAGCGGCCCCCGGCGACGCCGGGCGAGCTGTCAATGGCCGCGCCGATTTCATACGACCAAACCTGCCTGCCGTCGCGCAGCGAAACAAGGTAAAGCCGCCCGTCGTCGCTGCCCACCAGCACGCGCTCGCCACAGACCACGGGCGAGCTGTCGAGCTTGCCGCGCGCGGCGAAGACCCAGAGCCGCTGGCCGTCGGCGCGGTTGAGGCAGTGGAGTTGTTTGTCCCGCCCGCCGATCAGCACCCGCTCGCCCACCAGCGCCGGCGAGGCGTAGAACGGAAATTCCCGGTCACGAAACGTCCAGACCACGTTGCCCGCCTCGACATCCACGCAGAGAAAGCGATTTTGAAAGTTGCCGAAAAACGCGCGCGGGCCGTCCAGGGCCACCGAGCCGGCGACGTAGGCGCCCGCTTCGATCTGCCTGAGCGCGCGCCCGTCGGCCAGCGACACCACGTGCAAGACCGCGTCGCAGCCGCCGACGACCGCGCGTCCGTCTGCCACGGCGGGGGTGCCGTTGATGTAGTTGGCGGTTTCGTAAACCCAGTTGCTGCGGCCGGTGGCGGCCTCCACACAGTGCAATTTGAAATCGTAGCTGCCGACCAGAATGTTGGTTTGCGCGGGCGCGTTGCTGCGCGCCAGGGTGAACCAGCTCGGCCCGCCGGGGATTTTGTCGCCGGTCTCGTATTTCCAGAGCAGGCGGCCGGTGTCGGCCTCCAGCGCGTAGAGCGCGCCGTCATGCGACCCGACGAACACGCCCCCGCCGAGCACCAACGGCGAGGAGTCCACCGGGCCGCCGGTTTTGAACTCCCAAAGTTTTTTGCCGTCGGCCAGTGCCAGCGCATACAGGTGGCCATCGCCCGAGCCGATGAAGACCCGCCCGCCAACGATGGCCGGAGAGGAGGCAACGGGGCCGCCGGTTTTGAAGCGCCACAACAGCGCGGGCTGGTCGGGCAGCGTGCCCCCGGCCACACCCCGCAACGCCGGGTCGCCCCGGAACATCGGCCAGTCCGCCGCTGCGCTGCGTGCCAGACACCCAAACGCCACCGCAACTGCCGCCCATTGTTGCCACGATGTGTTCATTCGCCTGCGGTCGCCCGCCACTATGATTGACCGCTGCAAGCGGCGCAAATTCAACCGGGCTGGCCCCGCCGCGCCCGAACGTGCCAATCCGAAGCGCAAGCCGCGGGAACGATTTTCGAGACGCTGCGAACGGCCAGCGAAGCGGCTGCGACCGGTGGGCGGCGTTTTCTTGGGCGCGGCGGCGCTCCTCGGCGTTGGTAAACCCGGCGCAGCACCCGGAAATGGGGGAATCGTTGAGGGAGGGAAATTTGCGATTCTGGAGCGGTGCTGTAACCTGCCGATGGGCAGCCGCGTATCCCCCAATGGACGGGAGCGAAGTCGTTCCCGATCCATGCAATAACGCACCACCAATAATGCACAACGTTATGAACCGAAAAAACCTTCTGCATGTTTTTGTCTCGCTTGGTCTGCTGGGGGCCGTGTTGAGCGGAGGGGCCGCGCCGCTTCAGCGCAACGACGTGGTCCGGGATCCGATGTGGTGGCTGCACGTGGATGCCGACGCGTTGCGGCAAACCGCGCTGGGTCAGTATCTGCTGGCGGAACTGGAGAAACCCGAGGCGCAAAAAAAGTTCGCCGCGTTCCAAACCGTTTTCAATTTTGATCCGCGCCGCGCGCTGCGAGGGTTGACGCTCTATGGTGTCAGCCCGGCCGAGGAAGACGCGGTGCTGTTGGTGTATGCGGATTTTGATGCGAACCGGCTGACCACCCTGGCCGAGGGCGCGAAAGATCACCAATCGTCCGCGCACCGGCATCACACCATTCACAACTGGATAGACGAGAACAAACCGGCGAAGGACGGGAAAAAACCGCGCACCTACGCGGCCATCTACGGGAATCGCGTCGTGATTTTCGGGCAGAAACACAGCCGGGTGGCGGAGGCGCTGGACGTGATGGACCGGCTCATTCCGGGTCTGGCGGCCGAGGCGGATTTCGCGCGCGGGGAGGGCGGGGCGGTGTTTTTGCAAGGCGCGGCGCGCAAGCTGGAACTGCCCGCCAATGACCCCAACGCTGCGGTGTTCCGGCAGTCCAGGGGACTTGCGCTGGTCATGGGCGAGAAGCAACAACGGGTGGAGGCCACGCTCACGCTGTTGGCCGACAACGAAGAGGTCGCCCGGCACATCGAGCTGGTCGGACGCGGTTTGATCGGGCTGATGAAGCTGCAAATTGACAAACCGGAAAACCAGAAACTTGCCCGGGCGCTGAGCGTCGAACAGGTCAACAGCACGGTTCGGCTTCGCCTGGACATGCCCGCCAGCGAGATGATCGAGATGCTGCGCGCGGCTCAGGCCCGAAAAAAAGCAGCCACCCCATAAGCCTGAAAACCACCGTTGATCCACGGATGAAACCCGGAAGAACACCGACGGCGGGTCGTTGCCCGGAACCTGCGGTTCATCGGGCGGGGGAAGGCTGTGCATCTGCAACGGTGGGTGTTGACCCGGATTTCGATCGGTGGCCCGGCAATGCCGCCCGGCGGCACCGGACGTTTCGAGGATAAAGCCTGCGAGAAGCCGTGGCCGAAGCGCTGTCCCATCTGACGGACGAAGAACTGGCGCACCGCGCGCAAGCGGGTGAAGTCGGGGCGTTTGAGACGCTGGTGGAGCGGTTTGAGGCGCGCATTTACCGCTTTGCGCTGCACTGGTGCGGTCGGGAAGCCGACGCCCGGGAGATCACCCAGGACACGTTTGTGGCCGCCTACCTGCATCTGAACCGGTTCGACTCGGCGCACGCGTTTGTCACCTGGTTGTTCACGATTGCGCGGCGCAAATGCATTGATCACGCGCGCCGGGCGCCGGTGGTCGGCGCCGAGCCGATTGGCGAAGAGGCGGACACCCATGACCCGTTTGAGTTGATGGCGCGGCGCGAGGCGTGTGATGACCTCTGGGCGTTGGCACGTCGCGTCCTCCCGGCCACGCAGTTTCAAACGCTCTGGTTGCACTACGTCGAGGACCTGAGCGTGCGCGACGTGGCGCGGGTGACGGGCAAAACACTGCCGCATGTGAAAGTGCTGCTGTTCCGCGCCCGAAGGACGTTGGGCCGCGAACTGCGGGTCCGGCGCGCGCTCGAAGGCGCGTCAGCCCCGGCCCCTTCCGGGCCTGCCGTGGCCGTGTCCGGACTGATCAAACCCACGCCCTGAGGCGTGCCGCTGAACCCGATTTGACGATTATGAGCGACCTGGAAGAGCGACTTCGAACCAGCAAACCGCGCACTCCACCGCCGCCGGACCTGCATGATGCCATCATGGCCGCGGTGCGAGCGCGGAGGGAAATTCGACCCACACCGAAGCATCGCGTCACGGCGCGCTGGCTCGTGGGGCTGATGGTGGGCGTCGGCCTTGGCCTTGCCGGGATCAGCCTTTGGCGCGCAGACACACAAGCCCCTGCTCCGCACGCGGCAACGCCACTCCCGCTCCCGCCCAATCCACCGCCAGAAACCGTCTGGGCTTCACCCGCGCGGATGACCGAGATGATGCTCAGTCCCTTGAGCCATGAAATGGCCGCCGTGGAGCGCGACGTGCGGGGCGCGTGGGAATTTTTGCTCGCCCGTTTGCCCTGATCCGCTGGGTAACGGGTGTTCCGAGGCCGTAGCCTGAAGCCCGGTTCTGGAAGGCTCGTGCCGGCTGACCACGAACCGAAGTGGGGAGGCCGGCCCGCCATTCTTCAAGCGTCCTCGCAGCGGCGGTGCGATGTGCAGCGCGCCTTCGTCCACGACCGAATCCCGGGTCGCGTTGGAACATGGTCGGGCTGCTCCCTGCGAGCGTGTCGGGACGGGGGTTTGACCGGAGGCGGGCGCGTTACCGCCCACAGCAGTGTTTGAATTTTTTGCCGCTGCCGCAGGGGCAGGGATCGTTGCGACCGACCTTGGGGCCGACGCGCGCGGGCCGCATTTTTTCGACGGCGGCGGCGGCTTCGCTCACGACGTCGCTGGGCTTGGGCGCGGGTTCAGCGCGGGTGCTGGCGGTGGCGGTGCCGCCGGCGCCGAAGGCGCTGGTGGTCTGATGCAGCGTCTGTTGCGGGATGTTGCGCAGGAAGTTCTCAAAGGCCATGAGGCTGGAGGCGCTGCGGAAGACGTTGTGGCAGATCTCGGTTTTGATGTTGACCATCAACTCGTCGAAGAGCTTGTAGGCCTCGGCCTTGTATTCGATGAGGGGGTCGCGCTGGCCGTAACCGCGCAGGCCGATGCTGTAACGGAGGCTGTCCATCTCGTAGAGGTGCTCCTGCCAGAGCTTGTCAATGGCGGCGAGGATGGTGAAACGCTCGACGGTGGCGAGTTTGGCGGGGTCTTCAAAGCTGACCTTCAGTTCGTAGGCCTTGCGAACGCTTTCGAGGATGAAGTTGCAGACGGCGAACTGGGCGGGGCTGAGGCCGTCGAAGATTGAGCCGGGCACGGGTTCTTCCTTGCCGGACTGGGCGGCTTTGACGATTTCGCTCTCCGGCATGCCCAAGGGGAAGGTGAGGTTCACCCAGTCGGCCAACGCGCGCACCTGCCATTCGTTGGGATCAAATTCGGGCTTGGTGAACTGCTCGACCTTCTGGATGACGACCTCCTCGATGATGTCCATGAGCCGGTCGCGCACGTCGGCGGCGTGAATGATCTCGTTGCGGAAGCCGTAGATGACCTCGCGCTGCTTGTTCATCACGTCGTCGTATTCGAGCGTGCGTTTGCGGATCTGGAAGTTGTGTTGCTCGACGCGTTTCTGCGCCTGTTCGATCGAGCGGTTGAGCAGCGGGTGCTGGAGTTCCTGGCCCTCTTCCAGGCCCATGCGTTCCATGTATTTGACGATGCGATCGGAGCCGAACAGCCGCATCAGATCGTCCTCCAGCGAAATGAAGAAGTGCGAGCTGCCGGGGTCGCCCTGGCGCGCGCAGCGTCCGCGCAACTGCCGGTCAATGCGGCGGGCCTCGTGGCGCTCGGTGCCGATGACGTGCAGGCCGCCCAGCTCGGCGACGCCGGGGCCGAGTTTGATGTCGGTGCCGCGGCCGGCCATGTTGGTGGCGATGGTGATGGCGCCACGCTGGCCGGCGCGGGCGACGATTTCGGCCTCCTGCTGGTGGTATTTGGCGTTGAGCACCGAGTGCGGCAACCGCTCGCGTTGCAACATGCGCGAGAGATGTTCGCTGACCTCCACGGAGATGGTGCCGACCAGAATCGGACGGCCCTGGGCGTGGATGTGTTTGATTTCGTCGAGCACCGCCGCGTATTTCTCGCGTTTGGTTTTATAGACCGAGTCGTTGAAATCCTTGCGGATGCAGGGCTTGTTGGTGGGCACGACGAGCACACCCAGCTTGTAGATGTCCCAAAACTCGGTCGCCTCGGTCTCGGCGGTGCCGGTCATGCCCGCGAGTTTTTCGTAGAGGCGGAAGTAGTTCTGGATGGTGATGGTGGCGAGGGTCTGGGTTTCGCGCTCGATCTGGACGCCCTCCTTGGCCTCGACAGCCTGGTGAAGGCCGTCACTCCAGCGGCGTCCGGGCATGAGCCGTCCGGTGTGCTGGTCCACGATGATGACCTTGTTGTCCTGGATGACGTATTCGACGTCGCGCTGGTAGAGGCAGTAGGCCTTGAGGAGCTGGGCGATGGCGTGAATTTTCTGGGCCTTGACCTGGAAGTCGGCCTGGATGCGGGCCTTGGCCTCGAAGCGTTTGCGGGGATCGGTTTCCGGACCGGTGTCAATTTCGTGCAGCGCGACGGTGAGGTCGGGCAGCACGAAGGCGTCGGGGTCTTTGGGGCTGAGGAACTGGCGGCCCTTTTCGGTCAGGTCGGCCTCGTGGCTTTTCTCGTCAATGGCGAAATACAGTTCCTCCTTTTCGGCGAAGAGCTCGGCCTTTTTCTGGTCAGCGTGCAGTTGGAGCTCCGCCTGGTTCATGAGTTTGAGGTTCTCCGGGTCTTCGAGCAGGCGCAGCAGGCCCTCGGACTTGGGCTGGCCCATTTTGACGCGGAAGAGCAGCCGCCCGATCTGATGTTCGAGTTCGGCGCGGTTGGGCGGTTCGCTGCCGTCGGCGGGGCGGAGCTTTTTGATAAGCGACTCGGCTTCGGCGAGGAAGCGCGCGCAGAGGCGTTCCTGGGCGCGGACGAGCGATTCGACCAGCGGTTTCCACTGGGCGTATTGCTCGTCGTAAGTGTGAACGGCCGGGCCGCTGATGATCAGCGGCGTGCGCGCTTCATCAATGAGGATCGAGTCCACCTCGTCCACGATGGCGTAGTAGTGGCCGCGCTGGACCTGTTCTTCGGGGCGCACGGCCATGCCGTTGTCGCGCAGGTAATCAAAGCCGAACTCGGCGTTGGTGCCGTAGGTGATGTCGCAGTAATACTGCTGACGGCGGACGGGCGGGGGCTGGTCGTGAACGATGCAACCGACGGTCAGGCCCAAGAACCGGTAAATGGCGCCCATCCATTCGCTGTCGCGCTGGGCAAGGTAGTCGTTCACCGTGACCACGTGCACGCCGCGACCGGTGAGCGCGTTCAGATACACGGGCATCGTGGCCACGAGCGTTTTGCCCTCGCCGGTGGCCATTTCGGCGATTTTGCCCTGATGCAGCGCGATGGCGCCGATCAACTGCACGTCAAACGGGATCATGTCCCAGATCACCGGATGACCGCGGACGATGATCTCGGTTTTGCGCTCGGTGAGGCGGCGGCAGACGTTTTTGACGACCGCGTAAGCCTCCGGCAACAGGGCGTCCAGGGCCGCCTTCAACTCGGCCTTGTCCCGGATTGGCGCGAGGCGCGCCTTCCACTCGGCGGTTTTGGCGCGCAGCTCCTCATCGGAGAGCGCGCTCAGGCCGGCCTCGATTTCATTGATGCGCCGGACGGTCGGCCAGAGCTTGCGCAGCTCCCGATCGTTTTTGGAGCCGATGATCTTTTTTACGATGAATCCGATCATGCGTTGGAAATCATAGCATTGTCGGAACGCTAGGGAAACGGCGCGGGAGCGTCAAAAAGAATCCCGGCAGGCGGCGGCGAGGAATCAGCGGTCGCGCGGCGGCGGAGTGGCCGGGTTTTGCGATTGGAGCGAAAGCGCGCGGCGGCTCTGGCACACACACGCGAGCGTGAGACCCACAGCGCAGAGGAAAAATGCCAGCGCGTTGGGTGTGCGCGGAGTCCAGGCCGACCAGGGCCACGGGAATCGGAAGAACGCGAAGTTGATGGCAAAATAAAACCACGTGCACCACAGCAGGGCGGGTCGGAGCAGGACGGCGGCGGGCCAACCCTGCGTGACTTTTCGATCGGCACGGACGGCAAGCGCGATCATCAACGCCAGCGGCAGAGCGCCATAGACCAACCAGCCCCAGACCGGCGCGATGGCCTGCGCCTCAAACACCAGCGCGCGGATGGTTTTGCCCAGGATGGGCAGGGCCGTCAGAGGAAAAACCACTGCCAATGGCCACCAGCGTCCGCCCGCCACGCCCACCAACGGGATCAACCCCAGGCACAAACCCACGTCGTAAACGGCGTCCACGGCCGGCACGGCAGCGAATTCGACCAGCAACAGCAAGGGCAGATGTATCAACGCCAGGAAAGCTTCCAATGCGGGTTTGATTTCCGGCGGGTCGGTTTGCCTCAAAGGCCCGATGTGGCGTCGGTTCACCCACAGGCCCAGGCCCAGGCACGCGCCCATGACCAGGCCGAAGGTCGTTTCCATCCAGTTCCACCAGTTCATGTGCGGGTCGAGCTGCGCCCAGAACCCAGACTCAAAGAACTCCGGATTCCACGCATGAAACGCCTGCAACGACTGGCCGATGGGAAAGCCCAGGCCGCCGAGCGCGCCCCAGAGGGTCAAACGGCGGGCCAGTTGATCGCGCCGAATCCAACCGGCCCAAACCCAGGCGCCCAGCAGCGCGAAGAGCAAACCGCCCCAATGCTCGCGTCGCGGCTTCAACTCTTCGGGCGTCGCATCGGGATACCAGCGCCAATCGGCGGAAAAATAAATTCGTGGCAACAACCGCTCCGCCGGCTCGAAGGGGCGATTCAACACCCAAACGCCCAATGCGTAGAGCGCCAACAGGCCCAACATCAGGGCGAGGATGTGGCGGGCGCGATAAGGAACACCCCCGAGAGCCATGCCCAGAAACAAACCTGCAAAGCCGATCCAAATCGCCCCCTTGATCGCCAGGCCCAACATGCCCCAGCCCAGCGCGTCCCAGTGGCCGATGAGCGAGGCGTTTTGCGTCAGGCCGATCGTCTGGCCGTAGGTCATCGTGCCGCCGAAGCCCATGGCGATGGTGCCGAAGGCCACGGCGCGCATCGCAGGCAACGCGGCGGCGTCCGGGCGAAACAGGAGCACCAACACCAGGCTGACCAGGAGACCGGCGATCATCGCGCCGGTTTCGTGACCGTATTGGCCGCGAATGCCCCAGGCCATGCCGCCCGCCAGCCCCGCCAGAAGCGCCGGCTGCCACCAGGGCGGGCATTCGCCCGGCGGGCTGTTGCCATCCGCTGGCTGCGTCATGCGAACAAGCGCGATTCAAGCGCGACGAAACAATTCCGCACCGGGCGGATGCATCCTGTTTCCGGACGGCGACCGGCAGCCACGCCCCATTGGCGCGCGGGCTCAAACGGGTGATTTCTGCTGCGGCCCGCGGGCTGGCGTGGCGAAGAGTTCACGGCGTGGCGGCAGGGCGTCAGGCGCGTTTCTCCAGCACAAAATTGCCCAGGATCAGCACGTCCAGCCCGTTGTCGTAAAAGCAGCGGATGGCGTCGCGCGGATGATTCACAATCGGCTCGCCCATCACGTTGAACGATGTGTTGAGCACCAGGCCGTCGCCGGTGAGCCGCTCAAAGTGGTGGAGCAGTTCCCAGAACAACGGCGCGAATTCGCGCTTCACCGTCTGCGGGCGCAATGTGCCGTCGGCGTGCACGACCGCCGGCACACGCGCGCGCTTGGCGGGCTGGCAGTCGAAGGAGGTGATCATGAAAAACTCGTCGCGCGCCTTCACCAGGTAATCTTCGCGCCGTTCCCAGAGCAGCGACGGGCAGAAGGGGCGAAACGCCTCGCGGAATTTCACGCGCGCGTTGATGATGTCCTTGTTTTCCGGTCGCGCCGCGCTCATGAGGATCGAACGCGCCCCCAGCGCGCGCGGGCCACATTCCATCCGCCCCTGAAACCAGGCGACGATTTTGCCCTGCGCCAGTTGTTCGGCGGCGAATTCGGCCACGTTGTCGAGCCGCCGGTATTCGAGCCGGCGCAGTTTGAGGGCGGCCTCGATTTCGGTGTCGGAATACTCCGGCCCCAGATACAAGTGTTCGAGCGGGTAAATCGGCGCGGAGGGATGGGCGGCGTAATAGACGTAGAGCGCCGCGCCTGCCGCCAGGCCCGCGTCGCCGGGGTTGGGGAAGGTGTGATGACGGGTGATGCGGCCCGATTCCCAGAGGCGCTGGTTGAGTTTGACGTTGAGCATGACGCCGCCGGAGGCCGAGAGGTTGGTGGTGCCCTCGCGTTCCATCCACGGGAAAACGATGTTTTTGACCTGCTCTTCCAGGACGCGCTGCGCCTCGGCGGCGATGTGTTCGCGGCCGTATTTCTGGATGAGGTCGCGAATGGCACAGGCCTCTTCCATGTGCCATTGCACCGCGCCGTGCTCGTTCCAGGTGGCGATGCGTCCGAAGTCGTGCGGTTCGACCAGTTCGCCGTTTTGGTATTTGGGGGTGAAGCGGTCCAGGACGCCCTGGCATTTGGTGTAATCGCCGTAGGGCGCCAGGCCCATGGTTTTGCCCTCGCCGTCGCCGTGCCACCAGCCGAGCGCCTCGGTCACATTGCTGTAGAACCAGCCCAGCGAGCCGGAGGTGGGGAAGGTGCGCAACTGCTGGATGCGCCCGTTTTCCCCGCGCCAGATGCCCACCGACACGCCATCGCCCGAGCCGTCAATGGTCACGATCAACTGTTTCTCGCGCGTGCCGCTGGTGTAGTAGGCCGAGGCGGCGTGCGCCAGGTGATGATGGACGTGGACGATCTCGGTTTTGGAGTTGAGGGAGAAGTGTTTGATGTAAAGCGGCGGGCGCACGTCGGGCTTGCGGAAGATGCGGTTGAACAATTCCAGCAACTGGCGCTTGCGCGTCATTTTCTCGCGCTTCTCGCCCTGGAGGTTGAGCAGAAAATTCAGGCCCAACACGCTGCACGCGGCGGGCACGGCCACCGCGTCAATCTCATCGAGCGTCAGGCCCTGCGACTTGAGGCAGTAATCCACTGCGTTGATGGGCAGGCCGCAGTAATGCTTGGTGCGGGTGAAGCGTTCTTCGGCAACGTCGGCCACCAGCCGCCCGTCCCGCACCAGTGCCGCGCTGCTGTCGTGACCAATGTGAATGCCCAACACGTTCATGGCTCAACCAGCACAAGCCAGCGCGCACTTCACCCGGAGCGAATCGCGGGGTGAAAGTTCCAGACCCGGACCGCCCGTGACCACCGACACGGGCACGCCAAATCTCCCAGGTGCGCGCACAGCCATACGCCTTTTCGGATTCTTGAGCGGCGCATCCTAGTTGCGGGCTTGCGCGCCAATCAACTGAATTTCCTCAAGCCAACGGGGCCGCAGACGCGAAGAGCCCGCTCGAAGGCCGCCCGTTGGGACACGAACCGGCACGTTTCACCGGACCCTGAAGCCTCAGGGCGCGACGCGGATGCGGTAGTAGCGGGCAGGTTGGTTGGTGCGGGCGTCCACCTCGACGTAGTTGGTCAGCACCGGCCCGCTGCCAGGGATCGGAATCGGGCCGCTGATGTCGGCAAACCCGGACGGCACGAGGCTGCCGGTGGGCGTGCTGACGGCTTGCACGTAGTTGGTCGTGCCGCCGGAGGTTGTCCAGGTGACCCGGACGTTGTTGCCCACCAGTTCCAAACCCGTGATCTGCGGTGGCGTAACCGCGCCAATCGGCGCAAAGGCAATCCCGCGAAACGCGGTGCGCGGGGCTGCGGTGGCAATGACCGTGACGTTGGTGACGCTCGGCGGCGCGTTGTGGCCGGCGGTGTCGTTGGCGGCATAGAGCGAACCGCCGCCCAACGCCCCGGCACCGCCGGTGGTGCCGTAGAGATGCACGTTGGTCGCTCCGCCGCCGATGGCGACCGCCGCCGTGAGGCCGCGAACTGCGGTGGCGGCAATGCTGCCGTTGCCAACCCAACTGCCGCCGACGAGGGAGTATTTGACGATCGCGTTGAAGGTCTCATCCGCCACGTAAAGCGTGTCGAGGTTCGGGCCGCCGGTGAGGTTGAGCAGCACGAAAGCGTACGGCCCGCCGCCGGAGGTGGGCAGGCCGGGCAGGCTGGTCGTGGTCACCGGCCCGCTGGTGGGCAAACCCGTGCCCACGGCGCCGATGCGCACCGCCGAACCGGAGGCCGTGCTGAGGTAAAGTTGCCCGCCATAGATGGCCACCTGCCGAATGTTGCTCACGGGGGTGGTGCTCACGGTGGTGACCGCCGTGCCGCCCAGGGTGGTGTAAGCCACGCCGCCGGCGCCACCCCCGACCCAGAGGTTGACGCCGTTGTCGGAGGCCACGCTGCGCGGGTTGTTGGCGGAGGAAAAATTGGTGAGCGCGGTGGTGGTATCGAGATTGCCGAGCGCATCCGCGCGGCCCACAACGCGGGGCACATCGGTGGCAGCCGTGCCCGCCAACGCCAGGCCGCTGGTCAGGTTGGTGCCGTAGCCGGCGAAGACCAGGAAACGACCGTCGGTGGAGCGGGTGATGAGGCCTTCGGAGGTGGCCGTGCCGCTGGCGATGAGCGGGTACTGCGTGCCGGCGGCGTTGGTCGGCAGCATGATGGACTGCACCAGCGTGCCGTTGGTGGTGTATTCATCCAGAAACACGACGTTACCGCGGTTGGTCAAATCGAGCGTGCCATCACCCACGCGGTAGATGACGAGGTTGCCGGGCGTGAAGGGCCCGGCGGTCGCCACCGCGACGGCGGTGACGCCGATCAACAGTGCGAGCGGGATGCGGAGCGTTTTCATGGTTGCAGCGGGTTGGATTTGGTTCGGTTCAGTTTACTGGTTTGGCGCGCCGGGCGTCGGCGTCATGAACGTCCACACGTCGGCGTCGGCTGCCGAGCGACCGTAGGAAGTATCCGTCTGTTGCGCGCCAAAGACAATCCAATCCAGCACCTGATTCTGGTTGGCGTCGGTGTCCACCAGCAGGATTTCCTCGCCTTCTTTGCTGAGCTTGAAGTTGGCGTGCAGGCCGGGGGTGTCGTTGCCGTTTTCGTCGGCCCAGACGATGAGGAAGCCGTTGGGCGGGATGACCGTGCCGGGTGGGAAGGGCCATTTGCGCGGGTTGGTGGCGCGGTCGGAGAGGTAACGCCCGGTCAGGTCCACCGGCGCGTCGGTGAGGTTGTGCAGTTCGATCCAGTCGTCGAACTGGCCCTGGGGATCGGCGAATGCCGAAACGTTGTCGGCCATGAATTCGTTGATCACCACGGGCGTGGTGGCCGCCGCGCTGAGGGCGACGCGGTAGCTGTAGGTTTCGCGTTCGGCGCGTTCGGGCGAAAAAATCGCGGCGCGCACGGCGTTGGTCGCCCGGGCCTCGATGTAAAAATGGATTTTGTTGCCCGCGGGGAAATTCGTCGTGGGCGCGCCATAGACGTTGTCGCCGGCGGCGCCGTCGCCGTTGAGTCCGTTGTCGAACATCTGGCGCACGGTGAACCGGCCGTAGGGCTTGTCGCGGAAATAGAGCCAGACCGAGTGCACGCCGCTGGTCTGGCGGGAGACCACGCGCGCGGTGATGAAGGGCACGTTGGTGGCGAAGACGGTGTTGGAAGGCCCGCTGACCCAGACGATGTCCGGCTGCAGCGGCGTCAATTCCGGGTGCGCCATGAGGAAGTTGTAGCGGTTGGTGACGTAGGTTTTGAGGGCGATGAGGTCGTTGGTGTAGGCGGTCATCGAGTAACCCCGGCGCGGGTCGGCGATCAGCGCCTGCACACTGAGCCGGTGGAACATGTCAATCATCGGCGTCAGCACCGCCGGATTGAAAGACTCCTTGAGCACGGTGCGCATGTGCGCGAGGTAACGCTGGCGCAACTCGCCAATCGGCAACCAGCGATACAGCA
The DNA here is from genome assembly GCA_026414705.1 of Verrucomicrobiia bacterium. Taxonomy (GTDB): domain Bacteria; phylum Verrucomicrobiota; class Verrucomicrobiia; order Limisphaerales; family JAOAIM01; genus JAOAIM01. The sequence continues at coordinate 37,553 of JAOAIM010000005.1, read as the reverse complement.
GCGGGCGGTTGTTGCTGGTGGCACCGAAGACCGGCGAGAGCGTGTAGTTGACGCTGCCGATGGCGGCAAACGCCTCGTTGCCGTCGTGCTCGATCGGGTGAATGCGCCCGCTCTCCGGCTCGTAGTAAAACGCGTAATCGGCGCCCTTGTTCCAGTAGCTGTCGTCGTCCACAAACAGGTTTTCCAGCGCCAGAAACCACAGCCAGTTGTCCACGGCCCAGAAGTCCTCGGAGCGATCGCGCAACTGGTTGGTGGGTGTCAGGTGCAGGGCGTAGATGGCGTTGGTCAGGCGCTGCAGGGCGGTGAGCAGGTTGGTCGTGGTGCTTTTGAGGATGTAGTGGTTGGTGTAAAACCAGGCGTCGCGGTTGGTGAAGATGATGAAGGCGGAATTGGAGCTGGCAAAGCCGCCGCCGGTGCCGCCGGTCGCCGCGTTGGGCGCGCGCCAGCGGTCGCCGTTGTCGCTGGGAAACCACTCGCGCAGGAGCTGGTTGTTGGCCTGCTGCACCAGCGCATAGACGCTCCAGAGCGACCCGTTGGCGTGGAGCTGGCACATCGCCGCGCGCGGGCAGGGCGTGTATTGACTCATGATGGTGAAGAACAACGGCTCGCGCATCACGGTCTCGTCGCCGGCGGCGTTGTTCAGGTTCACCGTCTCCATGTTCATGAGGTCGGCATCCGGCGTGATGAAGTCGAACTCCAGGTTGATGGACTTGCGCGGGCCGCTCATCGTGTAGGAGGTGTTGCCCTTGAAGCGGGCGCCGACGTGGTAATTGGTCGCGCCGTTGTCGAGCCAGACCTGCGGCAGGTAAATGTTCGTCTCGTATTGCCGCGCCAGGTGCATCGCGTTGGAAAATGCCGCCGCGCTCGCCTGGGTGTAAATGAGGCTCACGGTGCGGAAAATCGTCGGGTCATACAACCCGCCCGTTTGCCGGGCGCGAAAGAAGCGCGCGAGGTTGGTGGCGCCGCCCAACGCGCGCCAGGGCGCATTGGCCTCGTTGCCGGAAAGCACCGGGCCGAGGTTGGTAAGCGTAGTCCAGTGCGTGAGGTTGGTTGAGGTTTCGATCCACCAATCGTCGTCCTTGTCCCCGTCCACCTTCACCTGCAACCCACCTTCGGTCGGGCGCAGTTGCACCCGGCCGTCGGCCGCGTCTGCCGCAACCGCTGGGAGCATCCACATGCTCAATCCGAGCAACGCAGCGCGCCCGCGCCAGGCCGAAGTCGTCGTCACGCGACGAACCTAGTCCGCACCGGCAGCCACGCCAAACTCAAAACCGCCATGCACCCTTGCGCCGCGCCAAATTTTCGAGGCAACCCGCGCGTGAAACCCCGGGGGCATGACCTGCACAGCTCGCAGAGCGCTCACAGACACCCGGCTTCAGCCCGGTGAGAAACGCCCGCCGGCGTTCCGAGCGGCTTACGCGACTTTTCGCATCGGGTGGCAAACCGTTGAAACGGCGTGCAGGCCGCGTTGCCCCGGTTCGCGCTCAAGCGGCGCACTGATCAAACCGCACTCAACGAATGTGAACCGGCCCCAAGCGCGTTCAAATCGCTCGCCGAACTCGTTGCCCGACCCGGTGGCTGGGGCGCGACGCCAAGGGTTTCGCAAGAAGGAGACTCAAATCTCCGGGCCGGGCCGGTTGAACCACCGACCCGGCTTCTGGACAAGCAACAGGCGGCTTTGCAACACTGCCTCCGGCCATGTCGTTTGCATCCGATGAACCGCTGGACGTGCTGTGGGCCGAATACGAACAGGCGTTTCGGGATTTTGACGACCTGTCGCTGGCGCGGTGGCTGGCCCAGACGCTGGGGCAGTTGCAGGGCAAGGTCTGGCGGCTTTCGCATCCGTTGGTCGGCGCGTATCGCCTGGCGGCGCGCGTGGGTCACGACCGCCAAATCTGGTTCAAGCGCCTGGCCACGCCCCCGGCCGCCTACTCGGAATCGCCGTGCTGTCGGGCGCCGTTGCTGCCGCTGCTGACCCGCGACGTGCGGGACGCCGGCCTGATTTGCCAGCATTGCGGCGAAACGTTGATTCCCTTTCCGGAAATTCCCGCCGAGGTGCGAGCCGACCTCGAAATCTGGGCCGCCCAATACGAACCGATTCACGCCGTCGCGCACTGGGACGAGCGCCAGCGGAAAAGCGCCGGCGACTACGACCGCGCCTTCGAGAACGCCGCTCAGGAGGCCGAGCGGCTGTTGATCCGGGCCGGTCGGGAGCTTGCCCCCAAGTTGCTGGAGCATTACCCGGCGGTGATCTGGGAAGACCACGACGAGTGCCTGGAAGTGCGGCCCGAAGACCTTGTCCTTTGAGCCGCGTGCCGGGGCGCAAGCGGCGGCAACCCGCCGGCCCGCGCGCGGCGCGCGTCAGATTCGCACCTTGAACTGCTCGCCGGGCTTGAGCGAGAGGGCGAAGGCCGCCAGCAGTCGGGGAATTTGCTCCAGGTCTTTGAGGCTCACCACCTCGACCGGCGAGTGCATGTAGCGATTGGGCAGGCTCACCAGCCCGCAGGGAATGCCCCCGCGCGTCCAGAAAATCACATCCGCGTCGGTGTTGCTCGCGCCGGAAGTCGCCTCGTATTGCAGCGGAATTTTCTGCGCGCGCGCCACGGCTTCAAGTCGGGCGACCACTTCGGGGTGGTTGCAACCGCCCCGCATCAACACCGGCCCGCCGCCGAGTTTCACCTCCCCGTGCTGCTGCTTGTTCACCGTCGGATAATCCGTCGCGTGCGTGACGTCCACCACGACCGCCACGTCGGGCTTGAGCGAGTAGGCAATCTGTCGCGCGCCCAGCAGGCCGACCTCCTCCTGCACGTTGGAGACCGCGCACACTTCGGCGCGGAGTTTCGAGCCGGACTCGCGCAACAACCGCAGCGTTTCGGCCACGGCAAACGTGCCCACGCGATTGTCGAAGGCCCGCGCCACCGCCAGATCGCCCCGCAACCACTCAAACTGATCGGCCAACGTCACCGGATCACCAACCCGCACCAGCTTCTCGGCCTGCGCCCGTTTCGAAACCCCAATGTCCACGAACAACTCGTGCATCTGCGGCGGCTTGGGGTCTTTTTCCTCCTTGCGCAAATGCGGCGCAACGCTGCCGACGACACCCTTGACCGGTCCGTTGCGCCCGTGAATAACCACCCGTTGCGCGCGCGTGATCGCCGCGTCCACCCCGCCCACACGCCGCACATACACGTAACCGTTCTCATCAATGTAGTTGACCGCCATCGCAATCTCGTCGGCGTGCCCGGCCAGCATCAGACGCGGCGACCCGCCCTTGTTGAGCACCGCCACGCAATTGCCGTAGGCATCGGAAAACGTTTCGTCGGCGAACGGTTTGACGTAATCCAGCCACACCCGTTGCCCGCCGGCCTCGAATCCGACCGGACTGGGCGTGTTGACGAGCGTCTCGAGAAATTTCAACGAAGCTTCGCGCATGGCGGGACAATAAAAGCCGCACCCGCGCAAGTCGAGTCCGCCCCCCGACAACGCTTCCGGCTTGATCTCCACCGCGAGCGTGAAAGGAGATTTGACCCGAACGCGCCCTGCCGGAACTCTGCCCGCGCATGAACGTGCTCATCGCGCCGGACAAATTCAAAGGCACGCTCACCGCCGAACGCGCCGCTTGGGCCATCGCCCGCGGCTGGCGACGCGCCCGGCCCGATGACACACTTGAAGTACTGCCCATCAGCGACGGCGGCGACGGCTTCGGTGCCGCGCTGGCTTCGCAGCTCGGCGCCACGCCGCACCGGGCGGCGACCGTGGACGCCGCGCACCGTCGTTGCACCGCCCGTTGGTGGTGGGAGCCAGCGTCCCGGACTGCCATCATCGAATCCGCCAAAATCATCGGCCTGGCCATGCTGCCGCCGCGCCGATTCCACCCGTTCGAGCTGGACACGTTCGGTCTGGGCGCGGTGTTGCAGGCCGCCTTGCGCCACCGGCCGGGTCGCATCGTCATCGGCCTGGGCGGCAGCGCGACCAACGACGGTGGCTTTGGCATGGCCCGCGCCCTGGGCTGGCGGTTTCTGGACCGGCGCGGACGTGAACTCACGCAATGGACGGCCCTGCACGCGCTCTGGCGACTCGAGCCGCCGGCGACGCGGCTGAACTGCCGGGTGATCGCGGCGGTGGACGTGGAGAATCCGCTGCTGGGACGGCGCGGTGCCACACGCATTTTCGGACCGCAAAAAGGACTGCGCCCCGAAGATTTCCCCCGGGCTGAGCGCTGTTTGCGGCGCCTGGCTGCGGTCGCGCGCCGTCAACTGGGACAGGATTTCGCAGCCCGCGCCGGGGCGGGCGCCGCCGGCGGCCTGGGCTTTGGCCTGGCGGCGTTTTGCCACGGCCAACTCGTTGCCGGCTTTGAACTTTTCAGCCGGCTGGCCGGGCTGGAGACCCGTTTGCGGCGTGCCGACCTGGTGCTCACCGGCGAGGGCGCCCTGGATCACTCCACGCTCATGGGCAAGGGCGTCGGCCAACTGGCCCGCCGCTGTCTGAGCCTCGGCAAACCCTGCATCGCGCTGGCCGGCACAATCGGCGAGCTGCCCGCCGGGCTGTGGTTTCGAGCCGCGCGCGCCCTGACGGAGTTGACCTCGCTCGAGGCCGCGAAAGCGGCTCCGGCCCGTTGGCTCGAACGACTCGCCGCACGCATCGCGCGCGAGTGGACGCCCGGCCGCTGAGCCACCGGCCAGCTTCAACTTGCCGCGCGCCACGCACGGTTGCTAGCGTGGGCACATGAACCTTGAAGACCACGTCGGCGACGTCATCCGCAAGGCGCGCATGATGAAGGGCGTCGCGCCGGCCGACGCCGCGCGGGCGGCGGGCTTGAGCGAAAGCGAGTTCGCCGCGCTTGAGGCCTCGGGCCGCAGTGCGCGCCGTCCGAACTTCGCGGCGCTGGCCGCGTTGCTGGACCTCAACGCGGCGAAACTGGAGGCGCTGGCCGACGGTTGGACGCCGAGCGAGAAAGATTTGTCGCGCTGGCGCGAGCTGCGCCTCTTTACGACGCACGCCGAGGGCATCGCCGTCAACGCCTACCTGGTCTGGGACGAGGTCACGCGCGAGGCGGCCATTTTTGACACCGGCTGGGACGCCACCGCGATGCTGCGCGAGATCGAGCAACACGGCCTTCACCTGCGCCACCTCTTCCTCACCCACACCCATCACGATCACGTCGCCGGACTCGAACAAATCCGCCGCGCGCACCCGAAGGTGAAGGTGCGCACCAACTCGCGCCACGCGCCGCTGGATCAGCGCAACAAGCCCGATGAAATCCTCCCGCTGGGCGGCCTGCGCATCACGCACCGCGACACCCCGGGCCACGCCGAGGACGGCGTCACTTACATCGTCGGCAACTGGCAGGAAGACGCGCCGCACGTGGCGTTTGTGGGCGACGCGATTTTTGCCGGCTCGATGGGCGGCGCCCCGCAACACGGCGCGCTGGCCAAACAAAAAATCCGCGAGCAAATCCTCTCGCTGCCGCCCGACACGTTGTTGTGTCCGGGGCACGGCCCGCTGACGACCGTCGCCGAGGAACGCGCGCACAATCCGTTTTTCTGAGCCGTCATCGAACAGCACATGAGCACCGGGCCAACCTGGGCGGCGATTTTCGACTGGGACGGCGTCATCCTGGACTCCTCCCGGCAACACGAGGAAAGCTGGAAACTCCTGGCACGCGAGAACGGCCTGCCCCTGCCGCCGGACTTTTTCCGGCGCAGCTTCGGCATGAAGAACGAGCGCATCATTCCGGAGTTGTTTGGCTGGACGCGCGACCCGCAGCGCGTGCGCGAACTGGGCGAGCGCAAGGAGGCGCTCTACCGCGAGTTGATCCGGCGCGACGGCGTGCAACCGTTGCCCGGCGTGCGCCAGTGGCTCGATACGCTCCGCGCCGCAGCCGTGCCCTGCGCCATCGGCTCCTCAACACCCCGCGAAAACATTGATTGCGTCATGGACGCGCTGGGACTGCGCGAATTCTTCCGCGCGATCGTGGCCGGACAGGACGTCACCCACGGCAAGCCGCATCCGGAGGTGTTTCTGCGTGCCGCCGAGCGGTTGGGCGTGCCGCCGGCCCGATGCGTCGTGTTTGAGGACGCGCACGTGGGCCTGGAAGCAGCGCGCGCCGCCGGAATGAAGGTCGTCGGCGTCGCCACGACGCATCCGGCCGAATCGTTGCGCGACGCCGACCGCGTGGTGCGACGACTCGATGAGTTGAGCGTGGAGGAGATCGCCGCGTGGTTTGGCGCCGGCACGCCCCGGTGAACGGCCAACGCGGAACGGCGCCGGAGCGTCAGAGCGTCGGAGCGTAGCGCAGATTGGAAATTTGCCATGCCGCCGACTGGCAGTCGGCAGCCCAACCAAAACGGCGAGACCAACCCCTAAAACTTTGAACTTTGAACGGGAACGCGCGTGAGCCACGGGTCATCGCGTTGCCCTTGGGCGGCTAGGGCATTCCCTCTCCCTCGAGGGAGAGGGCCGGGGTGAGGGTGAGCGCTCCGCAAAACATGTGGACACCTTCCTGTCCGCGACATTTTCTCCCTCACCCCAACCCTCTCCCGCTGGGAGAGGGAGCACCGGCGCGCGCCCCACAAAACATCGAACAACGAACAGTGAACATCGAACATCGAATGAGATGGGAGCGCGCGCGTTTCGCGTGCTGTTTTCGGCGTCTCGCCGAAAACAACGTTTCACGCCACGAGGCGCGGAAGGCGTGCAGCGTCAGGGCGTCGGAGCGTGGACCGTAGCGCAGATTGGAAATCTACTGTGCCGGCCGATATTCGGCCCTGGCTCGCGGCAGGAGCGCGCGGAGGTTTTCGATGCGTTTTTCGTCGGTCGGATGCGTGCGCAGGAAGGGCAACACGTTGCCACCACCGTGCTGGCGGTTGTATTCGGCGAAGCGTTGCCAGAAGGCGATGGCGGCTTCCGGGTCGTAACCCGCCCGCGCCATGTAAATGAGACCGATTTCGTCGGCTTCGGCTTCCTGCCGTCTGCTGTGGGGCAGTTGACGGCCCAAGGTGGTGGACAACCCGTAAGCCAGCAACACCGCCGACTGCGTGCCCGGGTCGGCGCTCGAAAGACTCGCGCCCAGAATCTGCCCGCCGGTTTCAATCAGCAACGCCTCGCTCAACCGCTCGGCGCCGTGGCGCGCCACCGCGTGGGCGACCTCGTGCCCGATGACGGTGGCCAGACCGGCCTCGTCCTTCGTGATGGGCAAAATGCCGGTGTAAACCCCGACCTTGCCGCCGGGCAGGCAGAAGGCGTTGGGTTCCTTGCTCTCGAACAAAACAAATTCCCATTGCGCGTTGGGCAGGTCGGGGCTGGCGACGGCGGCGATGCGTTGGCCGACCTTTTGCAGGAGCGCATTGGCGGCGGCATTGGTGCTGACGGGCGTGGATTTTTTCAGGTCGTTGAACGCGGTCAGGCCCAGTTGCAGTTCCTGACCGGGCGAGAGCAGGTTCAATTGCGAGCGGCCCGTCACCGGCACGGTCGTGCAACCGCCCGCAAACCAGAGCGCCCCGGCCAGCGCCGCTCCGGCCAACCCACGGAGGAGGAAGTTCGCTTTCATGGAAAAGTCCGCTTTTAGCCAAGCACATGGGCGGCAAGTTGGCAATCCCGCTGCATCGCGGGCGACACCTCAGAAGCCGTGCCTGGGGGGAAGGAGAAAACCGCGAACCGCGAACAACTTCAATCACCGCCGCCCGCCCGGCCATCGCCCGCGATAAAAGGTTTGACACCGGCGCCGGCCGCTTGTGCCATGAACGCGCCCGATGGCCAGCATCGGGCAAAACCATCAACCGCACGTGACCATGAAAACGATGATGCTTTGCACGCTGATCGCCGCGCTTTTGTTTGCGTTCGCCACACCCGGCGGGTTGCGCGCCGCGCCCATTCCCGAGGACGTGAAAATCGGCGGGTTCGCCGTCGGTTGTCAGGCCTGGACTTTCAACCGCTTCAGCGCCTTTGAGGCGGTCGAGAAAACCGCCCTGGCCGGCGGCAAGGTCATCGAGTTCTACCCCGGCCAGAAGTTCAGCCCGGACAAGCCCGACCTGAAGCTCAATCACTTTGCCACGCCGGAAATGATCGAGGAGATCAAGGCGCACCTGGCCCGGCACGGCGTCCGCGCCGTCAATTACGGCGTCGTCGGCGCCAAGGACGAGGCCGAGTGGCGAAAGATCTTCGAGTTCGCGCGCGCGCTGGGGCTTTACGCGATCACGACCGAGGGCGTCGAGAAGATGGATTTGCTCGAAAAGCTGGCGAAGGAATTCGACATCCGCGTTGCCATTCACAATCACCCCCGGCGGCCGGACAACCCCAACTACAAAGTTTGGGACCCCGCCTATGTGCTGTCGGTGGTCAAGGACCGTGACCCGCGCATCGGCGTGTGCGCCGACACCGGCCATTGGGCCACCTCCGGCATCAAACCGCTCGACGCCGTCAAAATGCTCAAGGGCCGCATCATCAGCTCGCACCTCAAGGACCGCACCGCCATTGGTCGCCAGACCGAGGACGTGCCCTTCGGCGCGGGGATTTGCGAGATCGGCGCCATCTTGCGCGAACTCAAACAACAGGGCTTCGAGGGCAACATCTCCATCGAATACGAAACCAAGTGGGAGAACTCCGTGCCGGACGTGGCGCAATGCATCGGATTTTTCCGGGGCTGGGCGGCGGCGCAGTGACACCTTCGGCTCGCCGCTGAACACGGATCAACTCGCACCAGACGCCGCGGCCCTTTCACTGCGCGCGCGCAGCGTGCCGTTGATTCATCGGGCGCTCGGGCACGAACGGATTCGCGCAATCGGCAGGTGGCGGAAGGGGTGGGATTCGAACCCACGGTAGCCTTGCGACTACGCCTGATTTCGAGTCAGGTGCCTTCAACCACTCAGCCACCCTTCCCGCCAGCCCGAACAGTGTGGCCGATTCTCGCCCTGCGAGCAAGCCACGGGCGGCTGAACCCGAGAACGGCCGTTGAGCCACCGATGAAACACGGAAGGACACGGATAGGAGATTCTTGGACCGAAACCGTCCTTCACCGGGGTGAACGCCGTTCTCCCGGAACGATTCCTGTTGAATCCTTGTTCCGTCCGGGGCACGGCCAGGCCACGCTGCTGGAGTGCCTCTTAAAGCCTGAATTTCAAACCGACCGTTTTGGAATCGAGCACGGCCCACCCGCCGCTCCACGGATCACATCTGAGTTTCTCGCGACTTCTCATTAACACCGGGCTTCAGCCCGGTGGCGGCCCGCACGCAGCTCCAAGCCCTTTCAACGGCTTGAACCCGAGTCGCGGAAAGCGGTTAAAACCGTTTCCGGCCCTCGCCGCTGCGGTTCACCCGGCTGAAGCCGGGTGCTAATGAGGGAAGAGGTGATCTGCACGGAAGTGAAATGCGCCCGCCGCTCGACGCTCCACACTCCGACGCTTGAACGCTCCAGCGCGCGTCATGCCGCCGCGTTTGCGTTTTTGCGTGAACAAAACCCGTTGCCTAAAGTGTGCTGGGCGCGTTCCTGCCGCCGCGCGCTGCACCGCATGAACCGGGATTCCGCTCCGCACTTCTCGATCCCCGAACGGGTCGAACGGTTCAAGCGTTTCTATCAGCGCGCCAACGAGCGTCCGCTGCTGGGCTTTTTCGTTGGCAGCGATTATCCGCTGCGCCGTTACCGCGCCGCGCAGACTCTCCCCGACGGGCGGGCGCTGAAACCGGAGGATTTCCCGGTCGAACCGTATTTGGCGGATTGCGACCGGCTCTTCGCGGCGCACGAAGCCTGCGGCGGCGATTGCATCTGGAGCGCGAGCGCCTTCTGGGGCATCCCGTGGCTCGAGGCGGCTCTGGGCTGCCCGATCTACGCCGACCCTGCCACCGGCTCAATCCACGCCGAACCTCCGCCGGGCTTCCGCGGGCCGGATTCGATCCCGGCGTTTGATCCGGAGTCGCCCTGGATGCGCAAGGCGGCGGAGTTTCTCGACCGGCTGGCCCAACACAGCGGCGGGCGCTGGCCCATCGGCACCACCCGAATGCGCGGCATCGCCGATCTGCTCGCGGCCCTTTACGGCTCTCAGGAATTTGTGCTCGCGATGCAGGACCGTCCCGCTGAAATCCACGGCGCCTGCCGGCGGCTCACGGATTTCTGGATTGCCTTCGGCCAGTTTCAACTGGCGCGCATTCCGTCGTTTCACGGCGGCGTCGGCTCGTTTTATTACCATCTGTGGGCACCGCCCGGAACGGTCTGGCATCAGGAGGACGCCGCCGCGCTGCTCTCGCCGCGGCTTTATGACGAGTTCATCCGCGAACACGACGCCCGCATCGCCGCGTCCTTCCCGGGCTGCATCATGCACCAGCATCCGACGAAGTTCGTGCCGACGGATTTTTATCTCGAGATGCCGTTTCTGGCGCTGGAACTGCACGTGGACGAGGGCGGCCCCGACGCCGAGGCGCTTTTGCCGCTCCATCAAACAATCCTCGCTCGCAAACCGCTGATTATCTGGGGGCGGCTCACGGCGCGCGACCTGGACGGGATTTTCCGTCGCCTGCCCGCTGCGGGGCTGGCGGTGGTCGCCGTGGTCGAGTCCCCCGCAGAAGCGGGTGAACTCTGGCGGCGCTGTTTCGGCTGAACACCCGCCGGACGAAAACGTCGAGCAGAAAAACTTTGTCGGTTGGTCGCGCGCGACGCACAATCCGCCGCGTGCCGCATGGTGACCAACTCAAACCTGAACGACCCAAACTCATGAAGACTCGAGCCTCCTCAAACGATGCCACTCCAACTCCGACTCCAACCCAAACCACGCGCCGCGAATTCCTGGCCACCGGCGGCAGGGCGCTCGCCGCTTCCGCGCTGGCCGGCGTCGCCCTGCCGCACGTGCACGCCGCCGAGGACAACACCATCCGGCTGGCGCTCATCGGGTGCGGCGGACGCGGCACGGGCGCCGTGGGCAACGCCTGCACCGCCACCGGCGGCCCGGTCAAACTCGTCGCGATGGCCGACCTCTTCGAGGCGAAGCTCAATCGCTCCCACGCCGCGCTGATGCAGCAACACAGCGCGCAGGTGGACGTGCCGCCCGCGCGCCGGTTCGTGGGCTTTGACGCCTACCGCCACGCGATGGATTGCCTGCGTCCGGGCGACGTGGCGCTCCTGACCACACACGCGGCCTTTCGCGCGCAGCATCTGGCCTACGCCATCCAGAAGGGCCTGCACGTGTTCATGGAAAAATCCTTCGCAGCCGATCCCGGCGGCATCAAACACCTGCTCCAACTGGCCGAGGAAGCCACGCGCAAGAACCTCAAAATCGCCACCGGCCTGATGTGCCGCCATTCCTCCGCCCGCCAGGCGCTCATCGAAAAAATTCGTGACGGCGCGATGGGCGAAATTCTTCTGGTGCGCGCCTACCGCATGGGCGGCGGCGGTGATCTGGCGCCCTGGAACGGCGAGGGCAGCGAGTTGCTGTGGCAGTTGAGCCGCCCGGCGCATTTCTTCTGGGCTTCATCGGGCCTGTGGATTGAGTTGATGATTCACCAGGTGGACGAGTGTTGCTGGATCAAGGACGGCTGGCCCGTGAGCGCCCACGGCGTGGGCGGACGCGCTCCCAACAGCCGCGACGCCGGGCAAAACCTCGACGCTTACGGCATCGAATACACCTGGGCCGACGGCACCAAGGCGCAGGTTCACGGACGCTACATCCCGCACACCGAGGATGACTTTTCCACCTGGATTCACGGCACCAGGTGCGCCGCGCAGTTTTCCGGCAACATCCACGCGCCCACCACGCACCTCTACAAGGATCAGCGCACCCGCGCCGACAACATCGCCTGGCGTCCGCCGCGCGAAACCGTCAGTCCCTACGTGCAGGAATGGAACGTGTTGCTCAACGCCATCCGCAACGACCGCCCGCACAACGAACTGCCCCGCTCGGCTTATGCGAACCTGGCCGCGATCATGGGCCGCGCCGCCGTGCACATGGGCCGCACGATCACCTGGGAGGAAGCGATGGCCTCCGATTTTCAGTTCTGCAAAAGCGTCGAGTTCACCAACGACAGCCCCGCCCCGGTGCGCGCCGATGCGCAGGGCCGTTACCCCGTGCCCGTGCCCGGCGCGTGGACGGAGATTTGATTCGGAGCGGTCGGTTTTGAACCCGCACCACGCGCCCCGCCCGGAGGCCGGGTTTCACTTCGGCGGGGCGTCGCGGCCCGGTGCATTGGTGGGAGACGTTTCCGGCGGGGCGGTCGGCACGAACGCGAACACCCGCACGTAGTCCACTTCAAAATCGTCCGGCAGCGTCGCTTCCCGGATGTCGCCCGCCCAGGTGCCGATTTCATTGGTGAGCTTGATGTATTGGGGCACTTGGGAAACGCCGCCCGCGCGCGTGCGCCAGACCTCGCGACCGTCCACGTAGAACACGTATTCATCCGGCAGCCACAGCAACCCGTAGGTGTGAAAGCCCTCGGTCACCTCCGGCAAACGAAACCGGTGTCCGGCCGATTTGCGATGTTCGCCGTAGCCGTCCCAATGCAGGTTCACCGTCAGTCGCCCGTCCCGCCAGGGCATTTCGATGATGTCAATCTCGGTGCCGTCGCGGCCGTCGTTGCCAACGGTGTTGACCCCGGAACACATCAGCCAGAAGGCCGACCAGTGGCCGGGCGAACGCGGCATTTTGCAGCGCGCCTCAAAATAGCCGAAGGCGCGCTCGAATTTGCCCCGCGTGTTGACCGCGCCGCAGGTGTAGCGGTCCTCGCGTCGAGTGGTGCGCAGAATCAAACTGCCCCGCCCGCTCAGAAAGGCGTCGTCCCGCATCCAGTAACCATCGCGCCGCTTCCAGTCGCCGAGGCGATTCCACCTGGTCTCATCGAGTTCGTCACCGTCAAACTCATCGTGCCAGACCAGTTGCCAGCGCGTGCCGGGCGGGGGCGGGGGCAAAAACTCCTGGCGCGGTTCGGACGCAACGGCTCGGGCGAGCAGCCCGCTCAGGAACAAAACCCAACAAATCGGCCGAGGTTTCATTTTCCAATCGCCGTCGCGCCGGTCGGCGCGTCGCAGCGCGCCCGTGATGGCACATCCGGCCAATCGGACTGACGCCGCGCGGGCCGGGGCAAATTCAAATCTTTTCGCGCCGGCGGGCCGGTCGCGCGCGGATCAATCCCCGGCGGGGCGACGGGAGTTTTGCGCGGCGCGGACGAATTCAGCGGCGCGTTGGGTGAGCGCGGCCCAGTCGCCCGCTTCGACCAGCTTGCGGGGCACCAGCGCCGAGCCAATCCCCACCGCCGGGCAACCCGCTTCGAAGAAGCTCGCAATGTTGTCCAGGTCCACGCCGCCGGTTGGGATGAATTTCAAGTGCGGCAGTGGCCCGCGCAACGCCCGGATGTAATCCACGCCGAGCTTTTCGGCGGGGAAGAGCTTCACGTAATCGGCCTCGGATTCGTAAGCGATCTGGGCCTCGGTGGGCGTGTAGGCGCCCATGATCATGATGGCGTTGGCGGCGTGGGTGATGAGCGAAAATTCAGGCCGGCAAATGGGGCTGACGATGAACTGCGCGCCACAGGCCAGCGCCGTGCGGCATTGCGTGGGGGTGAGGACCGTGCCCGCACCGATGAGCGCCCGCTCCCCAAGCCGGTTGTTCAGGTCCTCGATGGCCGCAATCGCGTCCGGAGTGGTCAGCGTCACCTCGATCGCGCGCACGCCACCCTCCAGCAGCGCTTCCGTAACCGGCAACACCTGCTCGCGCGAACCCAGCCGCAGCACGGCAATCACCCCGGGCCGCGTCAGCATTTCGATCATCTCTTGAAACGCACGCATCGGCGCGAGGCTGGCGACGGCGACCGGCAAGTTCAAGTTTTCTCCGCCCGATACGCCTCGGCCAGCAAACTCACCGGATGCGCCACGCGCAGGGGCAAGCCCGCCTGCCGCACTCCGAGCCTCAGTTGCAACAGGCAGCCGGCGTTGCCGTTGGCCACGATCTGCGCGCCGGTCGAGCGAATGTGCGCCAGCTTGCGCTCCAGAAGCCGCCGCGCCATCTCCGGCTGCGTGAGGTTGTAAATGCCCGCGCTGCCGCAGCACCAGCTCGCCTCCGGCAAATCCACCAGCTTCAGGTTCGGAATCAGGCTCAGAATTTGCCGGGGCTGGCTCACGACGCGCTGCCCGTGCGAGAGATGGCAGGATTCGTGGTAGGTCACCCGGCACGCGCTTGTGCGTGAGGCGTCGGCGGGCGGACGCGGCGGGCGCGCGCCAATTTCCACCAGCCACTCGTGAACATCGCGCACCTTGCGATCCCACAAGCGCGCGCGCTCGCGGTAGCGTGCATCGCCGGCCAGCAGCCGACCGTAATGTTTCAGATGCGACCCGCAGCCCCCGGCGTTGCTGATGATGGCGTCGAAGTCCTCCGGCGGGAACTGCTCCAGGTTGCGCCGGGCCAGCTCGGCGGCCAGACCCAACTCGCCGTTGTGCGCGTGCAGCGAACCGCAGCAGTGCTGCGCCGGGGGCGTGACGACCTCGCAGCCGTTCTCGGCGAGCACCTCCACGGTGTCGCGGTTGATCTCGCTGAAGAGCAGGTCCTGCGCGCAGCCGGTGAGCACGGCCACGCGAAACCGGCGCGCCCCCTTGGGCGGCGTCACCGGCGCGACCAGGTCGGCGGAGAACGCGGGCGGAATTTCGGGCGTCATCGCTTCCAGTTCGCGAAGCCTTCGCGGCAGAAGCCGCAGCAGGCCGCTGCGCCGGAGCAGCGTTTGCAGGCCCAGTTCCTGATAGAGCCGCAGCGCGCGCCCGGCCACCAGCAGCCGGCTCACGTCCATGAACAACCATTTAATCGTCAGCGCGCGGATGAAGCGGCGCAGCGGGCGGTCGAGCGCGCGCTCCTCCTCGACGGCGGCGCGGGCGTGCTCGAACAGTTCGGCGTAGTTGACCCCGGCGGGGCAGGCGCTCATGCACGCCAGGCAACCCAGGCAGAAATACATCTCTTCACCGAACGTGCGCGTGACATCCAGTTCGCCGTCGGCGATGGCGCGCATCAGGGCGATGCGCCCGCGCGGGCTGTGACGCTCGATCCGGGTGGCGTCGTAGGTCGGGCAGCTCGGCAGGCACAGGCCGCAGTGCATGCACTGTTGCACCACCGAGTAGTCCAGTTGCCGCAAACGCGAAACGCGCGCGCTCATTGCTGCGGGCATTGTTCAGGTCGGCGCGTCGAACGCAACGACGCTTTGGCCCGCGTCCCGCTCACGGGCTGGAACGCGGACGGCCGGAGCCGCGCGCCGTCGCGGTGCCGGACAACGACGCACCGAGCAGTTCCTCCACGCGCACAAACCGGTATCCCCGCGCCCCCAGCACGTCGAGCAACTCTCCAAACCGCCGGTGAAATTTGTCGGCGCGTCCGGGCCCGCTGCCCAGATGCAGCAACAACAAAAAACCGTTCAAACCGTGCGGGTCGGCGCGCTCGCGTTGCAGGATGCTCTCGAAGATCGTGTCGGTCGGCACAAAGTTCTTGTCCGCCTCCCCGGTGTAATCCGCCGTGGAACGCGTGCCCGGCGTGAAACTGATGAGCGTCAGGCCCGCCTCGCGCGTCCAGGTGGCGATGTCCGCCGTGTAATGCTCGTAGGGCGGCACGAAATACCGGATCACCGCGCGCCGCAGGCCGAACCGTTCGAGTTTGCGCAGGTTCGCCGCCAGGTCCGCGCGGAACTGCGCGCGCGTGACCAGCAGTTGCGGTTCGCGCTCCCAACTGCAGTAGAGCAGATGCCGGTCGGAGTGCGGGCCCACGTAGTGGCCGTCGCGAACCATTCGCCGCACCAGCGGGGCAAACTCGGGCGTGTCGAGAAATTCGCCGGTCAGAAAAAACGACGCCTTCGCGCCGCGCCGGGCCAGTTCGTCGAGGATCGTCTCGCCGCCCTCGGCAAAGGTGTGGGCGGTGAACAGCAGCGCGATGTCGCGGCGGTGGGGCGGTCCGCGCCGAATCGCGCCCTGTTGCCAGGTCAACCCGGTCACCGGGTCGGTGAACGGCGCGCGTTGAAGCGCGCGCGGGTCGGCGGGCGGCGCGACGGGCGGCGGCTGGAGCCGATGCGCGCAACCGGCCATGCCCGGCGCCAGCGCGAGGATCAGTCCGATCTGTCCGATTCGTGCCTTCACAAGTACCCCGCGGGCCGACTCGCCCCAGCGGCTCAGGGCGCGCTCAACCGGAACTTCGGGCACTGGCTCAAAAACCGGCGTGGGTTGTGGTAGAGCACTCGTTCGATGTCGGCGAGCCGATGGCCGCGACGGCGCATTTCCAGGGCCGCTTTGGGCACGGCCAGCGGATCACTCACGCCCCAATCGCACGCGCTGTTGAGCCAGAGCCGTTCGGTGCCGAAGGTTTCCAGGATGTCAATCGCGCGGGCGGGCGAGCATTTCGTTTCCGGGTAAAGGGTCATGCCCGCCCAATGGCCGCGGTCGAGCACCAGCTTCACGGTGTGTTCCTCGACGTGATCAATGATGACGCGCTCCGGACGGATGCGCCGGTCATTCTTGAGCACGTCCAGGATCAGGCGCGTGCCCTTGAGCTTGTCCTCCAGGTGCGGCGTGTGCACGAGGATGAGCTGGTTGTGCCGGGCGGCCAGGTCCACGTGCATTTCGAGCACACGCAGTTCGTTGCGGGAATTTTTGTTGAGGCCGATTTCGCCGATGCCCAGCACGTTGGGGCGCTCCAGAAACTGCGGGATCAACGCCAGCACCTCCGCGGCAAGCGTCAGGTCCTCGGCCTCCTTGGGATTGAGGCAGAGCCAGCAGAAATGGCGCAGGCCAAACCGCGCCGCGCGTTTCGGCTCGTGTTCGGTGAGTTGTCGGAAGTAATCGTGAAATCCCTCCGGCCCGCCGCGATCAAAGCCGGCCCAGAAGGCCGGCTCGCACACTGCGACGCATCCGGCCAGCGCCAGCCGCTCGTAATCGTCGGTCACGCGGCTGACCATGTGAGCGTGAGGTTCGATATATTCCATGCAATCAGCGACCTTTAAGTCTTGCTCTTAATCTCGCTCTTCATCTCGCTCCTGGTCGTGGCGCGTCTTCCGGTCGCGGCCATGCACGCCCGCACACCATCACCCTCAACGATCAACCATCAACCCCCTCCCCCCGCCGCCCCGCATGCGCCCGTGGCCGTCGCCTTCGGAATCGGCTCCGTCGTAAGGTCGCTGAAGGCCAGCAGCACGCGCCGGGCGCGGTCGTTGCCCCGCCCGTTCAACTCGCGCAATGCCCGCCGAAAAGCTCGCGCCCGAAAATCTTCCCGGCCGCTCGCGCGCCCGACCCGGTCGAGGAACGCCGCGATCTCGATGAGCTTATGACGTGCGTCCAGAAAATAGAGGTCGAGCACCTGCCGTCGCGTCATGCGTTTCATTGCGTCCGACTATACCGGCGCAGCGCACGGACACAACCTCCACAGCCGGTAGCGCGGACAGGGCGACAGCGCCGACAAGCCTCCGCACTCCAAAACGCTCTCGCACTTGCGGCAGGCGGCTTGGCGAACTCCCTCTCCCTCGAGGGAGAGGGCCAGGGTGAGGGTGAAACGCTCCGCAGAGTGGCGAACATCGAACAACGAGCACTGAACATCGAACATCGAATGGAGGGTGGAGCGCGGGCTTCCACGCCCGCGGGCTCGACGAGTTCCAGTTGGCGAATCGAAAGCGGCGACACCGACTCACCAAACTTTGAACTTTGAACCTTGAACTTTGAACTTTGAACAGGGCTCTGCGTGCGTCACCGGCGGTCGCGTTGCCCTCGCGCAGCGTGGGCAATTCCCTCTCCCTCGAGGGAGAGGGCCAGGGTGAGGGTGAGACCCCGCAAACATTTGAATACCCTTTTGTCCACGACGCGTTCTCCCTCACCCCGGCCCTCTCCCGCTGGGAGAGGGAGCGCGTGCGCGCGCCCCGCGAAACATCGAACAACGAACATTGAACATCGAACATCGAATGGAGCGTCGGAGCGTGGAGTGTGGCGCAGGCTTCCAGCCTGCGGGTTCGCCGTCGTTCAGTCGGCAAACCGATCGCTGCAACTAGCCGCCGCACTCCAAATCGCCGTCACGCTCACCGTGTGCCTCGAAGAGCCGCGACGCGGCGCGCCCATCGCACAGAGCGCGGATGCGTTTCAGCGCCGCCCGATTTTGCTCATCAACCCCGGTGCGGTTGGTGCAGGGAAAACGACGCGCGGTGCAGCACAACGCGACTGTCGAGAAGACTTGAGGGGAAAGATCAACGCCTTCGCCGTCCCTCACGCTCAAACCCGCCAAATTTCAACCGGCGCCTGACGAGCCCGGGTCTGAGCGGGTCCGGTGGTTGAAGTTTTTGGCATCAACAGCGAGCGTCGAACTTGCAAATGCCGTCGCGGTGGGATAACGTTGACTCAACATGGCTGTGACCAGAATCAGTTCTTCGGCACTGTTCGTGAACCGGGCATCAGCGGTCAGCGGCCGGGAGGGTTCATCGAACGGACACTGGGTGCCCAACACCGACGTTTACGCGACCGACAGCGGTCTGGTGATCAAGGTGGAGCTGGCGGGCATGCGCAGCGAAAACCTCGAAATCACCGTCGAGGGCAACCGCATCAAAATCAGCGGCAACCGACCTGATGGCTGTCGCGCGCCCAAGTGTCATTTTCTGGTCATGGAAATCAATTACGGGCCGTTCGAGAGCGAACTGGAACTGCCACCCGGCTACGACCTGAGCCGCGCCAGGGCCGCTTATCTCAACGGGTTCCTGCGCATTGACGTGCCGCGCGCCGAAGCGCATCCCCAAACCACCAAGGTTACCGTCGCCCCGGGCGATTGATTCGCCTGAACTTTCCCGGCGCCGGCGGCATCTAAGTTGTTGCAGCACCACGCGACCATGACGTCGCCGGACACAGAGTTCATCAGCATCCTGGGAGCGCCGGGGGTTGCCGACGTGCCCACGCGCATCTCCTCGCGCGCGCTGCCCGAGACCCTGCCCATTCTGGGCCTTTCGGATGTGGTGCTTTTCCCCGGCAACGTCGTGCCGCTGCTGGTCGAAACCGGCCCGAGCGTCAAACTCATTGATGACGTGGTCGCCGGTGACCGGCTCATGGGCGTGGTGCTCCAGCGCCGACCCGAAGTCGCCGACCCGCTGCCCGATGACCTTTACCCGGTCGGCTGCGTGGTGCGCCTGGCCAAGATGGTGAAGTTCCCCGACCAGACCGCCCGCATCCTGGTTGAGGGCCTCTGGCGCATCCGCATCATCGAATACACCGCCACCGCCCCGTATCTGGTCGCCCGCTACCACCTGCTGCGCGATCTCAAGGAGGACTCGATCGAGGTCGCCGCCATGATGCGCAACGCGCAGCACCAGTTTCAGGAAATCATCAAGCTCTCGCCCACCCTCTCGGAGCACGTCAAAATCGCCGCGCTCAACATCGAAGACCCCGGCCACTTCGCCGACCTGGTCGCGGCCAACTTGAATCTGAGCCTCGAAGACCGGCAGAAGCTGCTCGAAACCGTCTCGGTGCGGGAACGGCTGGCCACGCTCCTGCCCCTGCTCAACCGCGAGCACGAGGTCCTGACCCTCAGCTCCAAAATCCAGAGCGACGTCGCCTCCTCCATCGCCAAAACCCAGCGCGACTTTTTCCTGCGCGAACAACTCCGCGCCATCCAGCGCGAACTGGGCGAATCCGAACCCAACGCCGGTGAGATCAAATCGCTCCGCGAGCGCATCCACTCCACGCCGATGCCGGCCGAGGCGCGCAAAACCGCGCTCGCCGAACTGGAACGGTTGCAGCAGACGCCCCCGGCCGCGGCCGAATACGCCGTCTCGCGCAACTACCTCGAATGGATTCTCGCCGTGCCCTGGGAGAAGGAAACCGAAGACCGGCTCGATCTGGACGAGGCCGCGCGCGTGCTCGACGCGCAACACTTCGGCCTGACCAAGGTCAAGGACCGCCTGCTGGAATTTCTCGCCGTCATCCAACGCCGCAAAAGCCTCAAGGGCCCGATTCTGTGTCTGGTCGGCCCGCCCGGGGTCGGGAAGACCTCCCTGGGCCGGAGCGTCGCGGCCGCGCTGGGCCGCAAGTTCGCCCGCATCTCCCTGGGCGGCATGAGGGACGAGGCCGAAATCCGCGGGCACCGTCGCACCTACGTGGGCGCGCTGCCCGGTCGCATCATTCAAACGCTACGTCGCGTCGAGAGCCGCAACCCGGTGTTCATGCTCGACGAGCTCGACAAGGTGGGCTCGGACTTCCGGGGCGACCCGGCGGCGGCGTTGCTCGAAGTGCTCGACCCCGAGCAAAACCACGCCTTCAGCGACCATTACCTCGAACTGCCCTTCGACCTCTCGCGAGTGCTGTTCATCACCACCGCCAACTGGCTTGACCCGATTCATCCGGCGTTGCGCGACCGGCTCGAAGTCATCGAACTGCCCAGCTACACCGACTCGGAAAAACTCCAGATCGCCAAACGTTTTCTGGTGCCCCGGCAGTGGCGCGAACACGGGCTGAACCGGCGCGAAGTCGTCCTGCCCGACGCGACGTTGCGCCGGCTCATTCAGGAATACACGCGCGAGGCGGGCGTGCGCCAACTGGAGCGCGAAATCGCCGCCCTCGCCCGCAAAGCCGTCCGCAAGATCGTCTCCCGCGACGGCCAGACCGGCCCGATTCGCATCGGCCCGGACCAGCTCAAGGCTCAACTGGGCCATCCGCCCTTCGCCGCCCAGTCGGCCGAGAAGATCACCGAATTCGGCATCGCCACCGGGCTGGCCTGGACGCCGACGGGCGGAGAGGTGTTGCTGGTGGAAGCCACGCGCATGCCCGGCAAGGGCCAGTTGCTGCTCACCGGCTCGCTGGGCGAGGTCATGAAGGAAAGCGCCCAGACGGCGGTCAGCTACCTCCGCAGTCAGGCCGACGCCCTGGGGGTGGACTTCTCCGATTACAGCCGCCACGACATCCACATCCATGTGCCCTCCGGCGCCACGCCCAAGGACGGCCCCAGCGCCGGCATCGTCATCGTTGCGGCCATTGCCTCACTGCTGGCGCGACGCCGCGTGCGCTCCGACGTCGCGTTGACCGGTGAAATCAGTTTGCGCGGGCGGGTGCTGCGCGTGGGCGGGGTGAAGGAAAAAGTCCTCGCGGCCGCCCGACACGGTCTCAAACACGTCGTGCTGCCCGAAGCCAACAAAGCCGACTGGCTTGACGTGCCCGCTGAGGTGCGCCAACGCATCCGGGCGCATTTCATCCGGGACATCCCGCAGGCGCTGCGCCTGGCGCTGGAAACCCAATGAACCGGCGGCGCTCAGCAGACGACGCGGCCGTCTGCCTCCGGCGGTTTTTCCGAAGCGTCTCTTCGGCGAGCCTCGGCGCAGCCTGGCTGGTGTTGTGTGCTCCCGCCAGCGGGGCCGCCAGGGATATTCATGCGACGACACCCAACGCCCCGGCCACCGAGCAGGCCGCCATCGAGGAAGGCCGCGCGCTGGCGCGCGAACTCCTCTCGCTGCAACCCGCCGAAACCACCCTCCAGAGCGGCGTGCTGCGCATTTGGGAAAGCCGCAAACTCCGCGCCGTGGTGCCCGTGCGCGTCTCGGTGCTCCTGACGCCAACCCACTGGCTCACCGTTTATGAAACCGTCCCCACCAACGCCGCGCCGCAGGATTTGCCGCTCACGAACGGGCCACGCGCCGACACCCCACGCTCCGACGCTCCATGCTCCAACGCTCCCACGGTTCAAGAACGCCTCACCGTGACGCACTGCGCAAACGCGCCCAACCGCTACGAACTGGAAGCGCACCACGGCCAAACCGCCGAACGCCGCACCTTGAGCGGTGACGAATTGATGCGCCCGTTTGCAGACTCGGACTTTTGGATCGCCGATCTGGGCCTGGAGTTTCTGCACTGGCCCGACCAAAAAGTGTTGCGGCGCGAGATGCGCCGCGGCCAGTGGTGCGTCGTTTTGGAAAGCCGTCGGCCCGGCCCGGCCACCGACGGTTACGTGCGCGTGGTCAGTTGGATTGACCTCGACTCCGGCGGCATCGTGCAGGCCGAGGCCTTTGATCCCCTCGACCGCAAGCTCAAGGAATTCGCTCCCAAATCCTTCAAAAAGGTCCGGGGCCGCTGGCACTTGCAGGAAATGGAAATCCGCAACCTCCAAACCGGCAGCCGCACGCGCCTGGAATTTGCGCTCCCCATCCCGACAGATGCGCCCTGAATCGCCGGCACCCGAACGACGCGCGCGCCGGTTGTCCGAACTTCGGGATTGACTTGGGGCAGGGCGAGGGCCTAACGTTATGGCAGACTTGAGGTTAGGCCTCGGTTTTTTGAGGTTGCTACCTCGGTTCCTCCCGACCCAGTGTCGATCGTGCATTGTCGGCACTGGGTTGTTTTTTGCCACCTCGCACCCACGTCAACAACGCGGGCAGGAACGTCAGCCCGGCAATCATGCACATCGCCACGCCCACGGCCATGACAAAGCCCAGACTCTCAATGCCCCGATGCCGCGCCAGCACCAGGCTGCCGAAGCCGGCGATCGTCGTCAGCCCCGAAACCAACACCGCCTTGCCGGTGCTGCGCGCCAGGATGCTCGGCGAGCGCTCCTCCGCGAAGCGGTTGAGGATGTGGATGCCGTTGGTCACGCCGATTCCCACGACCAGCGGCAGCGTCATGATATTCGCCGGGTTGAACGGGATCCCAAACGCGCCCATCACGCCGCCCAGCCACACCGAGCCGACCGCCACCGGACAGAGCGCCAGCACCACCGCCAGCAGATTGCGGAAATGCACAAACACCAGCACCGCAATCGCCCCCAGCGCGTAAAGCGCCGCCTCCTCGTAGCTGCGCTTGAGCAACGTGGTGTATTCGAGCAGTTGCACCGGCGTGCCGGTGATGATCGGCGAACCGGTGTTCTGCGGGTCGAGCGCCCGGCGCAGCTCGCGAATGAACTCCTCCTGATGCGCGCGTTCCCACACGTTCTTGCGCGGATACACCTGCACGAGGAACTTGCCGGTGACGCCGATGAACCGGTCGCGCAACGCCGCCGGCAAATCCTCCACACGCAGCCGCCCGCGGTCATCCTGCTGCTGCAACGCCGTGAAGGTTTCGCGGAAATCGGCAAACAACGCGCGCTGAAACGCCGCCAGCCGCGCCGCCCGCTCGGCCTGTTCGCGCGGCCTGCCCGCAAACAACTCCACCCGCAGCCGTTCCACCGCCGCGTGCAGCGCGTCGAGTTGCGCCGCCACCTCCGGCGCCTCCTTCTGCGCCGCCTCGCGCGCCAGGCCCACGTAACCGTTGAGCGACCACAGCGTGCGACTCAGGTCCGGGATGTTCACCGGGCGCGGGTCCAGCGGCGCAAACCGCAGCGACGCGAGCGTTTGTTTGATCTCGCCGATGAGCCGCAGCTTTTGCTCCTGATTTTCCGTCAGGAAACGCGCGATCGAGTCCACCTCGCCCACCGACGGCAGCGCGCGCACGCGTTCCTCCACCGCCAGCGCCTGCTCCAGCGAATCGGTGATCACGGCGGCGAACAGCACCGAACGGCCGCCGCCGTTGGTCGCGCCGCCATTCGGATTGGGCGAGGCCGCGTTGATGAGTTTTTCCTCAAAGACCACCGACGGCAGGCCCTCGCTCTGCATGTTCAAGAGGTTGTAATCGAAATACACCCGACGGAACTGCAACGCCGCCAGCGCGCACAACGTCACCGTGACCGCCAGCACCGCCGCCGGCCGCCGCAGCCACAGTTGCTCGATCCGCGCCCGCGGGCTGAGCCGCTCGCCCAGTTGATGATCCAGCACGTTCTGCCGTCCCCGCAGCAGCAGCACCGGCAGCAGCGTCAGCATCGGCACCAGGCAGATCAGCAGCCCGGCCCCGCAGATCAAACCCATCTCTTGAATGCCCTTGAAATCGGTCAGCATCATCGCCAGAAACGCCCCCGCCGTCGTGAACGCCCCCGTGAAAATTCCCTGCCCCGTGAACACCATCGCCCGTCGCAACGCCTCGGTTTCCGTTCGCCCGTGACGCAGCTCCTCCTCGTAGCGCGTGACCAGATGCACCCCAAAATCAATCGCCAACCCGATGAGAATCGGCACGAACGTGATCGTGAGCAGATTCAAATGCCCGACCGTGAGCGTGGCGAATCCCAGCGTGTAACCCACACCCACCACCAGGCAGAGCGTCGCTTTGAGCGGGCGACCGGTTTCCTGGTAGCCGTAGATGAAAATCACCGCCGTCAGCAGCAGGGCCACGACGCTCGCCAGTGCGGTGTCCCTTTGGGACTGACGCATCTCGTCGCGCTCGAGCACCGGCTCGCCCGTCAGCCCCACGTTCAGGCCGGGCACTTCCACGCGCGTCTCGGCCACCAACTGCCGCATCCGCTCCACCGCCTCGCCGTTGAGCTCCTCGGTCAGCGCCTGCGCGGTCGCGATCCAGATGCGCCCCCCGGCAAACGTCAGATAGACGCTCTGCGCCGCCTTGTCGTGGTCGCCAAAAAGCGCAAACACACCCGGTGAGGGCGGCACGCCCGCCCGGCGCAGGCTGGCGGTGGCCTGCGTCACGATCCGCTCCAGCGCCGGAATCATTTGTACCAGGCGTTCGTTCTGCGCTTCGGCCTCCGGGCGCGCCGCGCGAAACTGGCGATTAATCATTTCAAAAAGCGAAACCAGGTTCGTGGTCTGCGCGAACTCGTCCAGAAACGGGCGGTAGTCCCGCAGTTGATCCCGAAGCGCCGCCAGCTCGGGTTCCGAAACAAACAACAGCGCCTTCGATCCGAGCAGTTTCAGGTCGCCCTTGTAGAAGATGTGGTTGAACAGGTTCGTCTCGATGCTCGCGCCCGAACCGTTTGGGGCGGGCAGCCGGATGCGCGCCGCCTCGATCTTCGCCCCCAGCCGCTCGATGAACTGGCGATTCTTCTCCGGGTCCTCGCTCTCCACGACCACCACCAGGTCGTCCTGCGTGGGGAACTCCCTTTTGAACCGGAGGAAGTTCTGGTGATACTTCTTGTCGGCCCCGACGAGGTTGTTGCGGCTGGTGTCGAACTGCAGTTCGGGGGCGGGGTAGAAAACGCACAGCGCAAACAACCCCAACTGCGGCCCGACAAACCAGCGCGGATGCCGGCACACCGCTGCCGCCAACCCGGAGAGCAGCCGACCGAAAAACGTGTCTTCGCGGAGCGGGTTCATTGCGCCGGGCGAGCCGCCCGGCGATCCGAAACGCTGGATGTCAGGCCGCTCATTCGGGCAGGTCCGCGTTGCTGAAGACCTCCTTCACGTCGTCGTGCTCTTCCAGCGCCTCGATGAGTTTGCTCACCGCCGCCGCGTCCTGGGCGTTGTTCACCGGCACGGTCGTGATCGGCAGCTCGGTCACCTCCGCCGCTTCGCATTTGATGCCGCGCGCCTCGATCTGTTTGTGCACCGCCTCAAAGTGCGCCGGGTCGGTGATGATCTCGTAGCCCTGCGCGTCGGTCTTGAAATCCTCCGCCCCGGCTTCCAGCGCCAGTTCCATCAACGCCTCTTCACTGGCCGCCTCGCGCGCGACAATGATCTGGCCCTTGCGGTGAAAGAGCCGCCGCACCGAGCCGGGCGTGGCCATCGTGCCCCCCGCGCGCGTGACCAGGCTGCGGATTTCGGCGGCGGTGCGGTTGCGGTTGTCGGTGTTCACCTCCACCAGCAGGCCCACGCCCCCGGGCGCAAACACCTCGTAGGTCAGTTCCTCAAAATTTTCCGCGCCACCGTCCGCCCCCAGCCCCTTCTTGATCGCCCGCTCGATGTTGTCCTTGGGCATGTTCGCGGTCCGGCACTTGAGCAACACCATCCGCAACCGCGGATTCATGTCCGGGTCGCCCCCGCCCTGCTTGACGGCGATCATGATTTCCCGCGCCAGCTTGGAAAAAATTTTCCCGCGCTTGGCGTCAATCGCGCCCTTGAAGTGGCGCACCTTTGCCCATTTGCTGTGACCGGCCATGATCAGTGCGTTGCCTCGTTAAAGCGTTGATCCGTTGTCACGTTCCAGCGTCAGTGCTCACAAGCGTCAAAGTCTCCTGCCGCCGCACGACTCAGGCGGCCCGCGCCTCCGGTTCCACCACCGCCGCCGTGCCGTAGCAGATCACCTCCGTGATCCCCGTGCCAATCTCGGTCGCGTCGTAGCGCACGCCAATGACGGCGTTGGCGCCCAGTTCCCCCGCATGGGCGAGCATCTGGTTGAAGGCCTCCGCCCGCGCCCGCTCGCACAACTCGGTGTAGAGCGAGATGTTGCCGCCGATCAGCGCCTGAAAACTCGCGCCAATGTTGCCGATGACCGAGCGCGAGCGCACCACCACGCCGCGCACCACTCCGAGGGATTTGACCACCCGAAACCCCGGCAATTCAAACGCCGTCGTCGTCAGCGGATGCGTCGCGCTCATGCCCTGGCATTGAACCGCATCCGGCCCGCCCGTTCAAGCGCCGCACGGCCCGGCTTGCGTCGCGTCCCGCACGCTGACGCTCTTGCAAAACACTTGCCCGCCCTGCCCACCCCGCCAATGCTTCGGGCCGTGAACCGCGCCCGGCTCGCATTCACCCTGGCCATTTGCACTCTGGGAATCCAGCCCGGCCTGACCCAAACGCCCGGCCCCAAACCCGGCGCGCCCCGCGCCCCGATGTCGCTCGGCGACCTCGCACTCGCCAGCTACTTCCGCAACGAAACCGCCCAACTGGCCGCCAACTGCCTCGCCGAAATCCAGTCGCTCGAAGACTGGCAGGCCCGCCGCGCCGAATACCGCCGACAGTTGCAGGAAATGCTCGGCCTGTTGCCCTGGCCCGAACGCGCCGACCTCAAGCCCGTCGTCACCGGCCGCATCGAACGCGAGGATTTCGCCGTCGAAAAACTCCATTTCCAGGCCCTGCCCGGACTTTACGTGACGGCGAATCTCTACCTGCCCCGGGCCGTCACCAACCGCGTGCCGGCGATTCTCTACGCCTGTGGCCACGCGCGCGTCGTCAAAAACGGCGTCAGCTTCGGCAACAAAACCGCCTATCAGCACCACGGCGCGTGGTTCGCCCGCAACGGCTACGTCTGTCTGGTGCTCGACACCCTGCCCGGGGGCGAAATTCAGGGCCTTCATCACGGCACCTACAGCCATCGCCTGTGGTGGTGGAACGCCCGCGGTTACACGCCGGGCGGGGTGGAAACCTGGTGTTGCCTCCGCGCGCTCGACTACCTGGTCTCGCGCCCGGAGGTGGACCCCGAACGCATTGGCATGACCGGTCGTTCGGGCGGCGGCGCCTACACCTGGATGGTCGCGGCCCTCGATGACCGCGTCAAAGTCGCCGCGCCCGTCGCCGGCATCACCGACCTGCACAACCACGTCGTGGACGGCTGCGTCGAGGGCCATTGCGACTGCATGTATTTCGTCAACACCTACCGTTGGGATTTCCCGCAACTGGCCGCCCTGCTGGCGCCGCGCCCGCTGCTCATCGCCAACTCCGACAAGGACCGCATCTTCCCCCTCGACGGCGTGCTGCGCGTGCACGAGCAGGTGCGCCGCATCTACGCGCTGCATCGCGCCACCAACCACCTGGGCCTGCTCATCACCGAAGGCCCGCACGACGACACCCAGGACCTCCAACTGCCCGTCTTCCGCTGGTTCAACCGCTTCCTCAAACAACAAGACCCGCTCATTGAAATGGCGGCGAAGCCGTTCTTTGAACCGGAGCAACTCAAGGTCTTCGACACCCTGCCCGCCGACCAGATCAACACCCGCATCCACGAAACCTTCGTGCCGCACGCCGAACCCGACGGCGAGCCGATCCTCCCCCAACGCCAAACCATTCTCGCCCGGTTGCAGGAGAAAAGTTTCAATGCCTGGCCGCCGACCGACACCCCGTTGCATCTGACTCCTGCCTTCACGGCCCAGCGCGACGGCCTGCGCCTGCGCGCCTGGGATTTCACCAGCCAACCCCACGTGCGCCTGCGATTGTTCCTGCTCGACACCGCCGCCGCGCCGCAACCCCGCTCCATCACTCTGGACGTGCTCGACGAAGAGGACTGGCCGCGCTGGCTCGCCGCCCTTCGCACCGAATTCGAGCCTGAGCTGACGCTTGAACTGCTGGCCGAAGCCAACGCGCCCGCCGCCGATGCCGCGGCGTTTGGCGAGTTGAAAAACCGGCTCTCGCTCGCCGACGCCCTGGCATTTGTCGCCCCGCGCGGCATCGGGCCGACCGCGTGGACGGGCGACGAAAAGCGCCGCACCCAAATCCGTCGCCGCTTCATGCTGTTGGGCCAGACGCTCGACGGAATGCGCGTGTGGGACATTCGCCGCGCCGTGACGGCCGCACACCAGGCCACCGGCGCGGAAGCACTGACCCTGACGTTGCGCGCGCGCGGCACGATGGGCGTCAACGCCCTCTACGCCGCGCTCTTTGAACCGTCGGTCCGCCGCCTGGAGCTGGCGCGCCTGCCCGCTTCACACCGCGAAGGCCCGGATTACCTCAACGTCCTGAAAATTCTCGATATTTCGCAAGCCCTCGAACTGGCCCGCGCCCGGGCCGAGGTGCGCGTGGACTGAAGCCGCCGCCCCACGCCGCGCGTCAAACCTCCGGCAGCTTCCACGGCGGGCGATAGGGTTTGTCGAGCCACGCCGCCAGTTTCGCGTCACCGACGATCCGCTCGGCTCGTGCATCCCAACGCACCACCCGACCGCTGCGGACGGCAATGTTGCCCAGGTGACACACCGTCACGGAGCGATGCCCGACATGCGCATCGCAAATCGGCGCCCGGCGCGTTTTGATGCACTCGATCCAGTTCTGATGGTGTTGTTTGCTCTCGTAAAGGCGCACGGGAAGTTCGGCCGGCGCATTGGCCAGCAACTCTTCCGGCTCGGTTTCCAGCACACCCCGACCTACCCGCAGCACGCCCTTTTCACAAACAAACCGGCAACCCGAAAGTCCGCCCGGATGCGGACTGTGAACCGTCACCCGCACTCCACCGGGATATTCGTAACTGGCCTCGAACGTCAGCGGTGTTTCGAAGAGGCCGTCGGGATGATACGTCGCGTAGCCCTCGGCGCGGCAGGGCCCGCCGGCGTCCATGTCGAGCGCCCATTGAACGATGTCCAAATGGTGCGCGCCCCAGTTGGTCATTTGACCGCCGGAATAGTCCCAGAAGAAACGGAACAGGTAGTGAACGCGGTTTGCGTTGTAGGGCCGCCACGGCGCGGGGCCGAGCCACATGTCGTAGTCCAGCTCGGGCGGCGGCGCGCTGTCCGGCACCCGCAACGGGCGGGCGCGTTCGGCGTAATTCGGCCCGGGCAGGCCGACCTCGACGCTGCCGATCCGGCCCAGGTAACCGGACCGCAGCAGTTCGCACGCGCGCCGAAATCGCGCGTCGGAGCGTTGCTGACTGCCGGTTTGAACGATGCGACCCGTGCGTTGCGCAATCGCCACTACCACCTGCCCCTCGCGAATCGTCAGCGTCAGCGGCTTCTCGCAATACACGTCCTTGCCCGCCTGGCAGGCGTGAATGGTTTGCAGCGCGTGCCAGTGATCCGGCGTGCTGATGCACACCGCGTCAATGGACGGGTCCTCCAGCAGCTTCCGGTAATCGGTGAAGGTTTTGCATTCGCCGCCGCGAGCCTTTTGAACCCGCTCGGCCGCCGCCGCCAGCCGGTTGCGATCCACGTCGCACACCGCCACGGCGTGTTTCATCAGCGCGTTGAGATTGCTCAATCCCTGCGCGCCCACACCGATGAACCCCACCCGCACCCATTCGGAAGGATTCTCCCCCGTGGCCGCGCGCGTCCGGTTCAAAAACACATTGGGCAGCGCCAGCCCAACCGCAATCCCCGAAGTCGCCTGTCCGGCGCGACGCAGAAACTGGCGACGCGATAGCCCGCGAATCTTCATCGCGTGCTAATTGAAACAACGCGCCCGTGGCGTCAAGGCGGTTTGCGATTCTGCCGGGAAAAATCACCCGAACCAGCGCCACGCAAGCCCATCCGTGCGCCCGAGCCCGGCCCCAGCCGCATCACTCGCGCGGTGGACGGCGATGCGCTTCAAGCGAGCGGGTGATGAGACTGGCGCGGGGCGACGCGCGTGAAGGGCGAATCCACACCCACAGCGCCAGCGCGCCCGCCACGCAAACCCCGCCCGCAGCCCAAACCCACCACATGCTGCGCGGCGCTCCTGCCGGGGTCGCGGTCGCCATCGCTGGCGCGCCCGGTGTCGGCGCCGGCATCGGAGTAGCCGGTTGCGAGGTCGGCGGCGGCTCAACCGGCATCAGCTTGGCCCCCGGCGTTTCCTCCGGCGGCGGAACGGTTACAGGGCGCACGGGCGTTTCGACGGCTGCAACGTTCTTCGAAGCCACGGCGGTTGACCCGGAAGCCGCGCCCGCGTCGGGAGGTTTTTGTTCGGGTGTCGCCGGCGCCGAGACCTGCGCCGGGGCCGGGACGGTCGGCGCCGCTGCAAGTGGGGGCGGCACTGCCGCCTCTGGTTTGGGTACGGGTTCGACGGGCGCAGCGGCCAGGACGTGTTCAACTTCGGGCGTCGCCGTTGACCCTGCGGATTTTGTTTCGGCGGTTGGTGCCGGGCCCGCAGCCGTGGCCGACGTTGTGCCGGCGGGCGGTGCCGGCGGCGACGGTTCGTCCTTTTTGCCCACGATGATCAGCGGCGGGCGCACGATCGGCTCGGTGCGACCGGCCGGAGCAGACGGCAAGTGCGGTTTTTCGACGGGCCGGGCTTCGGCGGACCTGGTTTCAAGCGGTTTGGGTGCCGGAGGCGGTTCGGCCGGTTTGGCGCGGGCGACCCAGGGCGGGAACGACGGCAACAACACCGGCCACGGCGCGAGGTTGAGCGTGACCCCGCAGAACGCACCCTGTTGCGCGCGCAGCACGATGACAAACGGCATGCGACTGGCGCTCTGACCGCGCCCGTTCCGGTTGAAAAACTCGTTGATCTGCGCGTCGTAGGGCGTGCCGCTGCACGGCTCGCTGCCGCTGGTCACCCAAACGACGGTCAGCCTCGGGGACTCCCGCACCAGCTCCTCCACGTCAGGCCAGACCACGGCCAGACGCGCGGCTTTTTCAAACGGTCGCTCCCTGAGAAACGCCACCACGTTGCTGGCCACGAGTCGCTCGGTTTGCGGCGTCCACACTTGCAGCGGCAACTCGCCCGCGTGCAGGTCGTCGTTGTAGGTCCAAACGCCGAGCGTGTCGCCGGCGCGAAACTGGCCATGCATCCCGGAGACCAGCAGCGTTTCCATCACTCGCAACGCCGCCGCTGCCCGCGGGCGCATCGCCTCCGACGTTTCCACCACCAACAGGTATCGTCCCGGCGGGCCCGGCGGCAACGACTGCGCCGGCAGCCACACGGACACCGCGCCCAAGCCCCACGCTGCCAGCAGGCCAATCCATGCCCGGCCGCCAAATTCCGCCGGCCACGCGGCCCGACCGCGTAGTTGACGCAACCCGATGAAAGCGCAAGCGGGATTCATTTGCCGTGTCGGAAGCGCGCCTGTTCACGGCGGTTGTGCCGCTGCAGGGTCTGGTCGAGTTGCCGGAAGGCGTTTTCGATCTCGGCGATGAACGTGGCGCACGGCCAGGCCGATCCGCCCATGCCGATGACCAGGTCGCGTTCGGCGATGTCGTCGGTCACCACCAGCACTTCGCCAAAGGGCTGAAACCGGTGCACAGCCCGTTCAATCAGATCGTCAGCAGTGCGGCCAGCCCCGGAGAAGAGCACTTCGATTGGTTGAACGTCCTCCGGCATGGAAAGGCGGCGCGCGCTGCGCGGCCCGTCGAACACCACCGTGACCGGCGTGCCGGCGGCGTCCTGATACCGCGCCAGCACGCGGATGAGTTCCTCACGCGCGGCCGCGGTGTGACGGGGCTGACCGCGCGCCAGTTGCGGCCAGGCGTGCAACAGGCTGTAGCCGTCCACCAAAATGCGCACCAGCGCCATGCGCCAACCCTAACCTGAACCTTTCGCACAGCAAAGCGTGGGTCTGCGCGCGCCCGGCTCGAAGCCACGGTTTCCAACCGGCTGGCTTGCACTCCTCCGGTCGGCTGGCCGCAAGGTGGGCGAGCGGATGGCGCTCTTAAACCTCGTCGAGCGAATAACGCCGCAGACCGGTGAACTGGCCGACGATCCGCGCGATGAAGAGCGGATTGTTCTTGAGATAGCGCCGCCAGAGCCGACGCGGCTCGCAGCAGAGCCGGAAAAACCACTCCAGCCCGCTCTGCTGCATCCAGCGCGGCGCCTGCCGCACGCGACCGGCGTGGAAATCAAACGCCGCGCCCACGCCAATGAGCAGCGTCGCGTCCAGCCGTCGCCAGAACTCCGCCATGAACCGTTCCTGTTTGGGCGTGCTCAGGCCCACCCAGACAATGTCCGGTTTGACCCGTGCCACGCGCCGCACCAGGTCCTCGGCTTCCGCTGCGCTGAGCGGACGGAACGGCGGCGTGTAGGTGCCCACGATTTTGAGACCGGGAAACCGCTCCTCCAATCGCCGCCGCAGCTCGGGCGCCACGCCCTCCGCCCCGCCGTAGAGGAAATGCGTGTGACCGCGCGCCGCCGTGTATTCGCACACCGCCAGCATCAGGTCCGGCCCATAAACGCGCGCCATCTGGCGATGGCCCTGCAACCGGCCCACCCAGACCATCGGCA
The DNA here is from genome assembly GCA_026414705.1 of Verrucomicrobiia bacterium. Taxonomy (GTDB): domain Bacteria; phylum Verrucomicrobiota; class Verrucomicrobiia; order Limisphaerales; family JAOAIM01; genus JAOAIM01. The sequence continues at coordinate 5,018 of JAOAIM010000005.1, read as the reverse complement.
TCCCGTCGGGCGTGTTGAGAAATGCGCGATTAAGAATGGTGCGAAACGTCCGGTCGCGCTGCGCCTCGCTCACGCCGTGGACGCCGGTGACGCAGATGTAACCCTTGGTGCGCGTCTCCAGAGCGTGGGCAATGCGGCGCAGCGCCATGTCCATGTTGATGGCGCTCACCCCCACGCCCAGCACATTGGCGCGCGGTGGCGCGGTCAATCCTTCCGGTTCGGTCGCCATGCGCAACGACCCGGGAACGCCGCCCGTCCAAACGACGTCGCGACGGCCCGGCGCAAATTCACCTAGTCAAGCCGCCAGACCCGTTCAAGCCTCTTTTCCACCCCAACGGCGCCGCCGTGCCACGCCGCCAAACCGACGCATCCAGGCGTCTCCGACCCGAGCGCGCCCCGGCTTCACGGCGCGCGGCCCGGCGCGATTCGGAGATTTGCAAATCGGACGCGTCTGCTAGGCTCGCCGCGCCATGAACGATCCGCGTTACACCAAACTCGCCAGACTCCTCGTCAATTACTCCACCCGCATCCGCCGGGGCGACCGCGTGTTGCTGGACATGATTGAAGTGCCCGACGAGTTCACGGTGGAGTTGATCCGGGCGGTGCGCGCCGCCGGCGGCACGCCGCTGGTCGAGGTGCGCCACACCCGCGTCAGCCGCGAACTGTTGCGCCAGACCGATCCCAAACACGCCACGCTGGTGCGCGACGTGGAACTGTTCCGCATGAAGAAAATGCAGGCCTACATCGCCGTGCGCGGTTCGGCCAACATGAACGAAAATTCCGACGTGCCGTCCGAGCGCATGGCCCTGTTCTCGCGCGTCACCCGCCCGGTGCTCGACTGGCGCGTGAACAAAACCCGCTGGTGCGTGTTGCGCTGGCCCACGCCCGGCCTGGCCCAGAGCGCGGGCATGAGCACCGAGGCCTTCGAGAACCTCTACTTCGACGTCTGCACGATGGATTACCGCCGGATGGCCCGCGCCATGATTCCGCTCTGGAAGCGCATGAAACGCGCCGACCGCGTCCACATCAAAGGCCCGGGCACCGACCTGACCTTCAGCATCAAGGGCATCGGCGCCAAAATGTGCGACGGCAAACTCAACATCCCCGACGGCGAGGTCTTTTCCTGCCCGGTCAAAAACTCCGTCAACGGCGTCATTCAATTCAACGCGCCAACGATCTACTCCGGCACGCGCTTTGAAAACGTGCGGCTGGTGTTCAAGGACGGCAAAATCGTCGAGGCCACCAGCAACCACACGCGCAAGCTCAACGAGATTCTCGACACCGACCCGGGCGCGCGCTACACGGGCGAGTTCTCCCTGGGCTTCAACCCCTACATCCTCCAGCCGATGTGCGACATTCTCTTTGATGAAAAAATCGCCGGCTCGCTGCACCTGACGCCCGGCCAGGCCTACGCCGAGTGCGACAACGGCAACCGCAGCGCCGTGCACTGGGACATGGTGCTCATCCAGCGCAAGGACTGGGGCGGCGGCGAAATCTGGTTCGACGGCGAACTGATTCGCAAGGACGGGTTGTTTGTGCCCCGCGATCTGCGACCGCTCAATCCCGAGAACCTCAAGCGGTGAGCAAGGCGCGTCTCGCGCCCGTTGCTCGCGCGCAAAACCCGCGCTTTGTCGCCGGTTTGCCCTTGCGCGTTGTCGCCGCTCGCCCAAACTGCTGAAACGTTTGAAGGGTCTGCACATGAGCACCGAGGCCAAACTGGAACTGGACGGCAAGGTCTATTCCCTGCCGACGGTGGAGGGCAGCGAACACGAGAAGGCCATTGACATCTCCAACCTGCGCAATCTCACCGGTTACATCACGCTCGACGACGGCTACGCCAACACCGGCTCCTGCAAAAGTGCCATCACCTTCATTGACGGCGAGCGCGGCATCCTGCGCTATCGCGGCATCCCCATCGAGGAGCTCGCCGAAAAATCCACCTTCATCGAAACGGCCTTTCTCATCATCTACGGCCACCTGCCCACCCGCGCCGAGTTGAAACGCTTCTCCGATTTGCTCACCGAAAACGCGATCCTCCACGAGGACCTCAAATACCACTTCGAGGGTTTCCCGCCGCATGCGCATCCGATGGCGATCCTCTCGGCGATGATCAACGCCGCCAGTTGCTTTGATCCCACCCTCATGCAGCGCTTCGACAACGGGCGCTTTGACCTCCACGCCGCGCGACTCATCTCCCAGGTGCGCACCATCGCCGCCTTCTCCTACCGCAAATCCCGCGGCCTGCCGATCATCTATCCCAAGAGCGCCTACAAATACACCGCCAACTTCCTGCACATGATGTTCTCGATGCCCTACGAGGACTACGAGATCAAACCCGAGGTCGTGCGCGCGCTGGACCTGATTTTCCTGCTCCATGCCGACCACGAGCAAAACTGCTCCACCGCCACCGTGCGCATGGTCGCTTCCAGCCAGGCCAACCTCTTCGCCTCTGCCGCCGCGGGCGTCTGCGCCCTCTGGGGACCGCTCCACGGCGGCGCCAACCAGGCCGTCGTCGAAATGCTCGAGGAAATCCACCGCTCCGGCGACGACGGCTCCAGGTTCATCACCGCCGTCAAGGACAAGTCCTCCGGCAAACGGCTCATGGGCTTCGGCCACCGCGTTTACAAAAACTACGACCCCCGCGCCAAAATCATCAAACAGGCCTGCGACAACCTCCTCAACGTGCTCCAAATCTCCGACCCGTTGCTCGACGTCGCCAAACACCTGGAGGAAACCGCCCTCAAAGACCCCTACTTCATCGAGCGCAAGCTCTATCCCAACGTGGACTTTTACAGCGGCATCATCATGCGCGCCATCGGCATCCCCATCGAAATGTTCCCCGTCATCTTCGCCATCGGGCGCATGCCCGGCTGGATCGCCAACTACAAGGAAATCGCCGAAGACCCCAAGAGCCGCATCTACCGACCCCGCCAGATTTACATCGGCCCGACCCTCCAACACTACGTGCCCCTGCACCAGCGCAAAAACACCGGCGCATCCGCCCCCAAAAAGAACGCCGCCTGACCGCCGCCCTGCAACCGGGCCGAGACCCCTCAGCGCACCGACTCGCGCAGCGACTCGAACAACCGCCGACCCGCTTCCGCCGTCACCGGACGGCTCGATGCCGCGTCGCCCGTCTCCACCAGCTCCGGCGGCAACTCTTTCAAAAACGGCGAGGGCCGACACGGCGTCAGTTGGCCGAATTTGCGCCGCGCCGCGCAGTGGCTGATGCACACCGACTCCATCGCCCGCGTGATCGCCACGTAAAAGAGCCGCCGCTCCTCCTCCAGCGTGCCCTCGACCCGCGCCCGCGCGTGCGGCAACAGCCCCTCCTCCATCCCCACAATGTGCACCCGCCGAAACTCCAGCCCCTTGCAACTGTGCATCGTGATCAACGTCACCGCGTCCCGACCCGGCTCCTCCTCCTCTTCACGATCCGTCTCCAGGCTCACCTCCTCCAAAAACTGCTGCACGCCCTCGATCCATGACGCGCCCGGCGGACGCACCGTTTCCATTCCCGCGATCAAATCCTTCAGATTCCGCACGCGGTTTTCGGCCGTTTCGGCGTCCTTCTCCCAACGCCGCAGATCGGCGTAGTAACCGATTCGCTCCAGGAAACCGTCCACCCACGCGGACAACGAATTTGCCGATGGCATGGCGCCGGCGCCGACCGCGCCCCGGCCGCCGCGCGCCAGCTCCGCCCGCGCCCGTTCGACCAGCGCCACGAACGCCCCGATGCACTCGCCGGTGCGCGCCGGAAAGTTTGCCGTCACCGCGGGCATTTTCATCGCGGCAAACACGGTCATGCCCCGCTCGTGGCTCAACGCCAGCAACCGTTCCAGCGTCGCCTCGCTCAGGCCGCGCGCCGGCACGTTGGCGATCCGCAACAGGCTCGCCTCGTCATCGGGATTCACCAACACCTTGAGCCACGCCAGAACGTCGCGCACCTCGCGCCGGTCGAACCAGCTCGAGCCCCCCACCACCCGATACGGAATCCGCGCCCGCCGCAACGCCGTTTCCAACGGACGCGCCTGCTGATTGGTGCGAAACAGCACCGCGTGCGCCGACCACGGCACCCGCTCGGCCATCCGCGCCAGTTCCATCCGTTCCACCACCGCGCGCGCCTCCGCATCCTCGTTCTCGCAGCACTGCAACCGAATTTTCGCGCCCTCGCCCTTCTGCGACCACAACCGCTTGGCGCGTCGCCGCGCGTTGTGCTGAATCAACGCGTTCGCCGCCGCCAGAATCGTGTTCGTCGAGCGATAATTTTGCTCCAGCTTGATCACGCGCACGTCGGGAAAATGTTTTTCCAGGTCGAGCAGGTTGGCGATTTCGGCGCCGCGCCAGCCGTAGATGCTCTGGTCGTCATCCCCCACCACGCACAGGTTGCGATGCTTCCGGGCCAGCGCCAGCAACAACCGGAACTGCGCCGCGTTGGTGTCCTGATACTCGTCCACCATCACGTGCCGATACTGCGCCCGGCAGGCCTCCAGCACGTCGGGATGCGCTTCGAATAATCGCAACGTCAGCAACAGCAGGTCGTCAAAATCCACCGCGTTGCACGCGCGCAACGCCGCCTGGTAGCGCCCCAGGATGTGCTCGGCCAGCGCGCGCGTGTGCGCGTCGCCGAACATGGCCGCGCCCTGCCCGCCGTTGCGCAACCGGCTCAGCATCGCCAGCACCGCCGCAGGGTCGGCCTTCTCGCCCCGACTCGAAATCCCCGCCAAAATCCGCCGTACCACGCCGAGTTGATCGCTTTCGTCGTAAATGACGAAATTCGGCTTGTAACCCAGCCGGGCAATGTGCCGACGCAAAATCCGCACGCACAGCGAATGAAATGTGCAAATCGTCGGCTGACCCGCGCCGTCCACCGACCCGGCGCGTGCGCCCCGGGTTGCGCTCGACGCGCGCCCGCCCAACTTCGGCAACAGCGCCCTCACCCGTTCGCGCATCTCGCGCGCGGCCTTGTTGGTGAAGGTCACGGCCAGAATGTTTTCCGGCGGCACGCCCCGGGCGAT